>NZ_CP045318.1:1477500-1808471 GCF_009363255.1 Roseivivax sp. THAF197b | reverse complement strand
CATGAGGTCCGGCCGACCATCGCCGATATGACCACCGATGGCGACATGCTGCGCCTGTCGGTCACGCTGAATGCCGAGGCGATCGTGGCCGGTGCGGATCTTGAAGGGGTGGAGGATACCAACGCGCTGGAATTGTCGGACGAGATCGACGCCCTGCGCGCGCTGTCCCCTGAAGAGCTGGGCGCGCGCCTGTCCGAGATGCGCGGCACGCTGACCGATCGGATCGAGATCGACGCGGGCACGGAGGCGGTGCCGCTCACTATGACGGAGATCAGCCCCGGCCCCGTCGGCAATGTCGAGATTCCCCGCGACACGGTGCTCGGGTTCGAGGGCCGGCTGCCCGCAGGCGCCGACAGCATCACCGTGACCTGGCCTGCCGAATGGGGCACGCTGGTCCTGCGCCAGCAGGGCGTCGCGGAACCCTTCACCGGGTTCCTCGAAGGCGGCACACCCTCGGGTCCCATCGACATCAGCGGGGGCGGCGCCGAGACCGGGCTGCAAGCGTTCCTGAGCTACATCCCGGTCGGGTTCGAACACATCCTGCCCATGGGCCTAGATCACATCTTGTTCGTGCTGGGGCTCTTCTTCCTGTCGGCGCGGCTCGGCCCGCTTCTCTGGCAGGTCTCGGCCTTCACGCTGGCCCATACGGTGACGCTGGCCCTTGGCGCGCTCGGCTATGTGAACGTGCCGGGCTTTATCGTGGAGCCTATCATCGCGGCCTCGATCGTCTTCGTCGCGGTCGAGAACATCGTCTCGAAGGGGTGGTCGAAATGGCGGCCGCTGGTGGTTTTCGCCTTTGGCCTCCTGCACGGGCTCGGATTTGCCTCGGTACTGGGGGAGTTCGGCCTGCCCGCGGGCCAGTTCATCCCGGCGCTGATCGGGTTCAATATCGGCGTGGAGCTGGGACAATTGACCGTGATCGGCATCGTCTTCGCGCTGGTCTTCGTGGCCCTGCGGGTCGACGCGCTCGATTATTCGGAGCGCACGGGCCAGGTCTTCTACGGCGTGATGGCGGTGATCTTCATCATATTGACCGTGCTTTTGTCGAGCAGCGGTCTTCTGTCGGGCTTCGAGGCGTCGGCGCCGGTCTTCCTGATCCCGCTCGCGGCGCTCTCGTTGCTGTGCCTGCTGGCGGCGACCAATGTCGACAAGCTGGATGCCTACCGCACCTTTGTCGCCATTCCTGCCTCGGCAGGGATTGCGCTGGTGGGCACCTATTGGTTCGTCGAGCGGGTCTTTCTGTAACCTGCCCAACCTTGCCCTTCATTCGGTGGGCCCGTCTTCGTTGAACATCTCGGGGTCGGTGTAATCCCGGCCCAGATGCTCGACCGACAGCTCCGACAGAATGCCTTCCGCCTTCAGCGCATCATAGGCCGAGGCGACGTCCTGCTGTGCCACGGAGCTGTTCTTCGGCACCGCGATATAGGTCGGTGTGACGAAGACGGTTTCGGATGAGACGGTGATCGCGAAGCCGAGATCCCGAAAATACTCGGCGAAGCGGGCGCTGGTCACACCATGCGTGATGCTGCCATCCGCGGCCACGAGCTGGCGCAGCATGTCGGTATCGGTCGCGAAATCCACGATCTCGGCATCGGGATAGCGCGGCGATCCCATCTCGCCATCGCCGATCATGAAGTTGCCCTCCAGAAAGGCGCGGTAGACACAGCCCGAACAGACGCCGATCCGGTCACCCGGGCCGGGCTGGGGCAGGGGGTCGCCACCGGTCTCCGCCCCGATCAGCACCACGAAATCGTAGTAATAGGCGCCCACGAAATCGAAGACTTCCCGGCGTTGATCGGTGATCGACATGGAGGCCACCGCAAAGGGCCAGTCGTCGGGCCAGTTACCGCTTTGGATCCGGACGAAATCGGCCGGGATGAAGTCCGGCACCAATCCCAGTTTGTCGGACAAGGCGCGCGCCACGGCCACGTCGAAGCCATCGGCCACGCCATCGGGACCACGAAACGACAGGGGTGGATACTCGCTGTCAAAGGGCAGGGTGACGTCCTGCGCCTGTGCGCCGTCGCCGGTGACCAGCCCGACGAACAGGGCGACGCCCAGAGCGACCGATCCCAGGCGCCGCAGGTTAGCTTCCGGGCGTTTGATGCACATCCACACTCTCCTGAGACCAGTCCTTGAGCAGCGTGACGAAGGAGCCGAAGTAGAAGCCGATGATCAGCCCGCCCCAATTGGCCAGCGTCTCCGGCACCTCGTATCCCGGGGACAGGAGCGGCATCAAAGCCACCACACCGATCACCGCCAGCGCGATGATCGACGAGACCGAAACCGCGCAATACACGACAAAGCGTTTCGAGGCCTGATCGAGGCCCACGCGGGTCGTGCGCACCTCCGGCTTGGTGACGGGGGTCGGTGTGTTCATTCCGGGCTCCTTTCTGAAATGCGCAGGGAGATGTCTTTGAGGTCGCGGATGCGGACATCCGGTGCGGCGGTCGCAAATTCGAGCCGCGTCCCGGCGCGCTGACCGGCCTCCGCGAAGGCGGACCATTGCGCTTTCAGGAAGGGTTTTTCGGCGGCATCCGCGATGATCGTGTCGATATCGGGCCCTGTGCCGAAGCCCGACATCTGCTCAAGGCAGGTGGCCCAGTCGAGAAACAGTCGACGCTGGGCCGACCATGCCATGCGGATTTCATCTGCATCGGCCAGCGCGCGGGCTGCGTTTTCTGACAAGGAGATGCAATCGCCCGCACCTGCATGTAGGGCCGAGAGGTGCTGATATACCCGAACGATCGGCAAGCTGGCCAGATCCGCATCCGCCGTCTCCAGCGCCTCGATCATGCTCGTGCCCAGCATCACCGCCGCATCGCGCACAGTACCCGCTGTGCCGTAGGACCGGTCGGGATCGCGGGCGCCTACAAGCGTATCGAGAAGGTCCACGTCGATGAGCCAGCGATTGCCGAAATCGAGCTCGGAATATTTCGGCAGCAGAAGTGCCAATTCCTCTCGCGTGGCGGGGGTATGGGTGAGCCTGCCGCTTCCGCTGTCCAACTCGGCCCGCAGGACCTTTATGAACAGCAGGTAATTGTCGAGATCGGGGGAATAGTCGATCGCGCCCAAGGCCGCCTTGTAGGCCCGTTCGAAATCATCCTCGCCCAGTTGCGACAGGCGCAGGATCTGATTGACCTCAAGGCGGTAAAGCTCTGCGAATTGCGCGCGTGTCTTCAGAACGACCGTGCGCTTGATCGGTGGGCCGCCCAGGTAATTCGGCGTGAGCCGCGCCACCAGAAGCGTGGGATCCGCAGGCAGAAGGTTCTCGAACTGACCGATATCGACCCGGACATAGCTGCGCGTATCGCTGCTGTCCCCGACATGATCGAGCCTGCCCGCGCCATAGACGAACCTGTTGGGATTGCCGGTGGCTTCGGGGTTCTTTGCGTCATAATGCGCATCGAGATCGGCACCCGGTCCCGGCTCCGTCTCGTAGAGGCGGTAATGCACGGCCGGTGCGGTCTGCAACGTGTAGGACTGGTCCTCGATCGTGACTTCGAAACGATATCGGTCCTGCGCCGACCCCGTGGTGCCGAGCGTGGCCGACAGGCTCGCAGCCGCAATTATCCCGAACAGTCGCATCCCGTGATCGTCCCGTCTGAATCGAGACTTTCGCTGCAGCATGTCAGGCCATTGGAAAGCTGGCAGCAATGCAGGGCGGGCCCATCGGCGTCCATGGGCATGCAGGACGGACGCTCTGGCGCGGGAGAAATGACCGCAGACAATAGGAAAATGAGCGACAAATAAGCCATTGCGAAAGGTCTCGGATGTGAAAAACAGTCTTAAAATATGGTATGAGCGTACATGCAAAACGCGAATTTGTAAACGATACTCGCGTTAACCGATTTTCTGCGCTTCACACCCTTGCGAAGCAGGCCCGGCCGGTGTAACGCGCACTCACTTAATCCCGCAGGCGGGGCGGGCGTTCAGGGGAGACATCCCTGACGTCCACCGGTTGTCCGGGGGCAGATGCCCCGGATCACATCCCCGCCAAGGCGAAAACCGGAAAGGAAACGGCATGGCTCTTCCCGAGTTCTCCATGCGTCAGCTCTTGGAAGCTGGCGTTCACTTTGGCCACCAGACGCAGCGCTGGAATCCCCGCATGGGCGAGTTCATCTACGGCGAGCGTAACGGCATTCACATCATGGATCTGACGCAGACCGTCCCGATGCTGGACGCTGCTCTGAACGTCATCCGCGAAACCGTCGCAAAGGGCGGCTCCGTGCTCTTCGTCGGCACCAAGCGCCAGGCCCAGCTGCCGGTCGCGGAAGCCGCTGAGAAATGCGCGCAGTTCTACATGAACCACCGTTGGCTCGGCGGCACGCTGACCAACTGGCAGACCGTCTCGCAGTCGATCAAGCGTCTGAAGTCCATCGACGAGCAGATGGAAGGTGGCGCAGAAGGCCTCACCAAGAAAGAGCGTCTCGGCATGGAGCGCGAGCAGGGCAAATTGCAGGCCTCGCTGGGCGGTATCCGCGAGATGGGCGGCCTGCCCGACCTCCTTTTCGTCATCGACGTGAAGAAAGAGGCGCTGGCCGTGCTCGAAGCCAAGAAGCTGGGTATCCCGGTCGTGGCCGTGGTCGACACCAACTGCTCGCCCGACGGCATCGACTACATCATCCCCGGCAATGACGACGCCGCACGGGCCATCGCGCTTTACTGCGATCTGGCATCGCGCGCGGCACTCGACGGCATGTCCGGCCAGATGGAAGCGGCTGGCGTCGATCTCGGCGCGCTCGAGGAAGCCCCCGCAGAAGAGGCGGTTTCCGAAGAGGCAGCACCGGCCGCCGACGCTTGATCCTTTCGGGCCGCGTCTGGCTCGCGGCCCGAATTCCCATGCGATTTGACCGGGCAGGGGCCTGCATCGTCCCGCCCGATGACCCAATATCTTGAGGAGAGCCCCATGGCGATCACAGCTGCACAGGTGAAAGAACTGCGCGAAATGACCGGCGCTGGCATGATGGATGCCAAGAAGGCGCTGACCGAAAATGACGGCGACATGGAGGCGGCGGTCGACTGGCTCCGCACCAAGGGCCTTGCCAAGGCCGCGAAGAAGTCCGGCCGCACGGCGGCAGAGGGCCTCGTGGCCGTGTCCGTCGATGGCGGCACCGGCGTCGCGGTCGAGGTCAACGCGGAGACCGACTTCGTTGCCAAGAACGCCGAGTTCCAGAACATGGTCTCGGAGATCTCCGGCGCGGCGCTTGGCGTCGACAGCGTCGAGGCGCTGGCCGAAGCCGAGGTCGATGGCAAGCCCGTGAAGGACAAGATCACGGACGCCATCGCCAAGATCGGCGAGAACATGACCCTGCGCCGCATGGCGAAGATCGAAGGCGGTCAGGTCGTATCCTACGTGCACAATGCAGCCGCAGACGGCATGGGCAATATCGGCGTGCTGGTCGCGCTGTCGGGCGACAATGCCGCGTTCGGCCGTCAGGTCGCGATGCACATCGCTGCGGCCAACCCCGCATCGCTCGGTGAAGCCGATCTCGACCCCGCCGTTGTCGAGAAGGAGCGTCAGGTCCAGATCGACATCGCGCGCGAATCCGGCAAGCCCGAGCAGGTCATCGAGAAGATGATCGAAGGCCGCATGAAGAAGTTCCTCTCCGAGATCACGCTACTCGGTCAGGCCTTCGTCATCGACCCCGACAAGACCGTGGCCGAGGCCGCGAAGGATGCGGGCGTCGAGGTCACCGGCTTCGTGCGCATGCAGGTCGGTGAAGGCATCGAGAAGAAGGAAGAGGATTTCGCAGCAGAGGTCGCAAAGGCTGCCCAGGGCGGCTGATCCTGCGCGGCGCATCTTGCGCTGCTCCTTGTGAAAGACGGGAAAAAGCCGCTTCTTTCGAAGCGGCTTTTTCCTTACCAGAGAACTCGTTACGCACCCTTTTTCACCGGTCGCGCAAACCGCGCTGTCTCAGCGCAAGGACCCGACCGATCAATGACATTGGGGATGAGAACAAGATCGGTCGGGCTTCGGCGGCCGGACTGAAAATGCAGCCGACACGTCGAACGGTTTGCACCAGAAACCACGCAGAGCCCTGAAATTGCAGGGATATGTGGCCGTGGACTGTTCCTGACCCTTAGGGCCAACATCGTTGGAACACCGTAAGCGTCTCATTTGACGCAGCGTAAGGAAAGTCCGGAAAACCTGACCTTAAGGTAAGCCGCGCGTATTCGGCCTGTCAGATCAGAGATCGAGCACGAACATCTGGTTCTGAAACGACGCTTTCAGCACCGCCTGCGCGGTCGTCTCGACGTTCAGCGCGGCCCGGGCGAGCCTGAGATGTTTCTCGACCGTCGCGGGCGTCAAACCCATCAGGGCCGCGGTATCCGCCGTGGTCTTTCCATCGCCAACCCATTCGAGCGCTTCGCGCTGGCGGCGCGTCAGTGATTGATTGGGTGGCGTATAGGGCAGGGTCAGGATCTTGAGATGCGCGACATTGCACAGGATCAGGATCGTGTCCGAATGCGCCTCCCAAATGGCATCCACCGCGTCCTGGTCAAGGCCGATCCGTGCGGTCAATGCGATGGCGCCCTTGGCCCGGCGCGACACCGATCTGAACGACACCGAATAACCTGCGGTCACGTTGCGCGCACGATTGAACATCAGAACGCGCCGTTCAGCCGCGCTCAGAACGCCCTCGTCCTCCATCTGCTTGAGGACGTTCCACGAACACGCGCCATCGTGATTGAGGGCCCAGCGGACCATCGGCGCGTCGCGGTAATACTGATCGTCGAAGAAGGCTTGCGTGTAGCTCGGCGGGTGGTTCGTCAGCACGAGGAAATCGTCGGGATCGCCAAGCGATTGTCCGGAGCGGAACTGCGTGAACCCGTAGAACAGCCGGTCGAAACCGTAGCGCGCCATGGCGTCGCACAGATCGGCCCAGACTTCCTCGATCTTCTCATGCTGGGTGAGTGCAAGAACGCGTTTCTGAAGATCGACCGGATCCACCGGGTCGAGCGTTGCCTTCACGTTGATGCAGTCCATGAAAACGTCTCCGTAGAATGCGTCTGTGATAGCGTCAGCTTGCCTTGTCTGTCTAGCGCGGCTTGTCGTCATCCGTGGAGGGGCCAAGAGATGTGCAGGAGGTCTGACCGCGATAGCGCTGGCTTCAGCCACATCTTCTGTTTACATAATACTGATTATGAGACTTACTGGTGTACGCGGGCACATTCTAAACTGGGTTGCGACAAATCCCCTATCTTGCTGGAAAGCAAGGAGAGTGGAATTGGCCCACACAGAACTGGATTTGCGTGAGAGGCGCACAATCGAAGACATGCTGAATGCAGAAGTGCCTGTCAGCAAGATCGCAGCTGAGATCGGCAGGCACCGCTCAACCGTCTATCGCGAGATCAAGCGGAACTATTTTACCGACGAAGAGCTGCCAAATCTGAACGGCTACTACGGCATGAATGCGCAGAAATATGCGTCTGACCGACGCGCTCGAAGGCGCAAGCTGATCCGCCTCGATGGTCTGCGTGCCCATGTCATCGCTCAACTGAAGGTCGGCTGGACGCCAGAGCAAATTGCCGGGCGTCTTGATTTCGATGGGCAGCCAATTCGCGTCAGCCACGAGACGATCTATGCGTATGTCTACAGCCGCGAAGGCCAATCCGAACAACTGGCGCGCCACTTAACAAGCCGACGCAAGAAGCGTCAGCCGCGCTATGCCAGACGCCCCAGAGGCCAAGTATTTCCGCCAGATCGATCGATCCATAAACGCCCGGACTACGTGAAGACGCGCGAGACTTTTGGCGAATGGGAAGGTGATCTGATGATCTTTGAACGTTCCCAAGGCACGATGAACGTCGCCTCACTGGTCGAGCGAAAGACCCGGTTTGCCGTCCTGTTCCGCAACAACGACCGCAGCTCGACACACTTCATAAACAAGCTGATGGACGTGATGGAACCCCTGCCCCAGCCCGCTCGCCGTTCGATCACCTTCGACCGTGGCTTCGAGTTCCGCGCATGGCGCAAGCTGAAGTCCGGCATCGGAACGGAAAGCTGGTTTTGCGATCCGCAGGCACCCTGGCAAAAGGGTTCGGTCGAGAACCTAAACAAACGTGCACGCAGATATCTACCGCGTGACACCCAGCTCGCGGCGCTCTCAAATCGCAATATGAAGGCGATTTGTGACCGCCTGAACGGGACACCCAGAAAATGCCTCGGATGGCGCACCCCAACTGAAGCCTTCAGAGAAGAGATGAAGAAACTGAGATAGCGGAAAACGTCGCAACGACCCTTGAGCCATCAGCGCAAAGTTAGAATGTCCCACATCTGCAAAGTAGAAGTGTCACACTTCCCTGTTGAGCAAGCAGGATTGGAGTGCGTCTGTGGGACTGGTGATCATGAGCGAGCGCGAGCTGAACTGCATAGAAGTACTGAGCCAAGTGACCCAAGGCCGGATGACGTCTGTTACGGCGGCCAACGTGCTCGGATTGAGCCGACGACAAGTTCACCGACTGCTGAAGGTGTTTCAGTCTGACGGTCCGGCAGCGATCCGGCACAAGGCGCGTGGCCGGGCCTCGAACAATCGGATTGATCCGGCGGTGCGTGAGTTCGCTGTCACGCTGGTGCCCGAGAACTACATCGACTTCGGCCCGACCTTTGCAGCTGAGAAGCTCGAGGAAGACCACGGGCTCAAGGTCTCGCGCGAGACGTTGCGCAAATGGATGTCCGGTGCCGGGATCTGGCTCTCGCGCAAGCAACGACGGACATTCCATCAGCCGCGTTTGCGCCGGGAGTGCTACGGCGAACTGATCCAGATCGACGGCTCGGGTCATCACTGGTTCGAGGATCGCGGGCCGTCCTGCACCCTACTCGTCTTCATCGACGATGCGACCAGCACGCTGATGCATCTGGAGTTCGTGGAGTCCGAGAGCACCTTCAGCTACTTCGGCGCGCTTGAGCATTACCTGCATACACATGGTCGTCCCGTGGAGTTCTATTCGGATAAGCACACAGTGTTCCGTGTTGCCCAGCAAGGCGCGAAGTCAGGCCATGGGATGACCCAGTTTGGCCGTGCTCTGAACGAGCTGAACATCGAGATCCTCTGCGCCAACAGTTCCCAGGCCAGGGGCCGTGTCGAGCGCGCGAACCGGACGTTACAGGATCGACTGGTCAAGGAGCTGCGTCTGGCAGGCACCTCGGACATGGGCGCCGCGAACGCGCTCCTTCCCGCCTTCATGGACCGTTACAACGCCAAGTTCGCCAGGACCCCGCGGCGCCGGGATAACCTGCACCGGCCCCTCAATACCGAGCCGGACCGGCTGACCGATATCCTGTGCTGGCGTGACGAGCGCTATGTCGGCCAACAGCTGGCCTTTTCCTATGATCGGTTGCGGATCATTCTCCACGAGAACGAAATCACGCGCGATCTGCCCGGCAAGTACATCGACACCTTCGAGTTCGTGGACGGCCGATTGGAATTCCGATGGAGGGGCGTCTCGCTGCCCTACTCCGTCTTCGACAAGGACCAGCGCGTGACCCATGCCGCCATCACCGAGAACAAGCATCTGAGCGCCGTTCTGGAACACATCAAGGCCGAGCAGGACAAGGCACCGCCGAAGAAACGCCGCGCGGGCAAACAGCGCACCCGCTACGAGCCAACGGGACGTCGAAATAACGGCTGGAACACGCTTTCCGACCAACAGAAAATTGCCAAACGCAAAGCCAGCCAGGGCTGCGATATCTAAGGTCTCCGCCCTGTCAGGCTTTGCTCCCCTCAGCGCCCCTTGGTGACACTTCTGCTTTGCAGAGCTGGTGACATTTCTACTTGGTTGCAACAACTGGCGCACAGAATTGGGCCCCCTGACCATTCAACCACCGCACCAAGACAAGGCGGCAAGTATTTGGCAATCGGCACTTTTCCCAGCGCGTCTGCGCATACCGTCAGAAAAGCGCCCGCGCCGCAGCCACAATGCCATCCCGCGACGGCAAGGTCGCCGCATAAGCCGGGCCCGTCGCGATGAAGCAGTCTTCTGCCGTGATACGCGACACGCCCGTCCGTCCGGCTTCCGCAAAGAGCGTCATCAACCCCTCGGATTGCGATCCGGTGCGGCGGCACTCATCGACGATCAGCACCTGACGACAGCCCTCCGTCGCCGCGACGATCGCCTCCGCATCGAGCGGCGCAAGCCATCTCAGATCGACGATCCGTGCGGATATGCCCTGGGCGTCCAGGTCTTGGCGCGCCTGTTCCGACAGGAATACCCCATTACCATAGGTAACGATGGCCAGGTCCGTACCCTGCCCCAGAACGCGCGGCACCGACAGCGGCGCGGTCTCGTCGGGTTCGGGATAATGCTGCATCCAGCCGCCATCGCCGGGCTCCATGAGGTCGCGCATGGGATAGAGCGCGATCGGTTCGATCATCACGACCACGCTCTGCTCTTCCTGTGCCAGCCGCACGGCTTCACGGTACATGCGAACGGCGTCCGCGCCGTCTGACGGACAGCCGATGATGATGCCGGGAATGTCGCGCAGGACGGCCAGCGAGTTGTCGTTGTGGAAATGCCCGCCAAAGCCCTTCTGATAGCCCAGCCCCGCGATGCGCAGCACCATCGGGTTGCTGTATTGACCATTGGAAAAGAACGGCAGCGTCGCGGCTTCGCCTCGGATCTGATCCTCTGCATTGTGCAGATAGGCCAGGAACTGGATTTCCGGCATGGGCAGATAACCTTGCTGACCCAACCCGATGGCGAGGCCCAGGATGGATTGCTCATCGAGAAGCGTGTCCATCACCCGCATCTGTCCGAACTTGGATTGCAAGCCCTTGGTGATCCCGTAAACGCCGCCTTTGCGGCCAACATCCTCTCCGGCGACGATGATTTCGGGAACGTCCAGCATCAGCTCCGCAAGCCCCAGATTGATGAGCTTGTTCATCGGCTGCTTCTGCTCCATGGCGCGCAGATCCACGGGCCCAAGCGTTTCCGCGCGCGCCTCGGGCGATGGCCCGTTGCGGTGCGGGACGCTGCGGCGTGGCGGGATCAGAGCCGCGCTCACCTCCGCGGCGCTTTCCAGATGCGGACGAGTCATCGCGTGTTCCGCCGCTTGGAAGCATTGTGCTGCAACATCCTCATACGATGAGAGAATATCGGGTTCTTCAAGTCCTGCATGAAGCAGGTGGCGCGCGGTGTAGAGCAAGGGATCGCGCGCCTCGTTCGCGGCGATTTCCGCCTCGCTGCGATAGGCATTCTCCACATCCGCCCCGGCATGGCCGTAAAGCCGCACGCAACTCAGATGCAGAAGACCGGGGCGTTTGGTGCGGCGGATCTCCGCGGCAAGACGGAGTGCTGCGGCATGGGTGGCGACCACGTCGCAACCATCGACACGGGTGTAGGACAGGCCCGGACGCGCCCGCAGGACCGCATCCACCCAGCCCTCCGGCGAGGCGGTCGAAATCCCGATGCCGTTATCTTCGCAGACGAACATCAGCGGAAGCGGCGCGCCCTGCCAGGCGGTCCAGCCCGCGCAATTGAGCGCACCTTGCGCGGTCGAGTGATTGAGCGAGGCATCCCCGAAGGAGCACATCACCAGCCGGTCTTCCGGCTGGCCGCGCCGCCGGTTCAGTCCTAGCGCGAAGGCCGCGCCGACGGCTTTCGGCAAATGTGACGCAATCGTAGAGGTTTGCGGCGGGATGTTCAGGTGTTTTGACCCCAAAACCTTGTGCCGTCCGCCCGATATCGGGTCCTCGCTCGAGGCGGCGAAGGACAGGGCCATGTCACGCATCGCGTCGATGTCTGCCTGCGCGGAGCGCGCGGTCTGAAAGGCACCGTCACGGTAATGCAGGAAGGCCGGATCCTCGACGCGAAGCGCGCCTGCAACCCCAGCCATGCCTTCATGACCCGAGGAGCCGATCGTGTAGAACCCCTGCCCCTGCGCCTGCAGCCAGCGCCCGGCGCGATCCATGTGCCGTGAGACGAGCTGCGCGCGCCAGAGCCCCAGAAGGCCGTCGAGATCGAGGCCCGCATCCCCTGCCCGCACATCCCCGGTTTCCGGAAGATCCCGCGCGCGGACCCGCTCCAGAAATTGCTCATGCACCCGTGTCGCTGCGTCCATAATCGGCCCCAATGCCTTGCATAGAAAAGGGCGCGAGGAAGATCCCCGCGCCCGGCTACCTTGGCCCCCGCGATGAGAGGCCGCAAGGGCTCGAAAAGCTGCGCCTCAGAAGAAGGCCTGCAGGCCGGTCTGCGCGCGGCCCAGGATCAGCGCGTGCACGTCATGGGTGCCCTCATAGGTGTTCACCGTCTCGAGGTTGACCATGTGCCGGATCACCTGGAACTCCGCCGAGATGCCGTTGCCGCCATGCATGTCCCGCGCCATCCGCGCGATATCCAGAGCCTTGCCGCAATTGTTGCGCTTGATGATCGAGATCATCTCGGGCGCGGCCTTGGCTTCGTCCATCAGGCGACCGACCCGCAGCGCGGCCTGAAGGCCCAGCGAAATCTCGGTCTGCATGTCGGCGAGCTTCTTCTGGAAGAGCTGCGTCTGCGCAATGGGCTTGCCGAATTGCTTGCGGTCGAGCCCGTATTGACGCGCGCCGTGCCAGCAGAACTCGGCCGAACCCATGACACCCCATGCAATGCCGTAGCGCGCGCGGTTGAGGCAGCCGAACGGACCTTTCAGCCCTTCGACATTAGGCAGAAGCGCGTCTTCGCCCACTTCCACACCTTCCATCACGATCTCGCCCGTGACCGAGGCGCGCAGGCTCAGCTTGTTGCCGACCTTCGGCGCGGACAGGCCCTTCATGCCCTTTTCCAGCACGAAGCCACGGATCTTGCCGCCATGGGCTTCGGACTTGGCCCAGACCACGAACACATCAGCGATGGGCGAGTTCGAAATCCACATCTTCGAGCCGGTGATCTTGTAGCCGCCGTCGATCTTTTCGGCCCGCGTCTTCATGCCCGCAGGATCGGAGCCCGCATCGGGTTCCGTGAGGCCGAAACAGCCGATCCACTCGCCAGAGGCCAGCTTCGGCAGGTATTTCTGGCGCTGCGCCTCGGTGCCATAGGCGTAGATCGGATACATCACGAGCGAGGATTGCACCGACATCATTGATCGGTAGCCGGAATCCACGCGCTCGATCTCGCGCGCGACGAGGCCGTAGGACACGTAGCCCGCGCCAAGCCCGCCATATTCCTCGGGGATCGTCGTGCCCAAAAGGCCCATCTCGCCCATCTCTCGGAAGATCTCAGGCTCGACGGTCTCATCCTCATAAGCCTTGATCACGCGCGTCTGCAGCTTTTCCTGCGCATAGGCACGGGCGCTGTCGGCGATCATGCGTTCATCTTCCTCGAGCTGATCGCTGAGGCGGAAGGCATCTTCCCAGTCGAATGCGCCAAGGTTGGGGGCGTCCTTGGCCTTGAGTTCCGGCGTCTCTGTCAGGTCTTTCATCGCACGTCCTCCTAAATCGGTTGCCTTGTTCTTACCTTGCGCCCATGGCAACAAAAAGCGACATTACCTCAAGAACCCATGCACGAGACGCAAGTATCCCCCCTGTCGCGGCGTCTGTTGCCGCCATTGACCGCGCTCCGGGCGCTCGAAGCGCTGGATCGGCTGGGCACGGCGTCCGCTGTCGCGCGCGAGTTGGACCTCAGTCAAAGCGCAATCTCGCGGCAGATCAAGACGCTGGAGGAACAGCTCGGCCTGACGCTCGTGAACCGCGAGGGGCGCGCGCTGGCGCTGACGCCCGAGGCGCAGGATTACGCCGCCGAAGTACGCGCGGCCTTGAAGCGCATCGCGCAGGCCTCCCTGACGCTTCGGATGCCCTCGAAGGCAGGCGCCTTGTCGCTGTCGATCCTGCCCTCCTTCGGGATGCGATGGCTGGTGCCGCGTCTGCCCGATTTCACCCGGCGCCACCCGGAAGTGACGATCTCCTTCACAACGCGGCTTCGCCCGCCCGATTTCAGTGCGGAGCCTTTCGATGCCGCTGTGGAGTTCGGGGCCGCTGCCCGACCCGGCACGGAACGACTGTTTCTCCGGCCAGAGCGTGTGCTGCCCGTGGCAGCGCCCTCGCTGCTGCCCGATGGTCCGGTCGCGCTGGCGGCGCTGGCCAAGCTGCCGCTTCTGCATATCGACACCCGACCCACCGCCTGGGAGGATTGGTTCGCCGCCCAGGGTGCAGGCCAGGGCGCCCTGCCCGGCACCAGTTTCGACCAGTTCACCACGATCCACGAAGCCGCCCTTCACGGGTTGGGGGTCGCACTGCTTCCGGATTACCTCATCGAGGAGGACCTCGCCCGCGGCCCGCTCATCCGCGCGACGAATGCACCGCCCGCGACGCTGGGGGCCTATCACCTGGCCTGGCCTACGGACCGGCCCGTCACCCCCGCGCTCAAGGCTTTCCGCGACTGGCTGGCCAACACGGCCGAGGGTGAAGACGACCGTCTACCGCGTTGATCCTATTCAGGTAATGCAAAAACCTGGCCGGGATAAATCAGGTCCGGATCGCGGATCTGGTCGCGATTGGCCTCGAACACCTTCACGAAAAGCGGGCCCTCGCCGTAGCGCTCCCGCGAAATGCCCCAAAGCGTGTTGCCGGGCTGGACAGTGACCGCAAAGACAGGGGTTTCAGCCTCGGCGCTGGCCGCATCGAGCGCGGCGCGGCTTTCCCGTTGGAACGGGCTCTCGATCCGGGCAATCACCCTGCCCTCAGCATCCACCCGGTCAAGCCGAAGCGCGTAGACCCCGGCCTCCGTCCCGGCGAGATCGGTCTGCCACCGCCCGCTATCTCCCACATCCGTCAGCACGATTTCCTGGTTGTCGAGATAGACGCGAAGGCTGCCATTCGGGCTCGCCCGCCCGGTCAGGACCACCTGCCCCGCCGCATCGTAGGAAATGCTGTCTAGCGCCACGAAATCCCCTTCGGGGGGCGTCGCCGGATCGCTTGCGGGCTGGACGATTTCGACGCCCTCGGGGCGCGAGATCAGAACCGCCGAAGGGCTTGCCTGCGCGTCGTCCGGTGCTGTGTCCGTCGTGACCTGGACATCGGGTACGGCAATGGGGTCCGGAGGAGACGGCGGCGCCCTGTCGGGTTCCGCACGTCCAGCACCTTCGGAAGATAGCGCGACCTCTTCGGTCTCATCTGCTGGTGCGGGGGGATCTTGGGCAGGAGCAGAACCGGCATCCGCGCGCTCTGTCTCACCGCTTTCGCCGTCATCGGAAATGGTAGCAACGTCCTCACTCGTGTCCGTGGTTGTCTGGGCCTCATCGTTCTTAGGAGATGGAGCCGCAGGCCGCGCCGCATCCGGTTCTGCACGCGCGACCGCAACACGCGTGCGCGGTGCGAGGATCACCTCGGCCTCCGCCATAACCGGCCCATCAGGCCCCTCCGCCGACACTTCCAGAACACGCGCGTCGGCACTCGTTCCGAGATCCAGGAACAAAACGAAATTTCCAGACGAATCAGCGTTTTCGGTGGCGATGTGGACACCATCGACCGTCACGCTGATCCGGATACCGGGATCGGCGCGCCCGGCGATGACCGCGCTTCCGTCGCGATCCACACGCACGATGTCGATGCTGGGCGCGGTCGGACCTGTCTCCTGCGGGTCCTGTGACGCGCTTTCGGTCTCGGTGGCGGCAGGAGCTACCGACGGGGCGGCCTCCGACGCCTGGGTATCAATCGGTTGGCCCTCGTCAGGCGGCGCTTGCGGCGCGTCGCGTTCAGCCTCCGTGCTCGCCTCTTCCGACCCCACAGGCTCCGGGACGGGTGCGGTCTGGGCCGCCTCATCCACCGACGTTTCAGGTGGCGCCGTCCCCTCGGCGGGACGGGCCGGGACGGCAGCGGCAGCCTCCGTCGCGTCGGCCTCTTCCGGCAGGTCAGGAGCAAGCCGTCCTGTCGCGTAAAGCGCCAGCAGCGACACCCCGAGCACGGCGGCGATCCCCGCCACGATCCCGCCGGGGCCACCTGTAAAGGCGAGCTTTTTCATAAACGTCCGCATCCCCATCGAACGGCTGACCCTGACGGCCAGCGCTATTGCGACACTATATCAACGCGCGTATTCAGGTCAAAAGCCTTGCCACATCCGGAGTGCGCCCATGCCACAGGCCTCAATCTGCGTCTATTGCGGTGCCCGTGACGGGGCACGTCCCGAATATGCCGAAACGGCGGAGGCGCTCGGTCGGGCCATCGGCGCGGAAGGCTGGCGGCTGGTCTATGGTGCGGGCGATGTCGGGCTGATGGGGCGCGTTGCCCGCGCGGCGCAAGGCGCCGGGGCCGACACGTTCGGGGTCATTCCCGACCACCTAGTGAAATGGGAAGTCGGCAAGCGGGACCTGACGCGCTTCGTGGTCACCGAGACCATGCATGAGCGCAAGAAGGTCATGCTGATGAATGCCGATGCCATCGTGGTTCTGCCCGGCGGTGCCGGCACGCTCGACGAGTTCTTCGAGGTGCTGACCTGGCATCAGCTCGGACTGCATGACAAGCCCATCATCCTCGTGAATTCAGGCGGTTACTGGACCAAGCTCATCCAGCTTCTGGATTATGTCGTGGGCGAAGGCTTCGCAGGCGCGGATACCCGTGCGGCGGTTCAGGTCGCCGATGATGTGGGTGGCGCCATCGAAGCCTTGCGCCGCTTCCTGTCATCGCGGAGCACCGCGGTCGAATAGATCGCCAGCGCCGCCCAGATCAACGCGAAGGAAACCGCGTGCGCGGCGCCGAAAGGTTCACGAAAAATCGCAACAGCCACAAGGAATTGCAGCGTGGGGTTCAAGTATTGGATGAGCCCCAGCGTCGCCATGGAGACGCGCTGCGACGCATAGCTGAACAGGATCAGCGGCACGGAGGTCAGCGGTCCCGACAGCATCAGAAGGAAGCTGATCCCCCAATCCTGGCCGAAGATCCCGGTCCCGTCGATCGCATGCAGCTTGAACAGCCAGCCAGCCGAGAGCGGCAGCACCAACAGCACCTCCCCCGCCACGGACATGACCGGCCCCATCTTCAGGCGTTTCTTGGCCACGCCATAAAGCCCGAACGAGACCGCGATGGTCAGCGCGTACCATGGTGGATGGCCCAGACGCAGGGTCAGGATCGCGACGGCGATGGCAGCCAAGGCGACGGCCACGGCCTGCAACCGGCCAAGCTTTTCGCCGAAGGCGGCCATGCCGAACAGCACCGCCACAAGCGGAAAGATGTAATAGGCAAGGCTCGCTTCGGTGGTGCGACCGTTCTGGACCGAAAGGATGAACAGAAACCAGTTCACCGCGATCACGGCGGCGGCAAAGGCCATCGCAAGGAAGGTACCCGGATCGCGAAGCCCTTCGAAGAGCGCCCTCAACCGGCCTTGGATGCCGAGATAGAGAACGAAGAAAATGAGCGCCCAAAAGGTGCGATGGGCCAGGACTTCGAGCGTCGGAACATCCGCCAGAAGCTTGTAATAAAGCGGGGAAAGGCCCCAGAAGGCGCAACACAGCACCATCGCGATGACGCCCGCCCTATGCCCATCCATATCCGTCTTGTCCGTTCGCTGCTGTCTGCGCAAATCACTGGCAGAGCGTGCCGCCAGACGCAACGAAGGCCCGGGCTTGCGCAAAGCAACCGGGCCTTCGGTGATCGCGATATCCGCCTGAGCGTTACATCTCGGCCAAGGTGTCGCGCAGAAGGGTCTCGATCTTGTCGAGCGGATGGTTCGTCAGGGTCTTGTCGACCTCCGCCACGACTTTCGAGCTGACCTCTTCGTGCAGATCGTCGCGCAGCTCACCCAGAACATGCGGAGGGGCCACGAGGACGATCTTGTCAAAGGCGCCCTTATGCGCCTGTTTGTAAAGGATATCCGACAGATCCTTCGCGAAGCGGTCCTTGGCCAGTTCGTGCCAATCCGTGTCGTCCAGTGCGGAGCGCTGGCCCGCACCGCCGTCATTCATGCGACCCGGACGATTTGCGGATTGCTCCATGTCCGAGGGATTGTCCTGCTCCTCAAGACGGACGACGTACAGATCCGGGTTTTCCGCATCCACGTCATTGCGCAGGAAAAGCGCCTTCTCACCGTCGGCGATGAGGACCCAAGTGCCGTTGTCGATGCGGGCCATTACACCTTCTCCTTGTCGCCGCTTCCGTCCTGATCTTGCGCCTTGGGTGCGGTGCGCCCGTTGGAGGTTTCATCAACCGCCTTTTCTTCGTCGCGGGTGCCGACCTTGCGGGCCATCGCGCCGCCACCGCGGCCACCCTGGCTGGGCGCCTGGTCGAGGTTTTCGGGCTTCTGGCCAAGGATTTCTTCTGTCTCGCGGACGCCATCCTTGGATTTGATGCGGTCTGCCATGACTGTCTCCTTTGCTGTATTACGTGTTCAGAATATCAACGCGAGCTGGGCCGTGATGTTCCTCTGGCTGTGCCGAATTTCACCGAAACATACGAAAACGCCCCGGGGGATACCCGGGGCGAAATCACGTTCTCACAATGCCTTACGAGGCGTTCCTCAGGCGATCAGGCCTTGGACAGGCGCTCCGCCACGTTTTCCCAGTTCACCAGGTTTTCCAGGAAGTTGTTGAGGTAGGCCGGACGCTTGTTGCGGAAATCGATGTAGTAGGAATGCTCCCAGACATCGACGCCCAGCAGTGCCGTCTGACCGAAGCAAAGCGGGTTCACGCCGTTCTCGGTCTTGGTGACCTTCAGCCCGCCATCGGTGTCCTTCACGAGCCATGCCCAGCCGGAGCCGAACTGACCGGCACCCGCGGCGGCGAAGTCTTCCTTGAACTTCTCGACCGAGCCGAAGCTTTCGGTGATGGCGTTTTCCAGCTCTGTCGGCATCGCCACATTGTCGGGCGACATCATTTCCCAGAACTGGTTGTGGTTCCAGTATTGCGAGGCGTTGTTGAAGATGCCGCTCTGCGCGACCGCCTTCGGGTCATAGGTGCCCTTGATGATCTCTTCGACGGACTTGCCTTCCCACTCGGTGCCGGCAATCGCCTTGTTGCCGTTGTCGACATAGGCCTTGTGGTGGATGTCGTGGTGAAACTCGAGCGTTTCCTGCGACATGCCCTTGGAGGCCAGTGAATCGTGGGGATACGGGAGGTCGGGAAGTTCGAAAGCCATGACAGTCCTCTTGGTTTGGTGATTAATCTGCGACATAGCGCCGTTGGTGCGCCGACAAGGCTCCGCGGTCAAGTCGCCCGTCCGGAGCCGTCACTGGGACAACTTTCTCGGGGCGCCGTTGTTCCACCGCCCCGCGCAGAGACTGCCACATGGACGCACCGCCCTTCCACAGGCGGTTTTGGCTTTTGATCGCGCCTGCGGAACGATATGCCGTCACTCAGGGAAGAATGGGGAGCAGGCATGATTGCCTTCTGGATCGTGAGCGTCGCCATGACGCTTCTGGTGGCCGCCTTGATCGGCCTGGCCTTGTTGCGCAGGCGGCGCGCGGACAATACCGGCGAGGCGTCTGATATCGGCGTCTATCGCGACCAGCTGCGCGAGGTGGACCGAGATCTCGAACGCGGCGTGATCGGCCCGGAGGAGGCAGAGCGCCTGCGCACCGAGGTGTCGCGCCGCCTTCTGAGCGCGGATGCCGCCGCTCAGGCCAAGGCCGCCCAATCGACCGAGCCGCGCGGCCTGACTTTGGCCATGGCAGTGCTGGTCCTGTCCTTCCTCATGGGCGCGAGCCTTTATCTTTACGCCAATCTGGGCGCGCCCGGCTACGGCGATCTGGGCCTCGCGGACCGCATCGCGCAGGCGGAGGAGGCGCGGGCAAACCGCCCCGATCAGGAAACCGCCGAAGCGCAGGTGCCCGCAACGGCGCCCACCGAGCCGCCCGCGCCCGAATACCTGGAACTCGTGGAGCGGCTGCGCAACGCGGTGGCCGAGCGTCAGGATGACCTTCAGGGCTTCCAGCTTCTCGCCCGGTCCGAGGCCGCGCTTGGCAATTACCGCGAAGCCTATCAGGCGCAGGAACGGATCATCGCGCTCAAGGGCGATGCGGCCACGGCGAAGGATTACGTCGATCTCGCGGACATGATGATCCTCGCCGCAGGCGGTTACATCTCGCCCGAGGCGGAGCGCGCGTTGCAGGCGGGCCTTGCACGCGATCCCGAGAACGGCGTGGCCACCTATTACGCGGGTTTGAGCTTTGCGCAGACCGGACGTCCCGATCGCGCCTTCCGCATCTGGGACGGCCTGCTGCGCCGCTCCGGCGCGGACGATCCGTGGGTCGCGCCCATCGCCAGCCAGATCGAGGAGATGGCCTGGCGCGCAGGCGTGAACGATTATACGCCGCCCCTGCCCGACCCATCCCTGCCAGACGCGCCCCTGCCCGGCCCGAGCGCGGATGACATGGATGCGGCAGGCGACATGAGCGCCGAGGACCGCGAGGCGATGATCGCGGGCATGGTCGCGCGCCTCTCGGACCGGCTCTCGCGTCAGGGCGGCACGCCCGAGGAATGGGCGCGTCTCATCACCGCCTACGGGGTTCTGAATGACACCGATCAGGCGCGTGCGATCTGGAACAACGCACAGGAAGTGTTCCTCGGCAATGAAGCGGCACTCGAAGTGGTCCGCGAAGGCGCGATCAGCGCGGGCGTTGCGCAATGATCCATGAAACCGTCGAGGACGCGGTGGAGGCCCTGCCGCCCATGCGCGCACTTGCGGGCCTCGATCTCGGCGACAAGACCATCGGCGTCGCGGTCTCGGATCGCCTGCTGTCCGTCGCCACCCCGCTCGAGACGATCCGTCGCAAGAAGTTTACCCTCGATGCCGAGGCGCTGATCGCGATCCTGACCGCGCGCGAGATCGGTGGCATCGTTCTGGGTCTGCCGCGCAACATGGACGGCACCGAAGGGCCGCGATGTCAGAAGACCCGTGCCTTTGCGCGCAATCTCTCGGGGCTCTGGGACGGGCCGATCACTTTCTGGGACGAAAGGCTGTCCACCGTGGCCGCCGAACGCGCCCTGCTTGAGGCCGATACGTCGCGCAAGAAACGCGCGGCCCTGATCGATCACGTCGCCGCCTCATATATCTTGCAGGGTGCGCTCGACCGAATTAGGCATATACGCCAGGGAAAGGGATAGGATCGACAATATGGCCGACCGGCAGACGCCGTCAGACAAGGTCTGGCGCCGGAACGAGATCGAAAGCCCGTGTGTGCAGACCTGCGTCGTCCATCCGGCCGAGCGGCTCTGTGTCGGCTGCCTGCGCAGCATCGAGGAAATCACCGGCTGGTCTCGCATGTCCGCCGAGGAGCGTCGCGCCATCATGGCCGAGTTGCCCTCGCGTGCGCCACGCCTGAAAAAGCGCCGCGGCGGCCGTCAGGCACGATTGACGCCCGACACCTGAGGGCGCCGGACGTCGAAGCTTTCGATAACTCACCTTCGCGCAGTCCTCAGACGGCCGTAACGGGCACCGTCTCCTCGGCAATGGTGACCACGTTCTCAAGCGTGAAATTGTTGGTGATGCCGTTCACGATCCGCACGATATCTACCGCATCGGCCCCCTCGCCGAGGCTGATGATCGCATCGGCGCCATCTGCCGTAACCGAAAGATCATCGGGTGAATCCTCCGCGCCCAGGAAGATCTGCAAGAGGTCCTCCTCTTCCCCGGAGGTGACGAAATCGGTGATCGTCGCGGTGTTCTCCGGCGCGGCTTCCCCATCCTCGCGCTGCAGGGACACGACGAAGGTGTCGCTCTCCGTGCCGCCGGTCAGCTGATCCTCATCGGCACCGCCATCGAGGATATCCGCCCCTGCACCGCCGCTGAGCGTGTCATTGCCATCGAGGCCCAGAACGGTGTCGTCGCCGTCATTACCGCGCACCACGTCGTCATTGGAGCCGCCCTCGACCAGATCATTGCCGTCACCCCCGTCGATCACGTCCTCACCAAGACCTCCAAGGAGGGAGTCGTCGCCTGAACCGCCAGTGATTGTGTCGTTCCCGACACTTGCATTGGCGGTATCGTTCCCGGCGCCGCCATCGAGGCTGTCATTGAATCCGCCGCCGATCAGCACGTCGTCGCCATCACCTCCTTCGAGCGTGTCGTCATGTGTACCGCCATCCAGCGTATCGTTTCCCGTGCCTCCCAGAAGAGTGTCTCGCCCTTCGAGCCCGAGAAGCTGATCGTCGCCATCGCCACCACTCAAAGCGTCATCATTCGCACCGCCATCGACCAAGTCAGCGCCCGCGCCGCCGTCTATGTCATCCTCACCAAGGCCGCCCTGAAGTGTGTCGTCGCCGTTCTCGCCCTTGAGCGTGTCGTCGCCGTCATTGCCCTTGATGGAATCGTCGCCATCGTCGCCGTCGATCACATCGTTGCCGGTGCCGCCCAGCAGGTCATCGTCATTGATCCCGCCATCGAGCACGTCGTTGCCGGGCCCGCCATCCAGCGTATCGAGGCCGCCCTCGCCCAAGAGGCTGTCGTCTCCATCACCGCCGGACAGCGCGTCGTTGCCCGAGCTTCCCTCGATGAAGTCATTCCCGCCGAGGCCACGGATGATATCGTTGCCGGAGCTGGCATCGAACCGGTCGTCTTCCTCCGTGAGGTCAAGATCGTCATCCACCCCGCCGGAAAGGGGCGGTTCGCCGATATCGGGGTCATCATTTCCGTTCGACGCGTTGTCGTCGTCGTCATCATCATCGTCGTCGCGAAAAACGAGCGTCGAAATAAGCAAAAACGGCAAAGCGCTCAGCAGCCAAATCATGAACCGATCCCCCGGGGCCATTATTAACGTGGCGATAATCCGGCAGAATTACAGGAATTCATAGCTTTAAGTGCTGTTGTTGCGGATGTGGAAACGAAGGCGTGAGACGGCCCGGATTGCGCCACATTTCCGCCATACTTGGCTCACGCCGCGTCGCGGGCCACCTGCATCTCTTCGAGCGCGCGGTCGATCAGCCGGCCATCCGCCTCCGGACGGGTCGCATTCTCCGACAGCACGCGCCGCCAGATACGCGCGCCGGGCCGGCCGGTGAAAAGCCCCAGCATGTGGCGTGTGATCTGGTGCAGCTTGCCCCCGCCCGCGATGTGATCCGCGATATAGGGTTGCATCGCGCAGGCCGCATCCTCGGGCGCAATGGGGGCGCGATCCTTGCCGTAAATCGCCCGGTCGGCATCGGCCAGAATATCCCACGGCCGGTGATATGCGGCGCGCCCGATCATCACCCCGTCGAGCCCTGCTTCGAGGAAGCCCTTTGCGGCGTCCAGCGTTTCGATGCCGCCGTTGATTGACACGTGCATGTCCGGGAAGGCCGCCTTCATGCGATGCACGAGGTCGTAATCCAGCGGAGGAATGTCCCGGTTCTCCTTGGGCGACAGGCCCTGCAGCCAGGCCTTTCGCGCATGCACCGTCACGCGCGTGCAACCCGCATCGCGGATCTGCGCAAGGAAGTCCGGAAGGACGGTTTCGGCATCCTGATCATCGACACCGATGCGGCACTTCACTGTGACCGGCACGTCCACGACGTCCCGCATCGCGCTCACAGCGCGCGCCACGGTTTCGGGCGCCTTCATCAGGACCGCTCCGAAAGTGCCCGACTGCACGCGGTCCGACGGGCAACCGCAATTGAGATTGATCTCGTCATAGCCCGATTCCGCCCCGAGCCGCGCAGCTTGGGCCAATTCAGCCGGATCGCTGCCGCCGAGTTGCAGCGCCAGAGGATGCTCGACGGGGGCGTGATCGAGCAGATGCAACGCCCCTCCCCGCACAAGTGCCGGGGCGGTGACCATCTCGGTATAAAGCAGCGTCTCGCGTGAGAGCACACGATGGAACACCCGGCAATGCCGGTCGGTCCAATCCATCATAGGGGCACAGGATAATCTAGCGTGTTGATTTATTTGCATTTTTTGTGTATCTTCAAACTGTTGGCGGCGGATGCTGCTACGCTGGAATACGCCCCAATATCCCCGAATTTGCCCCTCTACGACGACTCATTGCACACACAGCGCACACGAAAATGGCCTCCATCACCAAGCTCCCCTCCGGTGCATACCGGGTCCAGATCAGACGAAAGGGCCGCTACGCGAGCGAGACGTTCCTCCGCCGCGACGACGCCCATCGTTGGGCCCGCCAAGCGGAGACCCGGGTCGATCAGGGGCTGGCGCCGAACAAGTCGTCCGTTTCCCGCCTCCAGACCTTTGGCGACCTCATCGACCTTCATATAACCGATATGTGCGAGGTAGGGAAACCGCCGCGTCGCAGCAAGGCCGCCACGCTCACGACGCTCAAGCGCGATCTGGGCAAGGAGAAGATCGGACACCTCGACCGGCAGAAGCTGATCGACTACGGCAAGATGCGCGCGGAGCAAGGTGCGGGTCCGGTGACACTCGGGATCGACATCGGCGTGATCAAGATGATCATCACCCACGCTGCAGCCGTGCACGGGCTCGACATCTCTCCGGAACCCGTTGATCTGGCGCGCGTTGCGCTCAAGCGGCTTGGACTCATCGGCAAGGGTACGGAGCGGGATCGGCGCCCGCGCACGGATGAGTTGAACCGCCTCTTCAGCTGCTTCGATGATAACGAACGGCTCACCCTGCCGATGACACGCATCGTGAAGTTCGCGGTGGCCACGGCGATGCGGCTCGACGAGATTTGCCGCGTCGAATGGACCGATCTCGACGTCGACCGCCGGATGCTCCTGATCCGCGACCGAAAAGATCCGCGCAACAAGACCGGAAACGACCAGCGGATCCCACTCTTCGCCGTCACGGGGTTCGACGCCTGGGCGCTGGTCACCGAACAGGCAAAGGAACTCGGGCACGCAAGGGGCCGGATCTTTCCCTACAACTCGAAATCGGTCGGAACGGCCTTCCGGCGCGCCTGCGTCGAGGTCAGCGTGAAGGACCTGCATTTTCACGATCTACGCCATGAGGGCACAAGCCGCCTGTTCGAGGCCGGCTTCGCGATCGAACAGGTCTCGCTGGTCACCGGCCACAAGGATTGGAAAATGCTGCGCCGGTACACGCATATCCGCCCGGAAACGCTGCACCGGCTTGCCGCGTCGCGCGCCCCTTCCCGGCTCGAGACCCGCGCAGCCGAGTGATCCGAGAGTCAGAGGGGTGACGTCCCGGCCCGTGACGGGTTTGGAGGTCGAGAGAGAGGCTTTCGGCCGCCCGTCGCGGGAGAAAACCCATGAATACCGAGACTATCGATACCGGGCGTGATATGAGCGGCGGCTACAGGGTGGATGTGTCGCGCGGCACCAATGTGGACCGCGTGTCGTCCGAGTGGTTCTCGCGGCCGGATGACGAGCGGTATCTGTCACTCGACGATCTGTTCGCCTCGGTCAAGGGCCGTGCGGAGCGGAGCCGGACGCGCACGGTGGAGAGCGCCGCGATCCGGGTCGAGGCGCATCGCGACAACCCGGAGAAGCTGGGCATTGTCGTGCCAGGCACGGATGAACCCATCGCGCCGACCCATTGGTCCTTCGGCCAGCTCTCGAGCCTTGTCGGCGCGCCCGCGGCCTATCTGCGGCAACTGCCCGCGCCGCTGGCGGGGATCAACCTGCAATACGGTCTGACCAACCACCGCGCGGAGCAGATCAAGACCATGGAAGTCGCGAATGGCCGCACGGAACTGCGCGCCGTGACCGGCCCCGATTATGGCCGCATCTACGACCATGAACTGGTCTCCGCCGTGCAGCGCATCGCCGGCAACGGGACAGGCGACACGCGTTGGAAGGTCCCCGGCGTCCTCGACTGGTCCACCGGCATCTACAACCCGCGCGTGGACGTCACGAAGGAGACGACGACGCTCTACGCCTCGGACCGCGACGTTTTCCTGTTCCTCGTCGACGACCTCAACCCAATCGAGGCGGGGCTGCTGCCCGACGGCTCACCCGACCTCTATTTCCGGGGGTTCTACTGCTGGAATTCCGAGGTGGGTGCCAAAACGCTCGGCATCGCCAGCTTCTACCTCCGTGCCGTCTGCCAGAACCGTAACCTCTGGGGCGTCGAGGATTTCCAGGAGATCACCATCCGGCATTCGAAATACGCCGCCTCCCGGTTCGCACATGAGGCTGCTCCGGCGCTGAGCCGCTTCGCCGAGTCCTCGCCCGCGCCTTTCATCGACGGCATCCGCGCGGCGCGCGAGAAGATCGTCGCGCGGTCCGACGAGGACCGTCAGGATTTCCTGCGCAAGCGCGGTTTCTCGAAGGCGGAGACGGGGCGGATCGTCGAGACGGTGCTGGCCGAGGAAGGCCGCCCGCCCGAGAGCGTCTTCGACTTCGTGCAAGGGATCACGGCGGTGGCCCGGTTTAAGCCGCAGCAGGATGCGCGGCTGGTCATGGAGGGGAAGGCGAAGGCGTTGTTGGAGAAAGCCTAATTGCGCTGAATATAAATTGGGATCAACGCCCTATCGTGATAATCTCAAGCACTGAATGAAGATATCGAGGGGCGTCACAGCCCCTCGATCGTAAATTCCGGCGCGCCTTGCCAGACAAGCTTCCAGCTCGCGCCCGGACGGACATTCTGGATGATACCGGGATCGAAGGCGACGAAGCACCGCCCGCCCGGGTGGCGCACGGATGGGTAGATCAGTCCACGATGCCCCTCTGCCCTCAAGTCGGCGGCAAGGCGCTGCCCGGCCGGGTAGCCCCGCTCGGGGACCGAATCGAGCGCCGGATGCGCCTCTCCGTGCAGATCCGGGAAATCCCCGATAAAATCCGCCAGCAGTTCCACGTAGCGCGCCTCGTCCTCGTAGCGGCCGATGAAGCCCAATTCACGGGTCCGGTGAAATCCAACTTCCTGCGCGCTCGTCAGCATGTTCCAGGCGCAGTACCACGCACCGCGGTCGCCAGTGTTGAACCGGTTGCCCTTGGGCCTCGTGTAGGTGAATGCCGCGTTGATATGGCTCTGACCGTAAAGGGTCAGGTCATGCGACCGCCGCGCGAAGGCGAGTTCGCGGCGGTCGAGCGCGGGACTGCCCTGCGCTTCGGCGATCAGGCGGGCACTGGTCTCGCCTTCGATCTCGGCGAGAACCGCGGCCTCCTCGTCGCTGTCGACCAGCCCCCTCAGCACTGGGGGCTTGTGATGGGTCTCGGAAATCAGCCTGACAAGAGCACGGTCATTGACCGACGTGATCCTCAAACCCCGCCCCGCAGCGCATCAACATAGCCCCGCACGCGCAGGATCCTGGGCAATCCCCCTTCAATCATCGCGTCAACGGGCCGCGCGCCGTCGAATTCCGGACCCCGGTTGGGCAGCTTCACCCAGTCGCGCGAGATCGGCTCATTGAAATAGAGCTCGAGCGACTTGTAGAGGCCGATGAGCGCGGACAGGCGCAGCATCTGGTCGCGCGTCAGATCTCCGGCAAAATCAGGCTTCTTGGCCCGTTTCCAGGTGGATTCCGACATATCCGCCAGCGCCGCGGCCTCCCGCAAGGTGAGTGACCAAGCGTCCGCGATCCGCGTGAAGGCCTTGAGCGCGACCCCCTGCCGATCCGGCGCAGGACGTTCCAGAACAACGTTTTCCATGTGTTGGCGCTCCTTCCTAGTTTGATTGATAAGATAAGATCATATGGATTTCTTTGCAAGTCCATATGAGCTCTGTGCTGCCTCGAGAGTTAGAGGGGTGCCGGGTTTTCCGTGACGGGTTTGGAGGTCGGGAGAGAGGCTCCCGGCTGGCCTGTCGCGGAGATATCCCGATGACCAAGCAACAGAAAATCACCCTCAGCGCCTCGCGCGACATCCCCTTCAACAAGCTGATGCTCAGCCAGTCGAACGTGCGCCACGTCAAGGCCGGCGTGTGGATCGAGGAACTGGCCGAGGACATCGCGCGGCGGACGCTGCTCAGCTCGATCACCGTGCGGCCCGTGCTGGACGACAGTGGCGCCGAGACCGGCATGTACACGATCCCCGCCGGCGGGCGGCGGTTCCGGGCGCTCGAGCTGCTCGTGAAACAGAAGCGCATGAACAAGACAGCGCTGGTGCCCTGCATCGTGCGCACAGACGGGCTCGCCGAAGAGGACAGCCTGGCCGAGAACGTCCAGCGCGCGCCGTTGCATCCGCTCGACCAGTTCCGCGCCTTCCAGGCGATGCGCGAGAAAGGCCGCACCGAGGAGGAGATCGCCGCGGCCTTCTTCGTCTCGGCCAGCGTGGTCAAGCAGCGGCTGAAGCTGGCTGCCGTCGCGCCCTCGCTGCACGATGCCTATGCCGAAGAGGAAATGACGCTCGACCAGCTCATGGCCTTCACTGTCAATCCCGATCACGCACGGCAGGAGCAGGTCTGGGAGGCGCTGCAGCGGCACTATTCGCGGCAGCCCTACGAGATCCGCCGCATGCTGACCGAGGACGCGGTGCGGGCCTCGGACAAGCGGGCGCAGTTCGTGGGGCTCGACGATTACGTCGAGGCCGGGGGTGAGATCATGCGTGACCTGTTCCAGCAGGACGATGGCGGCTGGCTGCAGGATTCCGCCCTGCTCGACGTCATGGTGCGCGAGAAACTGGCCGAGGAGGCCGAGGCAGTCCGTGCCGAAGGCTGGAAATGGGTCGAGGTCGATACCGAGTTCCCCTACGGCCATACCTTCGGGATGCGCCGGGTTCATGGCGAAGCGGTGCCGATGAGCGACGAGGAGGCTGCCCGCTATCAGGCGCTGAAGGCCGAATACGACGCGCTTGAGGCGGAGCATGCGGAGGCCGACGAGCTGCCCGACGAGGTCGATACCCGGTTGGGCAAGATCGAGGAGGCGATGGAGGCGTTCGAGGCGCGTCCGATCCGGTTCGAGGCGGAAGACCTCGCGCTGGCTGGGGCCTTCGTCAGCATCGACAGTTCCGGGCGGTTGCGCGTCGAACGGGGCTATGTGCGGCAAGAGGATGAGCCGGTCGAGGAGGTGGAGGGCGCCGACGAGGTCGCACCGCAAGCGGCGCCGGTCGAGGACACCGACGATACCGTCACTTCCACCAAAGACGAGGAGGAAGAGGATGACGGCCTCAAGCCGCTTTCCGACCGCCTCGTCATGGAACTGACGGCCCATCGCACGCTGGCATTGCGGAATGCGCTGGCCCAGGACCCGCAGGTCGCCTTCCTCGCGGCGCTGCACGCGATGGTCCTGCGGCTCTTCTACCGCTACGCCGTCGACAGCTGCGTCGAGATCGAACCGCGCAACGCGGCCTTCGGATCGCAGGTGCCGGGCCTTGGCGACACGGCCTATGCGCAGGCCATCGACCAACGCCACGAGACCTGGGCGCGCAACCTGCCGAAAGCGCCCGAGGACCTCTGGGAGGCCCTGACCGAGTTCGACAGCTGCAGCCGCGAGGCGCTCTTCGCCCATTGCGTGGCGGTGACCGTCAATGCCGTCCACGACCCTTACCAGCGCCGACCGTGTGCCATCGTGCATGCGGATGTGCTGGCCGGGACCGTCGGGCTCGACATGGCCAAGGCGGGCTGGACGGCGACAGGCGACAGCTACCTCGGTCGGGTCACCAAGGCCCGCATCCTCGAGGCAGTTCGCGAAGCGAAGGGCGAGGACGCCGCTGACCGCATCGCGGGGCTGAAGAAGGCCGAGATGGTGACGGCAGCGGAGGACCTGCTCTCCGGCACCGGCTGGCTGCCGGACCCGCTGCGCACGCCGCCGTTGCCGGAAGAGGACGCGCCGGAGATCGAACTGGTCGACGATGCGGACAGCGCCGATGGAGAACCTTCGGACGACGATCCTGAAAGCGGCGAAGCGCAATCGGCGGAAAACGGCGGCGAACCGGCTATCGGAGATTCCGACCCCATGGAGGAAGATGATCCCGTCGCCGGTGACGCTTTCGCCCGGACAGCCGCCGAGTGACCTTCGAGCAGGTCAGAGCTCCTTCCCCCGAGTTCCGGCAACCGGGGTCCGCCAGAAATGGCGGGCCCCTTTTTCCATCCACGACAGGAGGCACAAAGCATGCACAGCCCCGCCGCCAACATCGCCCGCCGCCTGGCCGAGGATGCCGAGGCCGTCTGCCGTCACTACCTCACGAACGGGCGCAAACAGGGCCGCTACTGGATCGTAGGCGATGTGCAGAATACGCCGGGCCGCAGCCTCTACGTTCGGCTGACCGGTCCGAACTCCGGCCTTGGTGCGGCTGGCAAGTGGACCGATTCCGCAACCGGGCAGCACGGAGACCTTCTGGACCTGATCGCCCTGAACATGGGGATCACCACCCTGAGGGACACGCTGGACGAAGCGCGCAGGTTTCTCAGCCTGCCGCAGACGGACAGGCACCGCGCCAACAATCCGCCAGCCTCTCGCGGCTCACCCGAGGCCGCGCGGCGGCTCTGGGCCATGGGCCAGCCAATGTCGGGCACCTTGGCGGAACGCTATCTCGCAGGGCGCGGCCTCACCGGGCTGGGCCATCACGACAACTTCCGGTTTCACCCGAACTGCTTCTATTGGCGCGAGGATCACGCGCTGACAGACCCGCCCGAGAACTGGCCCGCCCTACTCGCCAAGGTGACGGACCTCGACGGACGGCTTACCGGCCTGCACCGCACCTGGCTTGACCCCGCCACTGCGGACAAGGCCCCGGTCATTCCACCGCGCAAGGCGATGGGCAATCTCCTCGGCCATGGTGTTCGCATCGGCAAACCGGTCAGCGTGCTGGCCGCAGGCGAAGGGCTGGAGACCATGCTCTCCCTGCATCTGGCCCTGCCGGAGTTGCCTGCGGTGGCGGCTCTGTCCGCCAATCATCTCGCAGCCCTGCAGCTACCCGCCGATCTTCGCCGCCTCTACATCGCCGTCGATGCCGACCCGGCAGGCCTGTCCACCGCGGACCAACTGGCGTATCGGGCCAGAGGGGCCGGGATCGACGCCGTCCATCTCTCCCCCTGTCTCGGCGATTTCAATGACGATCTGCGAGCATCTGGCCGCGACGCGTTGCGCGCGCATCTGCGTCCGCAACTGGCGCCCGAGGATGCCGTGACCTTCCACGACCACGCCATCGATTGATCGGAGTCAGCGCAGTCGGCCAGCGCCTCCGTGATCAGAGCCACGCCTTCCGGCCTTCCGAGAGCGGGCAAAACGGAGCAGAGCCCGGACGGGCCCGCAACGGCCATGGCCGTCCTCCGCTGCGCTCCGGTTCCACCCCATCGCGTGGGCGCAACGGGGACCCCTGAGAATGCAGACCCGTCCGGCCCCCGCTTTTCCGTTGCCCGGGAAGGCCGCGAGAGGCGCGGTCTTCGACAACCGGAGACGACATCATGACCGACACACATCTTCAAACCCGATCCTCCACCGCCGTTGTGCTCGAGGAACTGCAGCTCTACGGCTGGCGCCCCTTCACCGACGAGCCCGATCCCCGCCCCTTGCCGGAACCCGACGCCATTCGCACCGCCGTCGTCGACATTTTCGACGCGCTCGTCTCGACGCTGTCCGACACGCGCCTAGAGCCCGACCTTGAAGACCTGCTCTGGTCCACTACGAACCTGTTTCACCGTATGGCGACGCGGACTGGCCGGGATCTCGACAGCAACGAACAGGCACAAAAACGCGCGCAGCGCGAACAGGACGGATCCGAAGTCCGCTCGGTCGAACTGGAAACCCTGATCGCGGAGGGCATCACGCTGCTCGAACGGCGCAACGCCTACGAGGCCATGCGCGATCTCGCGGCAGATCTCTTCGAGACCCATCTCGGCCAGACCTGGCACCCAAGGGCCGGCAGCCATGTGAACCGCCGCACACTAACCGCCTCATTGATCGACAGTCGGGACCACCTGGCCGCAAAACGCCGCGCCGATCTGGAACCGCTCCTGCCGCAGGGCACGAAGATCGCCTTTAGCGGCGGGCTCGACTGCAACGATCACACGGCCATCTGGGCGGCCCTCGACCGCGTCCACGCGAAACACGCCGATATGGTCCTGCTGCACGGCGGCGCGCCACGCGGGGCCGAACGCATCGCCGCTGGCTGGGCCGACAACCGCAGCGTGACGCAGACCGTCTTCAAGCCCGACTGGACGCGGCATGGAAAGTCGGCGCCCTTCAAGCGCAACGATCAGTTGCTCGATACCCTGCCCATCGGCCTCATTGTCTTCCCGGGCTCCGGCATCACAGAAAATCTCGCCGACAAGGCCCGCGCGATGGGCATTCCCCTCTTCGACTTCCGGCCGAAAGCCGCCCCACCGGCATGACCGGATTTCCGCCGACGCACGCCCCGGACTCTCCCGGGGCGCGCCGTTTTCTGCTATGATCCGCCCGTGCCAGTGGAGGAGGTGGCGGCGCGATCCTTGTTCTCGAAAGGAGTGCCTCATGTTTTTCTCCACCCTCTTCACGCTGTTCGGCCTTGGTGCCCTCTGCTGGATCCTGTTCAACCTGGCTGTCTACGCCCTGCCCTTCGCGATCGGGCTGACGTCCGGCATGTATCTGTATGAAACGGGCCAAGGCGTTTTCCTGTCGATCATTGCGGGCCTCTTCATCGGCGGCTTCGTCGCCGCTCTCGGAGAATTCGCCTTTGACCGCATCCGTTGGGCCCCGCTCAAACTCGCCATCGGTCTGATCTACGCGGTCCCCGCGGGTATCGCCGGATTTCATGCGGCAAAGGGTCTTGCCGAATTCGGCAGCGCGGGCGCTGCGACCATCACCCTCCTGTCTTGGCTGGGCGCGCTCATTATCGGCTGTACAGCTTGGGCGCGGTCATCGGGCTGGTCCGAGGTCAACGCCATGTCAGACCCGCATCCGCACAGGTCTTTCGACGAACACTGAACGCCCTGTTAAGCTTGCGCCGGTGCGTGCCGTCAGCCACATCGTCAGCGTGCGCCGCAACCGATTGCTGAAAAAGGTCTCGATGCTCGCCGTCACCGCAGCGTTGCGGCTCGGCAGGACCAGCGGAGCAAAGCCAGATCGCCAAAACCCACATTGTAGCGCATGGCCCCGGTCGCGTATGCACTTGGATCGTCGGCAGACCGAACGACACGGCAGACAAACACAGACACGGCGAGAGGGGGCAATCCCGGAGTACCGAAGCACGTTCGGGACATGCACCGTTTCCGCCTGCACGCTAAAACCTGTCTTTGCACGACGTCCGCTGCCGGGGTCTTGCGCGATCCAGAGGTAGCCTGTCACCCCCTCTTCCATGGCATGACGCCACGCGTCCCTTGCGGGCCTCTCAGCGGCTGATCTGACCGGGATCGGCTGACGCCTCGACCGCCTTGAACGCAACAGCGCGTCCGGACTTTCTTCCCCTGGCGGACGCCATTCCTCGCGCGGCAAGAAAGACCGGCCTTGCCGTCCTCCGCTGGCGCTTCGGGCCACAGGGGCTGCGTCGGCGGATCGCCCCGGTCCTGACGATCGCCATCGAGGCCGCGAAGGGCGCGGGCTCGGACAAGCCAAAAGGAGATATGACATGGCCACCATCGGAACCTTCAAGAAGACCGGCAGCGAATACGTCGGCGAAATCGTCACCCTAAGCGTTCAGGCGAAAGCCGTCCGCATCGTCCCCGAGGACAGCACCCCGAACGACAACGCCCCCTCCCACCGCGTCTTTGTCGGCCGTGCCGAGATCGGCGCCGCCTGGTCCCAGCGCTCGACCGAGGGCCGCGACTACCTGAGCCTCAAGCTCGACGACCCGAGCTTCACGCAGCCAATCTACGCCAACCTCTTCGACGACACGGTGGTCGAAGGCGGCGAAGAGACCTTCAGCCTCATCTGGTCGCGCCCCAACACCCGCCGCAACGGCGACTGACAGCAGACCGCCCCGCCCGGGATCGCCGGGCGGGGTGCGCTTTGCTCTCGGTGGTTTGGCAACGAGCGGCTTGGAGTCACATTTGAAGCTGACAAGTCCGGACTCTCAATGCCCTGCTTGGATGCTGCGGTTGCAGCCCGCAAAGCCGACATTAGAGTTGCTACGCACTGGCGGGCGTAGGGCGAGTGTGCACTGTCCCTGGTACTTCTTGACTCCAACCTAACACATTCGACAATCTGTCGGTGCGTCCAGAGCATAAGGCAGCGCCGGACGCCTCGCTTCACGTCTGCCGATAAGAACCCGGCACCGGACCATTCCGGGGAAGGCCGAGACACCCTTGCACTGGAGAGCAAGATGCCATCCTCGAAAACGCCTATGGGCGAGCATGACCACCTGCTGGAGATCTACGAAACGGAAGTCGAGGTCGAATATCGCGGCGAGCGATACTGCGTCCGTGACAACGGCGCAGTCTATCGACTGAACGAATTCCGGAAACGCCCCCGTCCGCTTGACAAAACATGGACCTTCGGACGCCAAAACCTCACGACCGGCTATCACCTTCTGGCCGGTGTGCCGATCCACCGCATTGTTTGCAGCGCCTTCAACGGTCCGCCACCCTCTGATCATCATGTTGTCGATCACATCGACACCAACAGGGCGAATAACAGGCCCGAGAACCTACGCTGGCTCACTAGGCTTGAAAACGCACTCCTGAACGAAATCACCGCACGCCGCATTGAGCTGGCCTATGGTTCGATAGAAGCGTTTCTCGAAGATCCGTCCAGACCCATTAACGAAACGTCCTTTCCCGATATCTCATGGATGCGGACTGTGACCAAGGAAGAAGGTGCCAAAACCAAGTCTCGTTTCGAGGCGTGGGCGAAGAGCGGATCGGTCCCAAGCGGAGGCGCAATCGGCGAGTGGCTGTACGGCACCCGTGAGCGAGCGGACTTCGAGCCGGAGCCGGAAGAGTATGAAAGCCTGACACCATCGGCGATCCAAGTGAAGTGGAAGGTCCCGACCGAGTTTCCCGGATGCCCAGAGGCGGTCTCGGAAGATGGTTTGGAGCGATACGCTCAGAACCTCCGGTTCGGCGGGGTCTTCGCCCGGAACGATATCTACCAGAGCTTGGTCGTTCAGTGCGCCCTCGTCGAAGACGGGCTGGTAGTTCTTACCCGTGCTGCGGAAGCTGACGCGATCAAGGACTGGGCTGTCGCCATGATTACGATCCGTGGTGAGCTGTTCGTTCACCGCAGCGAGCATCAGTATTTCACGCTTCAGGGAGCGCTGAAGACCTTCTGCGAGCTGACCGGCGAGAGTTTGGAGGACAGCATCGACGACTATACGTGAAGGGCGCACCATGCATCTTGGTGTATTTGTCAGGCCAGCTCAAATGCCGGGCCGGCCGAAACCTGACCTTCGCCCTAGCTTCCAAATGCTGCAGCGCTACTCTCGTAAAGCTGTCATCGGATTGCTCCGTATCAAGGATGCCAGCGTTCGCCCACTGCCGCCTGCTCGTCTTCTCGACGGGCATCCCATTCATACCCTTCTGCAATGGATATAAGGCTTTCCGACAACCGGGGGTGGGAATTACCATATCTAGCTGCCAAGTCTCGATAACGCTCTGCAAGTCTGCGCTCTTGCTCTCCGCCATCATAGGGGCTGCGCGTGGTTACACCTCGTGCATTTCTGACCCCCATACCAAACCGTTCCCTTAGTCCAGCGTGTTCAGAGCGATCTAAAAAATCCAAGATGACGTCAGGCAACCAGTCATCCCATGGCCGTCTCCTCGCCATTCGTGCCAGCAAAGCCCCAAAATGGATTTCAGCTACTTCCTTGCGGTCAGCTTCCGCCGCAAGTCGAAGGGCGCTATCTGCCCATGTGGTGAATTCATCCGGAGACACTACGCCGTTCTCATCGCATCCGGGAACTCTTTTCCAACCCTCCAGAGAGTGATAGGCTAGCTCGGCAAGGAACTTGCGCCTCTCCGCCGATAGCTTTTCTCGCTCGGGTTCGTCCGCGCCATCGCGCCGATGATATTGCCAGCAGAGCAACTCAACAAAGAGATTTGGATCCCGAGAAAGCTGCCGGTGCAAAGCCAGCGTTCGCTCGTAATCTCGATGACCGTATGAGCACAGGAGCTTGACGAAGGGCAGTTCTAGATTGGCGATTTGGTCGTCGGAGATCGCTTCGTCTTCATCAAGGAGCTGAAACACCTCATCTAGGCTGTACGAACTTGGAAAAGGCCCATCCACTTCCTCGCCGCGAGCAACAGCTTGTAGGATATCCAGCCAACGGTTGGCTGGCAGCTTGTTCCTCCACAAAGAAACGGCTGAGAACGCTGATCTCGGTCGCTGATATTCAAGAAGCTTTGTAACGGCGTACTCCACTTCGTCGGGTGGCGTGTCATCCCAAATATGAATTGATGCCGAATTCCAAAATGCAGAAGCCACTTCTTCGCCCAAACTTTCTGCCACCTGCCAGCCAATTGAACGACCAGGAAGGTGTTCGGCAAATCTCAGACGCTCCACTTCACTGTTCAGAACCCCTTGGGCCTCTAGGCCAGCCACAACTGCGGCAAGGTCGATCCATCCTGCACTCCATAGCAGTTGCCGCAGAAAAGCATCGGATTGATCATTTGCATCGGTGCGCAGCGCAGCCGAGACCCAGTGGGTCGCAGTTTCCACTGCCGCATCTTGCGGGACCAAGACTTGAGCCACTAGTTCGGGTTGCTTCACGCTAAGCGCAAACGGAAGAACCGCTTGATCTCCCAATTGCTCCCTGATTTCATCGAGTGCGTTGCGGCGGCGCTCTTCGACAAGTGCGTTTCGCTCCTGCCATGACAAGCGCCCATTTCCTTCGTCTTCCACCAGCGCACGCCACTCGATGTGGGAATTTTCAAACAGCCAACGGTGGCGAGCAGTAGGAGACTGAGGGGACAAAGCCTCTTCCATGCGCCGAAGCGCGGCTGCCAACTGATCGTCCTCTTCACCTTCCTGATAAGCACGAAGAACATCGCGCCGACGAAGGTTGTGCCGAAGATCAGCTTTGTCCTCATCGGTTGCTGTGGCTGACCAGTTCTCGACTTCTATGACCACGCGAGACAGATCATCAGGATGAATACGTGTCGCAACTTCTAACAGCTGTTCAAGCTCCAACTTTTCAAATGGAGCCAAGTCGAGCATTAGGCGGCTGGCTTCGACCGCCGCTGCGCGGACATCCGCATCTGTCGGTGACGGCACTTCTGCATCCAGCGCTCGCCATTGCGGCCTCGCGGTGCGTGAAGCGAAATTTGGGCCACCTCCTGGAAGAAGAGAGATGCAGACGTCCAGCACAGCATGTCGAAACTGCGCGGACAAGCGCCGTAAGACAGCCATCCTTTCCGCAGCACTGAGAGCGGTGGCAGGCAGCCAAGCCCTGAACAGAGAACGGGCGGTTGATTTCGGCGAGTTTGACCAGTTGTCTTCCACCTCCAGACGGCGAAGGCCAAAAACAAGCTCTGCTACACGAGAAAAGTGGACAGGGTGCCAAGCCAAAAGTTCAAGCGCCCAAAGCAAATTGGTCCGCAAGCACTCACCACTCACCAAGCCTTCAGTGGTTCCCATGATGGCGCGTATGGCAGGTTCTGGCTCTCTAAGTTCAGCTTCAAGGCAATCAAGGAACGCAGACGGAGATGCCTCCGCCAATGTTCGTAGGTGCCCCCGAATAGAAAGCCAACGTTCTTGGTCAGCACCTTGTATCAGGGACCGAACGACTTGCGCCGCACGGTATGAAAGGTCAACTCCCAGCCTGTCACCGCAGATTTCTGCACCATGAACGGATAGAATGCACAAAGCGTCGCCGAGACCGGAAAGCAGGGCACCCGAAAAACTTCGTGCATGCCCCAAAACATTGGCCATGTGCCACTGATCTTGAGGTAGGTCTAAGGCGGGGTCTCTATCGCCCAGCAACTCCGGTAAGAGTTGAAAGAATCGGTCCAGATCGTCTCGATCTATGTAAGGACCTACGGCAAAAAGCGCGTCGATTTGAGATACAACGACATTCACATGCCCATAGCGCGCAATTGGTGCGTCGTTCAGAGCGAGCAGTTCGTCTCGAACTGGTGCTACTTCACCATCCCGAAAATCACCTAATAGCTGCAGAATTGTGCTGTCATCCAGGTTCTCGCGCTCGACCCACGAGCCTGCCAATGCAAACGGGAGAACACTTTTGGCTGCTGCACGATCTCTGACCCAACTTGGACGCCGAACTTCGGGATCGCCTGAGAGCTGACGCCGCAATACGGGAACAGAATGGCCGACCTTGATAGCGAGGATATCCGCGTCATCGCGCGACAGCCCCATGCTCTCAAGTTCACTGCGAAAGGTTTCTGAGGGTACGTGGGAAAGCAGCAGCGCCTCCTGGACGTCTAGGCGACCCTTCGGATAGGCGCGGACAATAGTCAAATTCCGTCGATCACCGAAGTCCAGCTCCTCCCCATCTTCGACATCCGCGACGACAATAAGGTGGTTTGCGCTGGTAGGAATTCTGACATCGCGAGATGTGGCAATAACTGTCGTATCAAGAAGATCGAGGGCATTGGCCTCGATCATTGTCGCAACGACAAATGCGACGGCCTCCCCTCTATCGTCAGCTTGAACCGGGACTATTTGCTCTCGGTCGCGCAGCTTCCGCAACAACACGCTCTGCTCGTTGTGCCTTCTAGAAGAAACGAGTTTGATGGACAATGGCGGCACCGAAGCTGTCGCCCAGCTATTCCACCATTCGTGAGGTGTCTTCAGCCCAGGCCAGGCGACACCCAGCTTTTCACCCAACCAGCGGGCCGTGGCAGGCGCTTCTTCCAGCCAAGTTTCAAGGTCTATGGCGTCGAATGCCTCAACGGTCGCCCAAGCGCCTTCACCACGTCGCTCTTCAAGCCAGTCTTCTTTTCCGTTCCACCTCCTCGGCGTCACGAAGACGAATGCACTATTCTCGCGCTGGTCTTGCGGCGTTTCTTCAGTTCTCTTTCGATAATCACCCTCGGCTTTACTTCGAGGGTCTACATTGCAACCCATTTCCCATACGCTTCGGCCTTCCGGCACCCAGACTGTTCCGGCTTCACATTCCACTTGACCGTCAAGCCCAGGCAAATCGACCGCCTCGTTTCCGGGAAAGCGCATTGAGACAAGGGATTCCGTGGTCTCCCTAATCAGTCGACGAACAAGTATCGGTAGGTGGTTACGACATTCGTGACGGTCGGCCCATTGGCGTATTGCAGTTTCATCAACCGGCATAGTGACCTCATTGGGCTTAGGACTCTGTTCAACCCAGAGTAAGCGTTTGAGTTGATTTGGTTCAATGCGTCCGGTGAGAGTAAAGTCTGCTTTGTGGGGGTGCGAATGAAAATCTCGCGCTTGCAGCTAATGACCGCTCTCCGCCCCTGCCCGAAGAGATTGCGAATCTTCAAGCCTCCGCCTATATGACTAAGTCATACCGTGGAGTCCAGCATGACTGTCAAGACAACCCTCAGCTTCACCGACCGCCACCATCGGTTCCTGACCGACAAGGTGGGCCAAGGCGTCTTCGCCTCGCAAAGCGCGGCTGTGGCGGCGGCGCTGGAGCAGATGATGCGTGACGAAGAAGAGCGCGAGCTGGCCCTTGGCGCTATGGCCGAGGAGATCCGGGCGCGGCTCGACACGCCGCGCGCCGATTATGTCGCGGCCGAGGACGCCTTTGCCGCCGCGCGGGCCCGGCTGCAGGCTGCGCGCGGGGCGTGAGCTATCACATCCGGTTCCATCCTGCGGTCGCGGATGATCTGGACGCGATCACGCGCTGGCTGATCGACTATGCCGGCCCGCAATCCGCCGCGCGCCGACTGGACGAGATCGAGGCCACCATCGCCAGCCTCGCGGACCTGCCACACAAGGGCAGCCGCCGGGACGAGATCGCCCCCGGCCTGCGCGCCATTCCAGCAGGCCGCAAGGCCGTTATCGCCTTCACCGTCGACGATGATGCCCGCGAGGTGCATATCCACGCCGTGACCTATGCCGGGGCCGACTGGATCACGCGCAGCAAGTCGCGTGGGCGCTAGCAGGATGGCACGCAAACCTGTCCACAAATGGGCTTTCAAACCCGGCATACGCGCAAGCGCGTTCGGATGGCGCGGCTCCGCCAAGGCAATCGAGCGGTTGAAATCGGCCAGCGCGGAAATCCGGGCCGTCAATCGCGCGGATCCTGTCACGGCGGCGGACGGCGTGGTCGCATTGGCCGCGCGGATCTGGCCCGCGTTTGAGCATATCGATACGTCGTCGGGCGCACTTGGCAACGCCTTGCGCCGCACACTTGACGACCTTGTGCCGATCCTGATCGCCGCACCTGCCGATGAAAAGACCCGCGCAAAATGGCTGGAACAGCTGCGCACGGCAATCGAAGACGATGGCGTCGACTACCTCGCCCCAATCTCGGAGCGGTTTGGCGAGATCGCCGTGTATCCCGCGCTCATGACCTTTCATGCCGACAGGGATCTCGCCCTGATCCATCGGGCATGGTCGGATTGGGAGCGGTATTCTCATGTCGGCACCGCGACGCTCACGCTGTCCTGCCTGCTCGAGGCCGGACGGTATGACGAACTGCTAGCGCTCCTCGCGGTCAAGAAGACCCGGCTGTGGTTCGATGACAAGTTCGGGGCAGAAGCCTTGCTTCGACAGGGCCGCGAGGATGACGCGCTCGCCTATGCCGAGGCGCTGCTGCAGGCGGACCGCCAGACATGGGGCCATCACGACATCTGCCGCTTTTGCGAGGCGATCCTTATGCGCCAGGGCAAGGCGGACGAGGCCTATCGCCGTTTCGGTCTGCCCGCTGCCAACGGGAACACATGGTTGGCGATGTGGCGCGATCTGGTCAAACGCTACCCTGACCGGGATGCCCGTGCATTACTGGAAGACCTCATCACGCTCCACGGTCGCAAGGGCAAATGGTTCGCCGCGGCCAAGACCGCGACGTATTTCGACATCGCCCTCGACTGCGCGGCCGATCACGAGGCGGCCCCGGCGACGCTCATCCGGGCCGCCCGCGACTTCGCCATCAAGGAACCGGCCTTCTCCGCCGAAGTCGCTCTGCATGCCATCAGGCATCTTCTGGCGGGCCGTGGCTATGAACCCAGCCCGTTCGACATCGACGAAGCGGTCGATCACCTGATGACCGCCAGCACACGCATCGACCGGCGGGGCTGGGCCATCGCGGCGCTTCAGCGACTGATGGAGACCACGCCCGGCGATGATCTGATGCAGCGCCGCCTTGGCCAGAAGATGACCGAACTCAGTGCTGAATAGCGGATTGATCGCAATAGAAGACCATCCTGCCCGGCGCACTGGGTTCGACCAATGCCCTGCTCTGAGCTTGCACGTTTCGACCCAACAGCTGACTGCCCGGGCGAACGATCACGATCATCGGGAACGCACATCGCCTTCGGCGCGTTCTTCGATCAGCTTCGCCGGTGCCACATCCAGATGCGCCGCGACCCGCTGTAGAGTTTGCAACGTGACATTCTGCTGGCCGCGTTCCATGGCGCTGACATGGGCACGGTCGACATCCATCGCCGCCGCCAACGCGGCCTGTGTCAGCCCACGCAATTGGCGGTAGTGCTTGAGATTCCTTGCAAAAACAACGCGGATGTCCATCCGCGAGTAAAGAACCTATCGCGTATTTTGGTGCGACGTATTATAATGCTCATCTGCAGTTTGAATGACCGCAATCCGACCTTGCACATGCAATCTGATGTGCTGTTATGAGCCTTAACGCCCAACGGCGAGGGGGAATCATGTCTGCCACCGGCACCACGCCGATCGCTGATCTCGCACCACAAAGCGATGAGCTGACCGATTACGACCACGCGCATATGACGCTGTACTTGCGCCTGTTTGATGCCGCTGAAAGCGGTGCCAGCCTGCATGAAGTCAGTGAGATTCTTTTCGGTATAGATGCCGCCGAAGAACCAGAGCGTGCCAAAAAGATGTACGACAGCCACCTCGCCCGCGCTCGTTGGATGACGGAGCACGGCTATCGCAAGCTGCTTGAGGGCGGTAACGGCTGAACTTCGCCTTATCCGTAAGACATCGGCGAACACCCGCGCAGGTTGCGCAGGGCAACCGTTCCTGCCGTCGTTTTGACGCGTCACCAAGCTATACTCATTGTCCATCGAAACAGCTGACGCGGAGCTTCGCCATGACCAAAGATTGGCAAGACGAAGCGGCTTACAAGCATTTCGACAGTCTCGACCTGTCCGGGCTGGCCTGGGAATGCTTGCGCCGCAATTCCGACTATCGCGCCAATTACCCGCGAATGCGGGATGGATTGAAATCACCGGCTGCATGGGGGTTACGATTTCCCGGTTGATCCGGACATCGACGCACCCAAAGCACCCGTGTTCTGGAAGCCATCAATCGCCCCGGCAGCGGTCGGGTATGCTGTGCCGGTCCCCGGCGGCGACACCGCCGCGCCGCATATCGATGCAGATGATCTGACCGTCATCGGAACGCAGGACGGCTTGATGTATGTGCGCCTCGCAACGGGCGCGTTGCTCGTGCTGGATGCCAAGAACCTGCACCGGCCCCTCGGCATCCTGGTACCGCTGGACGAGCATTGGACAGCGCGGATCAATTCGCTCGAGGCGCTCCGCGCGCAACTGCTGCATCACAAACGATCCCCTCCGCCCCTGACGGCGCAGCAGCGACGGCGCATCCAGCTTGCACTGCGCACGCTCGACGCGCGCCGGGACCGTGCCAGCTACCAGACAATTGCACCGCATTTGTTCGGCGCCGAGGCTGTGTCGCGCGAGCATTGGAAGACCAGCTCCCTGAAAGCCCAGATCACCCGACTGTCGGCTCATGGAACGCATCTGACCACCAAAGGCTATCGCTTTCTCCTGCTCGGCAAAGGACCAACGGGGCGGTCCAAGCCGCGCAAGTGATCACCGCGCAACCCCCGAAATTCGAAGCCTCATCACTCCCTGATCCTGTTGGCCTTTGGGGGTGACGTTTTCACGCCGCGATCTTCGTCATCCCTCCCTTGGGTTCTTCTCCGTTTTGATGACCTCCGATAGCCCGCGACGCGCCGTCGCGAGGCCTAGCCACCGGAGATGCTAAAATGCCCGACCCAAATGAAGGACTCCCGCCCCGCTACCTCAGAACCCCGGAAGCCGCCCGTTTTCTCGGCCTGTCTGGCCGTACGCTGGAAAAGCACCGGACCTACGGGACAGGCCCGCGGTACTCGAAAATCGGCGGGCGTGTCGTCTACGCGGTCGACGATCTGCAGGCCTGGGTCACACGGGGCGAGAAGACCTCTACCTCGGACGAAACCGAAGACCGCGTCCTACCCGCCAAACGCCATGCCGCCGTTTCGCCAGCCTATCTGCGGCGGGGGCGCTGAGCCGATGCAAACATTTGTCCACCTCACCTGGATCGAAGGGCGCATCGAGCGCTGGATCCGTTTCGGTCGGAAGGCCGAGGAAACTATCCTGATGCGCACGGAAAAGCGCGTGGCCTTCGCCCCCGGCGCAATCTTCGCGCTCGTCCGCTGGTCGTCGAACGAGTACGGCACTGTTGAAAGCCGGATCGATATTCTGCGCGCCGTCGGTGCGGGCGAGCCCTGCTCGACGGTGCCCAGTGTCACGCCCGGTGGCGAGCTTTTGCTGCGCCTCTCCGGTTGGCCCAAGGTCGAGGCGGCCCTGCGGTCCGTCGATATCGTGGAAAGCTATGGCATCGCGCCGGAAGAGGTCTGCCCCGATCATTGGCGGCACGTGCACAACCGCCTGACCGCGGCAATGGAGCCCCGTCCCTACACTCCTGCCCGGCACGTGGCCTGGCTCAAGCGTCGCGTGGTGACGACATGAGCGCGGCGGCCCCTCCCCTCCTCGCGGCCGGTTTGTCCCTCGGCTTGCTTGCAGCCGCACAGATCGACCACGCGCCCTGGCTGGTCTGGAACGCTTCAGCAAGCGTGCCGATCGGCCTCTACCTCGTTCGAGCGTCAAACCCGCCATCGCTGGGCGATCTCTTTGCCGTGCGCCTGCCGGAAGACCTGTCATCCTGGGTGGTTGAGCGCGGCTATGTCGGTGCGGATACCTTGCTGTTGAAACGCGTCACAGCCATCTCTGGCATGACCGTCTGTCGCGACGGTCTCGATATCACCCTCGACGGCAGAGTAGTTGCCGAGGCAGCATCGGCTGACCAACAGGGCCGCCCGCTTCCCAGTTGGACGGGATGTGTCACGCTCGGCTCGGACGAGGTTTTCTTGCTCGTGGTCGGTGTCGCAGACAGCCTTGATGGACGCTATTTCGGCCCTTTGTCAGCGGACACGATCCTCGGGCGTGCCATCCCTCTTTGGACATTTGGAGGGGCGGAAGATGCGTCGTCTTGAACCCGGGCAGAGCCGTCGGCACGCGGGCGTCACGACCGCGATTGTGCTGATCCTCTGCATGCCGATCACCGTAGCACCGTCCGCCGTGATCGCTCAGCACCGCAGTGTTCCAGCATCTGAGCAGCAACCCATCGACATCCATATCGCAGACGCCGCGCGCAGGTTCGGCATCCCGCAGCTCTGGATCCGTGCCGTCATGGAGGTCGAGAGTGCGGGCAATCCACGCGCGGTCAGCCACGCAGGCGCCATGGGGCTTATGCAGATCATGCCCGGCACCTGGGCCGAATTGCGCGCAGCTTATGGGTTTGGCGATGACCCCTTCGATCCACGCGACAACATCCTGGCCGGTACCGCCTATGTACGGCAGATGTACGACCGGTTCGGGTCACCCGGCTTTCTCGCTGCCTACAATGCCGGGCCTGCGCGCTACCAAGAGCACCTTGATACCGGTCGCGCATTGCCGCTTGAAACCCGCAATTACCTCGCCATCCTTGCGCCACTCATCGCCGACGGGACCAACGTCGCGCAGGCAGTCAGCCGCCCGCACAGGATGCAGGACTGGCGCGACGTCCCGCTGTTCGCGGCAATGGCCGAGGAGGGTCAGACCCCCGGCGATGACGGCCAACGGATTGCGTCTGACGCGTCTCAGAACGGCATCTTCGTGCCTCTCAGCCAGGGGCGAACACAATGATCTGCGGAATCGCCCCATGGCGAGGTCTGGAATGCCCGGGCGCAAGAATGTGCCGGAGAGGGTCGACGCGCAGGGTCTCAACAGAAAGAGCGCGAGATAAAAGAGGTGCCGCAAGCGGACCTCAAGCTGTTGTTTCTCTGCGAGGATTTGCGCCGCACATTCAAGCTGCATGCCGCAGGACTTCATCTAAAATTCTGATTTTTCTATATTCTTTGTGCGGCAGCATGTTCTGCGAGCGGGTGCGGCCATGACCGGGCGCGAAAATGACCTGCGCATCCGCCCCGGGCGTATCCGCGACAGCGGCAGGACCTCGAAGCAACCCACCCGTTTCGTCAACGAGGTGATGCGAGCTGCGCGGAAATCCGGACATACCGGCTACCGTATCGGCGCGGGCAGCACGCGCTCCGGCAACACCTCTTTCGGGCGCGGACGGTTTGCCCGGACGGCCAAAGGCCTGACTCGCACCTCCCGGCGGGTCGTAGTGAAGGCCCGCGTCGTGCGCCACCAGGGCAAGCGCTTTCGCTCAGCGCCCATGGCCAAGCATCTCGGCTACTTGCAGCGCGATGGCGTCGGTCAGGACGGGCGCGACGCCGACTTGTTCGGGTCTGACCGCGATGATCTCGACCGAGGCGGCTTTGCGGCGCGCTGCGAAGACGACCGGCATCACTTCCGGTTCATCGTCTCGCCGGAGGACGCGGGCGACTTGGAGGACCTGCGCGCCTTCACCCGGGATCTGATGGCCCGCGCGGAGCGGGATCTCGGAACCGGATTGGACTGGGTCGCCGTCGATCACTGGAACACCGACAATCCGCATATCCACATTTTGGTGCGTGGAAAGGCCGACGATGGCCGCGATCTCGTCATCTCGCGTGACTACATCAGCCGGGGGCTTCGAGCGCGCGCGGAAGACCTCGTGCAACTGGAGCTGGGCCCCCGCAGCGAACGGGAGATTTCCCAAGCGCTCGAAACGCAGGTCACAGCGGAACGCTGGACTGATCTGGACCGGGGCCTACGATCCCTGGCGGATGATTATGCCGGAATCGCCGACCTGCGGCGCGGCACGCCGGGACCCCGCGATCCGCAGCTGCGCCGCTTGATGATCGGGCGTGCCCAGACATTGGAGGGGCTCGGACTCGCCGAACAAATCGCCCCCGCCGTCTGGGAGTTGAAACCGGATGCCGAAGACACTCTGCGCGAGCTCGGGATGCGCGGCGACATCATCAAACGGATGCACCGGGCCATGGGTGCCGAGCACCACCGCGCGGCGGGTGATTTCGCAATCGAAGGCACGCCCACCGCCCCGATCCTCGGGCGGCTCGTGGAACGCGGCTTTCATGATGACCACGCCGGGACCGGCTACGCGATCATCGACGGTGTTGACGGTCGCGTTCATCACCTGCGCTTCCGGGATCTCGATGCGACCGGCGACACGCCGCAAGGTGGCATCGTCGAAACCCGGCTCTGGACAGGGAAGACGGACGGGACACCGCAACTGTCTCTCGTCGGTCGTTCCGATCTGTCGCTGGCCGCCCAGATCGAGGCCGAGGGCGCGACCTGGCTCGACCGCCTGCATCTTGCCCGAGACCGCGCACCGCTGAGCGGTGCCGGATTTGGCGCAGAGGTTCGCCAGGCATTGGAACGCCGCTCGGACCACCTTGTCGCCGAAGGCCTCGCCCGACGGCAAGGTCAGCGGGTCACCTTTGCCCGCGATCTGCTGGCCACCCTGCGCAACCGCGAACTGGACGCCATTGCTCAAGACCTCAACACACAAACCGGCCTCCCCCGTTACAAGCCGACCGAGGGCGAACCCGTCACAGGGACGTTCCGGCAACGCCTCGATCTCGCCTCGGGCCGCTTCGCCATGATCGACGATGGTCTCGGCTTCTCGCTCGTACCCTGGACACCGCAACTCGAACGCCATCTCGGCCAGACCGTCACGGGCACGATGACGCCCGGCGGCGGGATCGATTGGAGCCTCGGGCGCAAGCGCGGGCTGAGCCTCTGAGCAGAAAGGACATCACCATGAGCCGTCAGGACACGTCATCGGCCACCAAGATCCTCTGGGGCCAGATCCTTATCGTCAGTATCGTAGCGCTGCTCTTCGTCTGGGCAGCGACGCAATGGGTCGCGTTTCGTCTCGGGTTCCAACCCCAGCTTGGCGCGCCTCTGACCGCCCTCTTCGGCCTGCCGATCTACCGCCCGTGGCAGGTCTTCACCTGGTGGTACTGGTACGACGCCTACGCGCCCCGCGTCTTCATGGAGGGAGCCGCAATCGCCGGCGCGGGCGGGATCGGCGCCATTGCCGTCGCGATCTTGCTGTCGGTCCTGCGGGCGCGCGAGGCGAGCGACGTGACGACCTATGGCTCGGCCAGATGGGCGGGCACCAAAGATATCACCGACGCCGGGCTGTTCGCAGACGACGGGGTCATGCTGGGCCGTCTCGACAAGCGCTACCTCCGGCATGACGGACCGGAACATGTGCTGTGCTTCGCGCCCACCCGCTCTGGCAAAGGCGTCGGCCTCGTGATCCCAAGCCTGCTGACCTGGCCCGGGTCCGCGATTGTCCACGACATCAAGGGCGAAAACTGGCAGCTGACGTCCGGATGGCGGGCGCGGTTCGGGCGTGTCCTGCTCTTCGACCCGACCAATGCAGCCAGCGCAGCCTACAATCCGCTGCTCGAGGTTCGCCGCGGGGAGCGCGAGGTGCGGGACGTGCAAAACATCGCCGACATCCTCGTCGATCCCGAAGGCCAGCTCGAGCGGCGGAACCATTGGGAGAAGACCAGCCACTCCCTTCTGGTCGGCGCGATCCTGCATGTCCTCTATGCCGAGAAGGACAAGACACTGGCAGGCGTCGCCGCCTTCCTGTCAGATCCTCGGCGTCCCATCGCCGCCACACTGACTGCAATGATGCGGACTGCCCATCTCGGAGATCGCCCGCATCCTGTTGTTGCCCAAGCCGCGCGCGAGCTGCTGAACAAGTCCGAGAACGAACGCTCCGGTGTTCTCTCCACCGCCATGTCCTTCCTCAGTCTCTACCGCGACCCCGTGATCGCCGCCGTGACCCGGCGCTGCGACTGGCGGATCGACGATCTGGTCTCAGATGCGCGGCCGCTCACCCTCTACCTCGTGGTGCCGCCATCGGACATTTCCCGCACGAAACCGCTGGTCCGGCTGATCCTCAACCAGATCGGCCGCCGCCTGACGGAAGAGTTGCACAACACCAACCGCAAGCACCGCCTTCTGTTCATGCTCGACGAGTTCCCCGCCCTCGGCCGTCTCGACTTCTTCGAATCCCAGCTCGCCTTCATGGCGGGCTACGGTCTCAAGGCCTTCCTGATCGCCCAGTCGCTGAACCAGATCGAAAAGGCCTATGGCCAGAACAACGCCATCCTGGACAACTGCCATGTCCGCGTCGCTTTCGCGACCAATGACGAGCGCACGGCGAAGCGCCTGTCCGACGCCCTCGGCACCACGACCGAACTGCGCGCGATGAAGAACTATGCCGGGCACCGCCTGTCGCCCTGGCTCGGGCATCTGATGGTCTCGCGCCAGGAAACCGCCCGGGCCTTGCTTACCCCCGGTGAGATCATGCAGCTTCCACCCGATGACGAAATCATCCTCGTATCAGGTGCATCCCCGATCCGGGCGCAGAAAGTCCGCTACTTCCGCGACGCGCAGCTGAAGGCGAGAATCCAAAAGCCGCCTATCGTAGAAGTATTTGTACCTTTCAGCCCTGCGGGATCCGATGATTGGAGCAGTCTTCAACCGATCACACCGCCTCAGGAAGCTGATACGAACAAGCCGGCTGACGAGGCGGAAGGCGGCATCCGACGAGAGCCTGAAATCCCAGAACATGAGGATGTGGCGCCCGAACTGCCGTTCCCGCGCGAGGAATTCGCGGCCCTCGAAGACGAACCTGACGACGAGACCCAACGCGCCCGCGCCATGCAAACCCGCTTCCGCTCCGTCGCGCATCAAGCGGCCCTCGATCCGGACGACGGCATCGAACTGTGAGGTGACGACATGAAGAAAGCCAAGATCACCGCCTATGTCGACGCAGCCCTCTTCGACGAAATCGACGCACTGGCGACGCGGCGGCGCGTTCCCAAAACCCAGATCATCGAGGCAGCATTGGCGTCGTTCCTGTCACCCGACAGCGCAGAACAGAACGAAGCCGCGATCGTCCGCAGGCTGGACCGCCTGACTCGTTCGCTTGAAAGGCTGGAACGCGATCAGGAGATCACGACCGAGGCGCTGGCTCTGTTCGTCCGCTTCTGGCTGACGACGACTCCACCCTTGCCGGATGACACCTACGCGGCCGCCAAGGCGAAGGGCAAGGAGCGGTATGGTGGTTTCGTTCTAACGCTCTCGCGTCGTTTGGCCAAGGGATCGACCCTGACCAAGGAGCTTTCACGCGACCTATCAGCCTCTGCGGACTAGGGGGCAACCGAGACACAAGCGATCTTTCGCGCCTCTCGACAGAGCAAAGCGGTTGTTCCTAGCGTCGGTTACCAACGTCGCTTGTGCGGACAAAGTGTGCTTTCGCTGCAAGCGCGCCAATGGCCCCTTTGGGGGGGCAATTTCCAAGAATGGGTGTTATGTCCATCGTTGCGATCTTCGAGCCACCCCTACGTTCGGCTGGCGTTTGAGGAACGGCGCATCGAGACAGCATACGAAAATGGAGCTTCGTGAAGGAACGGACGTTCGCGCTGATGTGGCAATCTGGTAGGTTTGGAGCAATGTCCGCCCCCGCTGCAGGCAACATCTATCACCGTTCGATCAGCTGCGGCACATCTTCAGACCCAAGGGACATTTCAGGCAGCCAGGTGATAAGCTGAGGGAACGAGATCAGCGCTGAGATCAATACAATCTCAATGGCTACAAGAGGGACCGCGCCGCGATAGATATCGGAAAGGTTGATACCCTTCGGTGCCGCCATCTTGGCAAAGAAAAGGGCGTAGCCGAAGGGTGGCGTCAGAAAAGACGTCTGCAGGGCCAAGGCAATAAGGCCAGCGATCCAGATTTGCGCAAAGTAGGCAGAGCCGACGTGATCCGCGAAATCGAGCTCTGAAAAGATCGGCATCAGCACGGGTACAAAGACCAGTAGCACCTCGATCCAGTCAAAGACAAACCCAAGTATGATGATCACGCCAAGGAGCATCGCTAGCAGTTCCCACCGAGTGAGATCGAAAGCGGATATCCAGTCGAAGATGACATCTGGTCCACCAACTAGGTGGAAACTCAGCGAGAATACCGATGCGCCGAGGACAATGAAGAAGACCATGGATGTCATCGTACTTGTCTGCACCGTGACAGAGTTCAATGATGAGAAAGACAAACGCTTTCGCACCAGCGCAACCAACAGCGCGCCAAACACCCCTACGCCAGCGGCCTCTGAGAGTGTCGCAAGACCCAGAATAATGCTGAGCGGAATGGATGCGATAACAGCTACAGAAGCGAACACGAACAAGAGGTCTGACCCAAGATTTGTTTTTGGTGCGTCCAATGGGATTTCGACGGTTTTTCGCAAGGTGACAGCAAAGTAAATCGCGAAGGCCATGACCATCAGAAGAACGGGCACGATGAGAGCGACGTACATCAATCCAATGCGCAGGTAGAACACGTTCGAAATGAAGAACAGCATCACGGCTGGCGGAAACACGACGCCCAGTGCGCCCGAAGCCGCGACCGCTGCACCCGCAGTTCGCGGGGCGTAGCCGGAGGCCATCATCGGCGTATAGGCCACCAGAGCCACGGTGATTACGGATGCGCCGATCACCCCGGCGGCTGGCGCGAGTACGAGGCCGATAAGCAGGGTCGCAATAGCAAAGCGGCCCGGAACCGCTGTCAGAAGGCGCCCCAGCAAGCGGAACATGGTTTCGGCAATCCCGCTGGCGTTCAAAACCAAGCCAAGAAAAATCAGCATCGGAACGCTGGTAAACTGGACGGCTTCATTGGTGAGTACGCCACGGGCCCGCAGGTAGATCAATCCAAGGTGCTGGAAATCAGTGATCCCCACCCAGACCGCAGCCACAAATCCCAAAAAGCCTGTCCCTGCGAGGACCAGAGCCACCGGAAAGCCGCTGAAGACCCCGATGGCCATCACGACTAGCATGGCGACGGTGAGGACTTCACTCGCCACTGTGCAATCCGCTCGATTGTTCCGGTGCGCCCTGCGCGCGTTTCCCTGCTAAAAAGGCGATGTTGCGCAGGGCTACGATCACCCCTGCAAGAGCCAGTAGGATAGGGCCGATGACCCCGGCAATGCGTTGTGCCCACAATTGGGTTTCCGCATATCTCGTGGTGCGCATTAAACCGTCCCACCCGTAGTAGGTTAGGATGGCGGCGAGCGGCAGAAGGACAAATAGGCCACCTATCAGTTCGATCCACGCAATGCGGCGCGGGGACCAATGCCTGCGAAGAACATCAACGCGCACGTGACCGTCGCGCAGATAGGTATACCCAAAGGTCAAGAAAATTAGGATGAACAGCAGTGACGTGGACAGGTCCGGCAAATAGCTCGACACGCCAAGTTGTAGCTTGCGATCCAGCATCTGAAGCGCGCCATAAGCAGCAATCGAAACAACTGTCAGCCACGCAGTCACGACGCCGATGCCGCGAATGCCACGGTCAATCCAATCCAAAAATCTCAAGCCGAATTCCCTCCCAAAGTTCTTTGCCTGTTAGCTGTTATCCCCCCGTGACATCTCCCTTGCGATTGTCTTGTTCCCGATTTTCCGGCCTGACTTTCGAGGTGCGAAAGCTGTCCCAGAACAGCAATGCTGCCCCACAAAAGATCGCCACGTCAGCCAAGTTGAAGGACGGCCAGTGGTATGACCCGTAATGGAAGTCGAGAAAGTCAGGGACGGCCTGATAGCGCAGACGGTCAAGGATATTGCCAAGCGCGCCTCCGATGATCAGACCGAGCGCCGCACCTATCAGCCCGTCCGGAGCCTTCCATAGCCAGATCAGCAGCCATGCCACGACCACGGCAGCAAGTGCGACCAGACCCCACCAGGGTACGACCCCGCCGAGCATACCGAAGCTGACCCCATCGTTCAAAACCCGCACGAGGTTGAGAAAGGGCAGAACCTCGACCCCGTTCTCAAGCGCCGGGGTGTTCAGGGCAAGCGCCTTGGTGCCCTGATCGAAACCGAAAGCTGCAATCGCACAGAGCCCACCCAGAACGCGGTTGTTCATGCCGCCGCCTTCAGATCGGACCGCGCGTCGCGGATGATCGACCAGGAAGAATGCAGGAATAACCCGGCGATGCCGAAGGCGACAATGAGGTCGGGCCACGCGCTACCCAGCCAAACCACCAGACCGGCCGCGACAACGACTGCCGCATTGCCAATGGCGTCGTTGCGCGAGAACAGCCAGACGGCACGCATGTTCGCGTCCCCCTTCCGGTAATGCAGCAACGGCAGCACGGAGATGACATTGATCACAAGAGCAATCAGGCCCAGAAGCCCCATCAGCGTGGCGTCTGGGGTTGTCGGCTCGAATGCCCGCATGATGGTTGTCCCAAAGACGCCAAGACCGAGCAGGGCAAGGAAGATGCCTTGGATCAGGGCCGACCGCGCCCGCCAGAGAAGACTCCAACCGATGGCCAGCAGGCCGAGGAAGGTGATCGCGCCATCACCAATAAAATCCAGCGCGTCGGCCTTTACGGCCTGTGATCCGGCAATGAAGCCTCCAATCATTTCAAGAACGCCGTAACCCACGTTCAAGATCACGACGATCCAGAGCGCGCGGCGATAGCCCGGGTCCTGGTGAGCTGCGCTCTGCCGCATGTCTTCGTCGCTTTCAATCCGATCAAAGCCATAGCCGGTCGTTTCGACGGCTTTTTCGATCTCCGGCAAGCGCGCTTCGGGAGCCTTCAGTGTCATGATATGGGTCGCCGCCGACACTTTCACCGCGTCGGGCGCGACCCCGGCAGACTGCGCAGCCCGTTCGATCTGGGCCGCATCCTTGGCGCAATCCATGCCGGAAACCCGGTATCGAAAGGATGGGGCATCTGAGATTGCGCTTTCTGCGTTGGCCATTGTCGCGGTTCTCCTGCTAAAGTTGAACAAAGCAAAATATATCAGTGAGTAATGATATGACGCAACTCGTTGCTGACCACAAGGCCAGTACCATCGAACAACGCGCAAAACTGTTGCGCGGCTTTGCCGACCCAAGCCGCTTGGCCATTCTCGGTACTCTGTGCGAGGGGCCGCTGGTCGTTCACGAACTCGTCGAGCGCACAAAACTGTCACAACCAAACGTATCCAACCATTTGCGATGCCTCCAGGAGTGCGGTCTAGTCAACGGTGACCGTGATGGACGCTTCATCCGCTACCGTATCAGCAGTCCACGCATAAAAGCCCTTTTGAGTGATGTAGACGCACTACTCGATGTGGTCGCAGAGGGTGTTGAGGCATGCGACAATTATCACGGGACATAAGCCGTCGTTATCAGTCAGCTTAGACTGTTTTCGCCAGGGCTGAATTGCACTGCAGTGCCAAGAAGACGGGATTGGCGCTTCTCGGTGTCCGGTTTGCAGCACATGCCGACTTTTTCGGAGGCATCATCCAAAGCGTACTTTCGCTGCATGTTGCTCCCACCTGAAAGACTTGGACATATCGGACTGACGTTCAGTGCTCCCTGCCTGAAGCACACATCACTCGGGGCACCCAACCTTGTACGGTGAAGATAACCCCCCGTGTTCCCGGTTGTCGCGCCCTGATCATTCAATAGTATCCGGCCGTCTCCTTCGTCTCGTGTCAACGAACAGAGCGAGTCAGGCGGCTTCGTAGCTATTAAAAATCTCTGTGCTACCATCGCGGCGGATCAGGAAAACTTCGTAGGCCTCGCGGTTGTCTTCTGGTCCCATACCGGGTGAACCATACGGCATGCCGGGTACGGCGAGGCCAACTGCATCGGGGCGTTCAAGCAGTAGCCTTCGGATGTCGGCGGGCGGGACGTGGCCTTCGATGAAATATCCGTCAGTTTCTCCGGTGTGGCAGGAGATCATCTCTTGAGGGATGCCATTGTCAAGTTTGTGCCGGATCAGCAGCGTGCCATAGCTGGCTTCGGTCGTAACCGCAAAGCCATCGGCCTGCAGGATGCTAACCCAGGCTTCGCAGCAGCCACAGTTCCGGTCCCTCAGGACGTGGATGGCAGGGACGCCTTGGGCGAGGCCCGGAAGCGGGGTAAGGGCCGCCATGCTGGAAGCGCCCAAAAGCAGGGTGCGACGGTTGAGGTGTGGCATAGTGTTTTCTCCGATTTGATTATCCGACAGCTTTGATCCGCCCGCATAAGATGCTGCGGTCGCTAATGTCGCTTTCTCCTCATCTACGCGCAACATAGGGCCTCTAGCCATTAGAGCTTCAAGGGGTTTCAAAATCTTTCGCCCAAGCCCAATCAACCCGTTTTGTGTGGTCGTTGTCAAAAATGGTCGATATCGCCGGTGACAGACACGGTTGGGTTTTGGCGAATCCCTATCGCTGAACTTCGCTTAGTTGTCGGATAAATTTGCGCTGGCGTCCGACAGGTCATGCGTTCCCATACAGAGCCGGTGATTTCCTAGCACTTCGATCACGCGGCACTCCCCGGCATGACCCGGATCCTCCACATGGGCCATCCGCACAAGTTCTTCCCGAAGCTGCGCGAGAATGGTCATGCGCCGGTCCACCGCTGCGAGCTGCTTGCGCGCGATCTCATGGGCAGGTGCGCAGTCCTCGGATGGGGCTTCGGCCAAGGCCATCAGATCGGCGATGTCATCTAGACCGAAGCCCAGTTCCCGTGAGTGGCGCAGGAAGGCGAGCCGTTCGAGCGCCGCTTCATCGTAGCGCCTTTGTCCGCCTTCGGTGCGAGCCGGAGACGGGATCAGGCCCCGGCTCTCGTAGTAGCGGATCGTCGTCACCTTCACGCCCGTCTGGCGCGACATCTGCCCGATGGAATATTCCTTCATGCCGCCCCTTGAACCTACAGTCGCTGTAGATCGTATCTACACTGAAACGATACGAATCGAAAGGAGCCGCAGGCATGGGGCACGGCCATAATCATCACGTCGATCCCGAGGCGGGCGACCGCCGGGTCTTCGCCGCCATCGCGGTCAACATGGGTCTGACGGTCGCGCAAATTGTCGGTGGCGTCATCTCCGGCTCGCTCGCGCTGATCGCGGACGCGTTGCACAACTTTTCCGATGCGATCTCGCTCATCATCGCTTTCGGCGCGCGCAAGATCGCGCGACGGCCACGGGACGCGGAGATGACCTTCGGCTATGGGCGGGTCGAGGTCGTCGCGGCGCTCATCAACTACACCACACTAATCGTGATCGGCCTCTACTTGCTCTACGAGGCCGCGATGCGCTTTGCCGATCCGCAGCCTGTTGAGGGCTGGCTGATTGTTATCATCGCCGGTATTGCACTGATCGTGGACGCTGTGACAGCCGCGCTGACCTACGCCATGTCCAAATCCAGCGTGAACATCCGCGCTGCCTTTCTACACAACGTCGCCGATGCGCTCGGCTCTGTCGCGGTGATCATCGCGGGGACGCTAATCCTGCTCTACGACTGGCGGCTGATCGACCCGCTCGTGACGGTGCTGATCGCGGGCTACATCATTTGGCAATCGTTTCGCGAGATCGGCCCGGTGATCCGTATCCTGATGCTTGGCTCCCCACACGAGATCGAGACGGACGCCGTTCTCGAAGCAGTGCGCGGGATCGACGGTGTGACAGGCATCCACCACGCGCATTTCTGGCAAATGGACGAACACCGTGCGGCGCTGGACGCGCATGTCGTCATCGCCGAGGGCCGCTGGAATGACGCCGATGCGGTCAAGGACCGGATCAAGGCCGCACTGGCGGACCGTTTCGACATCGAGCACACCACGTTGGAGCTGGAATGCGCACGCCATGCCTGTGACGACCCGCCCGCGTTCGGCGGGCGCGGGCGTAGTGAAGAACGGAACAGATGATCGACTACTGCGTGTAGCGCTCGCGCGATGCGGGCAAAGACTTCTTGCCAGAACCTATTCGCCCAAAGTGGTCGTTTTCGGACGCCCGCGTTGCCTCACCAAATATCAATGGCTTAGTTGTTCCACAAAACCCGTGCAAAATTTGATGAGATTTGGCACGGTTTCAGCCACCCAGCAAAACCGCCGTTCGCTGCGTCGCAGAAAGCAACCAAGGGGGCTCTGTGCCGGCATTCGCCGCGATAGAACTGAACGGCCGCTATAATGCGGTTTGACGTCTCGAAGGTTGCGCCCGCACTCCCCCTGCCTTTACGCACCACACCCCTACTACGCCTTCACAGCTGTTGCCCGTAGGCCAATAACGGTCTTCTTGATCGGCCTCGTGATCCATCGCGAGGCCAACCATGACCGTTACGTCTTTCAAAACCGAGACGTCTTCCCGCGGCGCACGCATGTTGCGCACCGCCCTTGGGCCTGGCATCGCGGCCTGTCTCGAGGATGCGGGCGTCGTCGAGGTGATGCTGAACCCTGACGGGCGGCTCTGGGTTGACCGGCTGGCAGGGGGGCTGAGCGACACAGGCGCGGTGCTGTCTCCCGCCGATGGCGAGCGCATCATCCGACTTGTCGCGCATCACGTCGGGGCGGAGGTCCATCCCGCGGCCCCGCGTGTTTCGGCTGAATTGCCAGACACCGGCGAGCGCTTCGAGGGTTTGCTGCCCCCAGTGGTTTCCGCGCCCACCTTTGCCATTCGCAAGCCTGCTGTCGCGGTGTTCACCCTCGACGATTATGTTTCCGGCGGCATCCTCTCCGCCGCCGCCGCTAGTCACCTGAGCGACGCGGTCACCAGCCGGGCCAATATTCTTGTCGCGGGCGGGACCTCCACCGGCAAGACAACCCTGACCAATGCGCTCTTGGCGGAGGTCGCCAAGACCTCAGACCGCGTGGTCCTGATCGAGGACACGCGTGAGCTGCAATGCCTGACGCCGAACCTCGTGGCGCTTCGCACCAAGGACGGGGTTGCGAGCCTGTCCGATCTCGTGCGCGCATCGCTGCGGCTGCGGCCTGATCGCATCCCCATCGGCGAGGTGCGCGGGCCGGAAGCGCTCGATCTGCTCAAGGCCTGGGGCACCGGCCATCCGGGCGGGATCGGCACGATCCATGCCGGGACCGCAATCGGCGCTCTTCGGCGTCTCGAGCAGCTGATTCAGGAAGCAGTGGTCACCGTTCCCCGCGCGCTGATCGCAGAGACCATCGACCTGATTGCCGTTCTGTCCGGACGGGGCGCCGAGCGTCGCCTGTCCGAACTTGCTCGTGTCACCGGCCTGACCGCCGCGGGCGATTACGCCCTCACCCCCCTTTTCACACCAAGACAAGGAAGCCATCCATGACCCTTCTGCCATCTTTTCGCACAGCCCTTGGCGCAACCGCCCTCGGCCTCCTCGTCTTCGCCCTGCCTGAGCCGGCGCTCGCCGCCGGGTCCGGCATGCCGTGGGAAGCCCCCTTGCAATCCGTCCTTGAGTCGATCGAAGGCCCGGTCGCCAAGATCGTCGCCGTGATCATCATCATTGTCACGGGCCTGACGCTGGCTTTTGGCGACAGTTCGGGCGGGTTCCGGCGGCTGGTGCAGATCGTTTTCGGCCTTTCCATCGCTTTCGCGGCCTCGAGTTTCTTTCTTTCCTTCTTCTCCTTCGGCGGCGGAGCACTGATCTGATGGAAAACCACACCGACATCCCCGGCTATTTCGCGCCGGTACACCGCGCCCTGATCGATCCGATCCTTTTGGCCGGTGCTCCCCGCACCATCGCCATTGCCAATGGCACCCTGGCGGCCGCCATTGGGCTGGGCCTGCGGCTCTGGCTCGTAGGCCTCGCATTTTGGTTGGTTGGCCACCTCCTCGCAGTCTGGGCCGCGAAGCGAGACGCACAGATCGCTGAAGTGGCGCGGCGGCATCTCCGTTACCCCTCCTGGTTCGGGGTCTGAGCCGATGATGCGTCTGGCCGAATACCGCTCCAAATCCGCCCTACTGGCCGATTTCCTGCCCTGGGCGGCGCTGGTCGCACCCGGCGTCATCCTGAACAAAGACGGCAGCCTGCAACGCACAGCGCGGTTTCGGGGACCGGATCTGGATTCAGCCACGCCCGCCGAACTGGTCGCCACTTCGGCCCGGCTCAACAGCGCGCTGCGACGGCTGGGTTCCGGCTGGGCCGTCTTCGTGGAAGCGCAACGGAACCCCGCGCAGGACTACCCCGCCTCCAAGTTTCCCGATCCTGTCTCCGCCCTCGTCGATGCCGAACGGTGCGCGCAGTTCGAAGAAGCAGGGGCGCATTTCGAGAGCGCGTATTTCCTGACGCTGGTCTGGATGCCGCCCGCGGATGACGCGAGCCGCGCCGAAGGCTGGCTGCTGGAGAACGCCCCAGATCGCCGCACGAGACCACAGGACTTGGTCTCCAGCTTTGTCAGCCGGGCCGACCGGCTGACCGATCTGCTGGACGGTTTCATGCCGGAGATCACCTGGCTCTCCGATGAAGAGACCCTGACCTACCTGCATTCGACCGTTTCGACCCGGCGACAGCGCGTCCGCGTGCCGGAGGTGCCGATGCACCTGGACGCGGTGCTCGCCGATGATCCTCTTGTGGGTGGACTGACACCTCGACTCGGAGCCGCTCATCTCAAGACCCTGACCATCGTCGGGCTACCAAGCGCCACCTGGCCCGGACTGCTCGACGAGTTGAACGCCCAGGGTTTCGAGTATCGCTGGTGCACACGGGCAATCTGCCTCGACAAGACGGATGCCGCCCGGGTGTTCACCCGTATCCGCCGACAGTGGTTCGCTAAGCGCAAGTCGGTGGCTGCGATCCTCAAGGAGGTGATGACCAACGAAGCCTCGACCCTGCTCGACAGTGACGCGGCCAACAAGGCGGCCGACGCGGACGAGGCGTTGCAGGAACTTGGTGCCGATGTAGCGGGCGCGGCCTACGTCACCGCGACGATTACCGTCTGGGACGAAGATGCCCTTACCGCCGAAGCGAAGCTCAAGGCCGCGGAGAAGATCGTGCAGGGGCGCGATTTTACCTGCATCCCGGAAACATTGAACGCGCTCGAGGCCTGGCTCGGCTCCCTGCCCGGCCATCTCTATGCCAATGTCCGTCAGCCACCCATCTCGACGTTGAACCTCGCCCATATGATCCCGATCTCGGCGGTCTGGGCGGGGCCGGACCGGAACGACCATCTGGACGGCCCGCCACTGTTCCACGCCGAAACCGACGGCACGACTCCGTTTCGCTTCTCCACACATGTGGGCGATGTCGGCCATACCTTGATCGTCGGCCCGACCGGGGCGGGCAAATCCGTGCTGCTCGCGCTCATGGCGCTGCAGTTCCGCCGCTACCCGGGCGCGCAGGTCTTCTCCTTCGACTTCGGCGGCTCGATCCGCTGCGCCACGCTGGCCATGGGCGGCGATTGGGAAAACCTCGGCGATGCGCTGGTCGACGAGGACCCCGCCGTGCAGCTGCAACCGCTCGCCGGGATCGATGAGGCCTCGGAACGCGCCTGGGCGCAGGACTGGCTCGCCGGGATCCTCGCACGTGAAGGCGCGACGATCGAACCCGTCGCGCGCGATCACCTCTGGTCGGCTTTGACCTCGCTCGCCTCGGCCCCGCGCGGGGAACGCACGCTGACCGGTCTCTCGGTCCTGCTGCAGTCGACCGACCTCAAACGCGCGCTCAAGCCCTTCTGCCTCGGCGGGCCTTTCGGACGGCTTCTCGATGCTGAGGCCGAGGACCTGGGCAGCGCGGACGTGCTCGCGTTTGAGACCGAAGGGCTGATCGGCTCAGCAGCGGCACCCGCCGTGCTGGCCTATCTCTTCCACCGGATCGAGGCCCGGCTCGACGGGAGGCCCACGATGATCCTGATCGACGAGGGCTGGCTTGCGCTCGATGACGCCAATTTCGGCGGACAGCTGCGCGAATGGCTGAAGACGCTCAGAAAGAAGAACGCCTCAGTGATCTTCGCGACTCAGTCGCTGGCCGATATCGACGGGTCCCTCATCGCGCCTGCCATCGTCGAGAGCTGTCCTACGCGCATCTTCCTACCCAACGAACGGGCCTTTGAGCCGCAGATCTCACGGATCTACCGGAACTTCGGGCTGAACGACCGCCAGATCGACATCGTCGCCCGCGCGACGCCGAAGCAGGACTACTACTGCCAGTCGCGGCGCGGCAACCGGCTCTTCTCGCTGGGGCTCGGTGAGGTGGCGCTGGCCTTCACCGCCGCTTCCTCCAAGGCCGACCAGACCGCCATCACCGAGTTGCTCGCCATCCATGACCGGGACGGCTTTGCCGCCGGCTGGCTGCGCCATCACGGTCTTGATTGGGCCATCGACCTGCTCGGGCCCGACATCGCAACAGCCGATCCGACACCCCCTCACCCTGACCAAAAGGAGACAGAACATGACCCGCAATCCTGAGCGCCCTGCCCGGTTCCACAAACTCGCCGCCGCATTGATGGCCAGCGCCCTCGTCCTAACACCGGTTCTATCGACACCGGCCCAAGCCTTCTTTTTCGGGGGCGGCGGGCGGATCGTCTACGACCCGCGCAACCACGCCGAAAACATCCTCTCGGCCGCCCGCGCGCTGGAGCAGATCAACAACCAGATCGCGCAGCTCCAGAACCAGGCGCAGATGCTGATGAACGACGCGCTGAACCTTGCGAACCTGCCGCATTCCTCGCTGGCGCAGCTGCAGGACGCCATCGGCGAAACCCAGCGACTCCTGGCCGATGCCCAGAGCCTCGCCTTCGACGTAGCCACCATCGAACAGGCATTCGCGCAGGACTACGGTTCTGCCGCAGCGCAAGGTGATTTCGACGCGATGATCGCCGGTGCGCGCGAGCGGTGGGAGACCTCCGTCGCGGGCTTCGAGGACGCGTTGCGCGTGCAGGCCGGGGTCGTGGGCAATATCGACGGCGCGCGCACCCAGATGGACGCGCTCATTCGCGAAAGCCAAGGGGCCGTCGGCGCCCTGCAGGTGGCACAAGCCGGAAACCAACTTCTGGCGCTTCAATCCACGCAGATCGCCGATCTGACCGCTGCCATCGCCGCGCAGAACCGCGCCGAAGCGCTTGAAGCCGCCCGGATCGCCTCCGCCGAGGCGCAGGGCCGCGAGAACCTCGCCCAGTTCCTCGATTACGGCGGCGGCTACACGCCCGGCACCGTGCGCTTCTTCGAGGAGTGAGCACATGGCACTCGACACACCGCGAACTCTGCGCCTTGTCGCCTTCGGTATCGGCGGCCTTGCCGCCCTCGCCGCTGCGCTCGAACTGACACACACCGTCCTGCCCACCGACACCGGGCATGTGGTCAGGGATGACGCCTTGCGCGGCACCCTCGCGCGTTGCCGTGACCTGACGCCCGAAGACTACGCCACCAACACCGAATGCCGCGCCGCCTGGGAGGCGGCCCGGCAGCGCTTCTTCGATCTGGCTCCAGAGCCGGCCGGGACGGAGTGAGGGAATGGGCGGCGTCAGTGTCATCGACCGGTTTCTCGAGGTCTTCGCCTCCTACATCGATTCCGGCTTCGGCCTTCTGGGTGGCGACGTCGCCTTCCTCGCCACCACGCTGATCGTCATCGACATCACGCTGGCGGCCCTCTTCTGGGCCTGGGGTACGGATGACGACATCATTGCCCGGCTGGTGAAGAAGACCCTTTTTGTCGGGGTCTTCGCCTATATCATCGGCAACTGGAACGCGCTGGCCCGGATTGTGTTCGACAGTTTCGCGGGCCTTGGCCTGGTCGCCACCGGCGGCACGATCTCCGCCAGCGAGCTGCTGCAGCCCGGGCGCATCGCGCAGGTCGGGCTTGAGGCCGGGCAGCCGATCCTCGCCTCCATCGCCGACCTCTCCGGGTTCGTCGCCGTCTTCGAGAACTTCATCCAGATCGGGATCCTGTTCTTTGCATGGCTTGTGGTTCTGCTCTCGTTCTTCATCCTCGCAATCCAGCTCTTCGTCACCCTGATCGAATTCAAGCTGGCCACGCTGGCAGGCTTCATCCTCGTGCCCTTCGGCCTCTTCAACAAGACCGCCTTCATGGCCGAACGCGTGCTGGGCCTCGTCATTTCCTCCGGTGTCAAGGTGCTGGTGCTGGCCGTGATCGTCGGCATCGGCTCCACCATCTTCAGCGAATTCACCGCCGGATTCGCGGGTGAACCCACGATCAACGACGCCATGTCGGTGGTTCTTGGCGCACTGGCGCTCCTCGCTCTTGGCATCTTCGGACCGGGCATCGCCAATGGTATCGTCTCTGGCGGGCCGCAACTTGGCGCAGGCGCCGCGGTCGGCACCGGTATCGCCGTGGGCGGGGCTGCAGTCGCCGGTGTCGCAGGAACCCGGATTGCCCTTGGCACCGGTGGCGCGGCCTTGCGTGGTGCCAGTGCGGTTGGCAGCGGAACCGCCACTGCCTATCAGCTTGGCGCCGCATCGCGCAGCACGGCACTGGGCAAGTCTGTTGGCGGCGTAGCCGCTGTCGGCAAGACCGGTGCCGTCGCCGCGTTCAGCTCGCTCCGGCGCGCGATCTCGGACGGCGCTGGGACCGGCGCCCGCACCGCCTATGCAGCCACAGGCGGTCGATTTGCGGGGAGCACCATGCCCGCCCCGGCGAATGATGGCCCGCCCGACTGGGCGCGGCGGATGAAGCGCCAGCAATCGCTCCAGCACGGCCTGTCGACGGCTGCCCATGCGCTCCGCTCCGGCGATCATGGCGGTGGCGGCACGGTCGTGAGTCTCTCCGAAAGGTCCTCCTGATGTTCCGACGACCCAGCGTCCGATACGGCACCACGCCCGAGCCCGTCACCCCCTACCAGAAGGCAGCCCAGGTCTGGGACGAGCGCATCGGCTCCGCCCGCGTCCAGGCCCGCAACTGGCGCCTCATGGCAATGGGCTGCCTCGCCCTGTCCGCCGGGCTCAGCGCGGCCCTCGCCTGGCAATCGACGCGCAGCAGCGTCGTTCCTTACGTGGTCGAGGTCGACAACCTCGGTGCGGCCCAAGCTGTCGCCCCGGCGCTCGCCGAATATCGTCCGACCGATCCGCAGATCGCCTGGCATCTTGCCCGCTTCGTCGAGCATGTCCGGCAGGTCCCGGCCGATCCGATCGTGCTGCGCCAGAACTGGCTACGCGCCTACGATTTCGCCACGGATCGCGGCGCTGTCGCGCTGAATGACCATGCCCGGGTGAACGATCCCTTCGCGCAGGTCGGCGACACGCAGATTTCCATCGAGGTCTCGAGTGTCATTCGCGCCTCGGACACAAGCTTCCGCGTCGCCTGGATCGAGCGCCGCTACGAAAACGGTCAGCTCGCCACAACCGAACGCTGGACCGCCATCCTGACCGTCGTGATCCAGCCGCCGCGCGATGCGGAGCGCCTGCGGTCAAACCCGCTTGGCGTCTATGTCCATGCCATCAACTGGTCGAGGGAGAATGCCCAATGAGACGACTTCGCCCCATCCCCGTTCTTCTTCTCGCGGCCACGGCGCTGACCGCCTGCACGGGGCAGCGCCCACCCGAAATCGCCTATGACGACCAGGTTCCGGCCCTCGCTCCGCCGCCGGCACCTCCCCCGGCCGAGGGGCCGCCCCGCCCGGTTCACACGCCGCCAGCGTGGACGCCCTCCCGTGGCGGCGATCCGGAAGCGGATACGCCGGAAGCGCGCATCATCGCCGCCAATGCCGCAGCCCGCGTCGAGCCCCGCCAGCTGGGCTATTACAACGCCATGCAGGTTTTTCCGTGGAGCGAAGGCGCGCTCTACCAGATCTACGCCGCCCCCGGGCAGATCACGAATATCGCGCTCGAACCCGGCGAACGCCTGACCGGCCCCGGCCCGATCGCGGCGGGCGACACCGCGCGCTGGATCGTCGGTGATACCACCAGCGGCGCCGGCCGCACCGAGCGCGTCCATATCCTCGTGAAACCCACGCGCCCCGACATCGCCACCAATCTCGTCGTCAACACCGACCGGCGCACCTATCACATCGAATTGCAGGCGGACGAAGAGACCTGGATGCCCAGCGTTGCATGGGCCTATCCAGAGGTGCGATCCACGCCCCGCACGCCGACCGTCCGGCGTCCCGTGATCCCGCCCGAGGCGGAACGGCACTACCGTTACGGCTTGCAGGGCGACGCCCCATCCTGGCGGCCGGTCTCGGTCTTCGACGACGGGCGCCGTGTCTATGTCGTGTTCCCGCCCGGCATCGCCCAGGGCGAAATGCCCCCGCTCTTCGTGATCGGCGCGGATGGACGCGGCCAGATCGTCAACACCCGCGTGCTCGGCAACGTGCTGATCGTCGACCGGCTCTTCGGAGCAGCAGAACTGCGTCTCGGCGAAAGACAACAGCAGGTTGTGCGGATCGTGCGGACGGATGGCGATCAGCGCCCGCCGCGCGCGCCCCAGCCGGAGGCCGAGCGATGACACAAGCCACTAACATGCCGGAGCCACCACGGACCGAGGCAGACATCGCCCAAGAGCTTCGCCTCAGGCCCGATCCGCCCCGTGTCATGCGCCTGTCCCGCCGGGCCATTGCCCTTGCCACCGCGATTGGCGGTCTGGGTCTGGGCGCGATCCTGATCGTGGCCCTGCAGAACAACCGGCAGGAGGGCACCCAGACCGAGCTCTTTTCCACCGAACGCATTCAGGCGGCTGAAGGGCTGTCCACATTGCCTCGGGATTACGCCGATGTCCCGCGTCTCGGCCCGCCCTTGCCCGGTGAGCTGGGCCGCGCCATCCTTGGGGCGCAAGATCGCGGCCAGCCGGTCCCGGCACCGCCCCTTTCCGGTCCATTGGCCCCCACAGTCGATCCGGAGGAACAACGCCGCCTTCAGGAACTCGACGCCGCCCGGCTGAGCGCCCTTTTCGCGGAGGCGCAAACCATGCAACGCGGCGGAGCACAGCCCACACCGACGCCCCCCGCGACCGGCGCGCTCTTTCCCTCCACTTTGGGCAGCCCGACGGCAAGCGATCCGGTCTCAAACCGGGAGACGTTCCTCACCCGTCCCGGAGACACGGACACCGTTAGTGCGCAGCGCATGGTGCCGCCGCCCAGCCCCTACATCCTGCAGGCCGGCACGGTGATCCCGGCCGCCCTGATCACCGGCCTGCGCTCCGACCTTCCCGGCCAGATCTCGGCTCAGGTGACGTCGAATGTCTTTGATACCCCCTCAGGGCGGTACTTGCTGATCCCGCAAGGCGCTCGGCTTCTGGGAGAATACGACAGCCGCATCGCATCCGGGCAAAGCCGCCTGCTCCTCGTCTGGACCCGCCTCATCCTGCCGGATGGTCGCTCCATTGTGCTGGAACGCGCGCCCGGCACTGACGGCACAGGCGCGTCCGGTCTGCAGGACCGGGTCAACTATCATTGGGGTCGCGTCTTTCTCGCCGCAGGCCTCGCCACGATCCTGAACCTCGGGCTGGAAAGCGGGGCCGACAGCGAGGATGACGTCGCCCGCGCCATCCGCGAGGCCGCGCAGGACACGATCGGACGGACCGGAGACGAGATCGTCCGGCAGCAGCTCGCCGTCCCGCCGACACTGACCATCCGCCCGGGCTTCCCCGTCCGCGTCATGGTCACCCGCGACCTGATCCTCGAGCCCTTGGGAGAAGTCCGATGACGAAGCTGAAGCTTGGTCCGATCCATGACGACAAGCCGGTCAAGCTGACCGTGGAACTTCCCGCCGATGTGCACCGCGACCTCTGCGACTACGCGGCTGTCCTCGGCCAACAGACCGGACAGGACCTTGAGCCCGCCCGCCTCGTCGCCCCAATGCTTGCCCGCTTCATGGCCACGGACCGCGGGTTCGCAGCAGCGCGGAAAACGGGATCGAGGGCGAACCGCAAGAAACCAGACCCATCGAAGCCTCTGGATTCCGATCAGGGCTAAGTAGCTGATAAATCGTAAGTCTCTTGGCGGATCGCATTGCACACGGATCGCACATAGGCACCCCCTACCCGCTTCAAGTTGCGACGGAGTCGAGCCGATCCTCCATCGTTAAGACAAAGTTTGAGGCTTCCAATGCATTTTTGCGAAATTTGCTGGCTTCAAGCCAATTGGATGGAAAGATAGTCTAAGCCCAAACCAAGCGGATTCGATCTTATGTCAAGTTTATTGGCTGCGGGTAATGAAGTTTATGTTAACCAACTGGCGCCCTGAGCCGCTAAAACATTACGATTTGATAATGCCCCGGCAAGGGCAGTGCCACCGTACCAAAGTTACTCCTTTGCGAAAGGAGCGACCATGTTCAGAACTTTCGGATTGCTCTTGGGTCTCGCAACTGCTGTAGTTCTTTTGTTTATGGTTTCGAACAGATGCTGTCTTCTGCGAAGGCATCTGATTGAAAGCTACTCTACCTTTCACTTGCCCAGGCGATTGCCGCCTTCATTTCCGCCGGGTCGAACTAACGGAGTTCTGCCGTGGTCAGCACGTCGGCGAACCTGGTTCCCCACTCCAACAAAGCCCCTTCGCCCACCACAGCGACGCGGCGGAAGTCATTCCTATGGGCTGTGTCGATTTTCAGATCTTCGAGCAGAGCGGACGGCCCATCGTAGCCTTCGAACCTCGTGAGATCGAGAACCAGGCCGGGCTTACTTGTCTCTTGCAGGCGCTCATGAAGCAGGGCGTGCATCCGTTTCAGGTCGCTTTCGCTGAGCTTGCCCTCGCAGGCGAGGCCAATCGTGTCGTCATGAGCTGTCAGTGTCTCGGTGAACATGGTTTTCCTCCTCTTTTTCCGGTTTGCCGTGACCGTAAAGGTCAGCGTTTTCGTGTGCGCGGTCTTCGTGCTCAAATTCCAGACTCGAATGACCGATGCTGAAATCGTCCTTCAGCCGGTCCTTGATCGCGGCCTTGATCTTTTCGATTTGACCCCAGCCGTCCGCTGTCAGCACGACGTGGCAGTCCAGAGCCGCCTCGTGCTCCTGCATCTGCCACAGATGCACGTGATGAACGTCCGCGACACCATCCACACCCCGCATCGCCTGAACGACGGTTTCATTATCGATGTCCGGTGGACTGCCGAGCATCAGCGTCCGAATCGGACCGCCGATCTCGGTAAATGCGAGGTAGAGGATGTAGAGAGCGATGCCGATGGTGATCGCCGGGTCGACCCACCGCATGTTGTAGAGGAGGATGAGCGAGCCGCCGATGATGACCGCCACGGAGGCCAAAGCGTCCGATAGGTTGTGCAGGAAGAGCGCACGGATGTTCACGCTGCCTTTCTGCATCGAATAGGTGAGCAGCGCCGTCAACGTGTCGACGACCAGTGCCACACCGCCCAGGATCACCACCGTCCAGCCCTGTACCTCTGGTGGGTCGATCATGCGCATGCCACCCTCGTAGATCAGGTAGAAGCCGATCAGGATAAGTGTCGTGTAGTTGATGAGCGCTGCGACGATTTCTACCCGCCCATAGCCGAAGGTCATGCGCTTGTCCGCCGGGCGGCGAGCGATCTTACGCGCGAAGAAGGCGATCACCAGCGACGCCATGTCCGAGAAATTGTGGAGGGCATCCGCGATCAGCGCGAGGCTGCCGGAAAGGATCCCGCCGACGATCTGCGCGACCGTCAGGAGGCCGTTGGCCCAGATGGCGATGGAGACGCGACGATCACCGGATTGAGGATCGATGTGGGCGTGGCCGTGATCATGCGGCACGGTTCGTCTCCTCATGGCGGTGGTTCGGCCGATCGAATCCGGGGACCGGCGGCAAGATTCCGCGGCGGATGCGGCGAACCCTGGCATTCATCCAGTGACGGATGACGTGGCGATAGAGCAAGTCGCGCACAAATCCGAAGTTCTGGCGGTGATTGACCCATCCGTCGCCCAAGTCCACCTCTACCCAGGAGTGGAGGATTTCGGACGGCGCGAGGGGATAGACGAGTTCCGGAACGACGCCTCTCTGAAGCGCCTTGTGGATTGTGAACCCGTGCAGTCGGCAGCGAACTCCCACGCCACGCAGCAGGGCCATGAGGAGCGTGCCCTTGGTGTTGCACTGCCCGTGGCCATCTGCGAGGACCTCGGACGCCGGAATGTCGTCGGCGCGGTTGTAGCCGAAGGTAATCTCGTTCCTGACGAAATCGTAGATGGCCCCAATTCGGTCGTCGCTGGGAAGGTCTGCCCAGCCGCGCTCCTCGGTCAGTTTTGCAATTGAGGTCGCGTCAAAATCCAGCAGCCGGGTTTTGGCCAAATGAGGGTCGGCGGGGTTCACGGGATATCTCCTCGAATCGTTCACGAGAATATGTAGTTGCTACAGTCACTGTAGCTTCAAGCCCCGATTTCAGGCCGAGTCCTTGGTTACCTGATCGTCATTGTGCACCGCCTTGTGGTGTTCACCATGCGCGTCTCTCAGGATTCCGACGCCACCCCAGGCCGCGATGCCGGCGACAATCACGCCCACGACAAGGTCCGGCCAATTCGTTCCGAGCCAGGCTACGAGCCCGCCTGCGACGACGATTCCGAGATTGGCCGCGAAGTCGTTCCAGCTGAACGTATTCGCCGCTCGGATGTTTACGTCTGGATCGCGAAGCCGTGCCAGCAGCCAGACGCAAAGTGCGTTGATGGCCGCCGCTACCAGCGCCATGACAATCATGATCGTGCCAAGAGGATCCGATCCGCCGACGTAGCGGCGCCACGCGTCATACAGGATTCCAAGGGCGAAGAGGATCAGCAGGCCGCCCGAAACGTTCGCCGCTCCGCGCTTCCACTTGGCGGAGCGGGACAGCGCGAAGAGGCTGATCGCGTAGACGAAACTGTCCGACAGATTGTCGAGGCCATTGGCGATAAGCGCGCTTGACTCGCCGAATGCGCCCGAGGCGAAGAAAGCGACTGCCAGCCCGATGTTGAGACCCAGCACGATCCAGAGTGTGCGTCTTTCCGTTGCGTTTCTCTGCTCCGCCATGCCGGGTATCCAAATTAGTGAATTGCCAATGAGTAACTAACACCGGGCTTTTTGCGTTCCGATCAAAGGTCGTCGAAATTGCTCAGGCGCCGATCTCTTCATGGTCGGTCAGGCATTCGGAATGGTCGCGCAGTACCTCGAGCACACGGCAATCAGAAGTCTGTCCGCCGCTGCACTCATGCACCATCCGCTTCAATTCCGTCCGCAGCGCCTCGAGCCGCGCCAATCGTTGCTCGACCTGTTTGAGTTGCCGACGGGCTATTGCATCCGCCTCAGCGCAGGACTTTCCCGGATGATCGCTGAGATCGAGGAGCTCACGGATCGCGTCCAACGAGAACCCCAGTTGCCGTGCGTGCCGGACGAATGACAAGCGGTCGAGTTCGGCGTCGCCATAGCGTCGTTGGCCCCCCTCGGTCCTGCCGGGCTCAGGCATAAGTCCGATCTGCTCGTAATACCGGATGGTCTGCACCTTTGTTCCGGTCTTCTTCGCCAGCGTCCCAATCGTCAGCATTTCCGCTCCCCACATTACCTACAGTGGGTGTAGCTTTATGCGGTGCGCATCACAAGCTTCACCCGAGTTTCACAGATCGGTGATTGTTGGCCGATCGATGACAATCACGCTTGAACCTACAGTAGCTAGAGGATGTAAACGCACACAAAATATAGGATCAGGTTCGGGCGGAGCGGCGTGAGGCTTTCAGGTCTTCAGAAGGTATTGTGGGTGTTGGCGGGCGCGGCGGCGTTCGTTTTCATCTGGCTGTTGCTATGGTCCGACTACCGTGCCGATCTTGCCCGCACCGAGAGTGAACCACCGTTTCTTGCTGATTTCGAACTGACCGATCATCGCGGCATGGTCCAAACGGACGAAGATTTCGCAGGGCGCTGGATGCTGGTCTTCTTTGGCTTCACCAATTGCCCCGACGTCTGTCCGACAACACTGTCCGAAGTCGCGGCCGTGATGGAGGGCCTGGGCGATGAGGCAGCAATGGTTCAGCCGATTTTCATAACGATTGATCCGGAGCGGGATACGCCGACTGCACTTGCCGAGTATGTGCCCCTGTTCGACGCAGGGATCATCGGGCTGACCGGTACACCGGAGCAGATCGCCGCGACATCCGAAACCTTTCCGATATTCTTTGAGCGGATCGAGCAGGCGACTGCGCCGGGCGGATACACGATGGGTCACACGTCGCATCTTTTCCTTTTCGACACGCAAGCAGGCTTCGCGGACTCCTGGCCCTACGGCACGCCCGCCGAAGAGATCCTCGCCGATCTGAGACAGAGGATCTGATCGTCATGACCCGACTTTCCGGAGAGACGGCCCTTGGCCTGGCCTGGATCATCGCGCTCACCGCGTCGCTTGCCGTGCTCTTCATCGGCGAGGTTCTGGGGCAGACACCTTGCGTGCTCTGCTGGTTCCAGCGTGCCTTCATGTTCCCCTTGGCCATCATCCTCGGGCTTGGGCTGTGGTGGCAGGATCGGCGCGTGGGTCGCTACGGGATCGCGCTGGCTTTGGGCGGTGCCGCCGTCGCGCTTTGGCACTTGGGCCTCTATGTCGGCGTTATCCCCGAGCGTATCCAGCCCTGCACGGCGACCGGCCCATCCTGTACCGACGACAATCAACTGGTCTTCGGCATTCCGATTCCTTTGATGGCGCTCGTCGCCTTCGCGATGATCGGTCTGCTGTCGGCTCTCTCACTGAAGGAAACACAAAAATGAAACGACGCGGCCTCATCCTGTCCGTTCTCGCGCTCGGGGTCGCCGGTTTCGGCGGTGCCGCCTGGTATGCCACCCGCCCCGAACCGATTGCCGCGTCCGATCCCATCGACCCTGAAATGGCCGACGCGCTGATCCGACCCTATTCCCCGATCCTCGGGCCCGAGGATGCGCCCGTAACCATCGTTGAATTCTTCGACCCGGCCTGCGAGGCATGCCGCGCTTTCTATCCGGTCGTCGAGGATATCATGGCGGAGCACGGAGACGCGGTGCGCGTTGTAATCCGCTATACGCCTTTTCACGGCGAGGCGTCGGTAGAAGCGATCCGTGTGCTCGAGGCGGCGCGCATGCAGGACGTGTTTGAACCTGTGCTCGAGGCAGTCTTGCGAGAGCAGCCCAGATGGGCGTCTCACGGGACCCCGGCACCCGGATTGATCCTTGAGATTGCAGCAAGCGGAGGTCTGGATGTCGAAGCTGCCCGGACACAGATGCTGGCCCCCGGTGTTGTGGCGGTGCTCAACCAGGACCGCGCCGATGTCGAGACAGTCGGGGTCCGCCAAACGCCCACGTTCTTCGTGAACGGCAAGCCTCTCGATCCGTTCGGTGAGGCCGAATTGCGGAGGCTGGTGGCAGTGGAAGTTGCGGCAAGCCAAAGCTGATTTGCGGAGGCAGGAGAAACGAGTGGTGAAGAAGTTGAGATATACCAATGCATTGGCCGTGCTTTTGACGGTTGCAGGGCTGTCGGCCCCCGCACTGGCCGGTTCGGAGGATGTCGTGGTCGAGAATGCGTGGTCCCGCGCCTCGATCGGCGTCAACAGGCCAGGTGCCGCCTATATGACCGTGCGCAACACGGGTGAAGACGCCGTTACGCTGACCGGACTTGCGACACCGCTGGCAATGATGCCCGAGATCCATGAGTCGAAAACCAACTCCGATGGCGTCAGTTCCATGGCGCCTGCAGGCGAGATCACGATTGAGCCCGGCCAAAGCGTGGCATTGGAGCCGGGCGGGTTGCACGCCATGCTCATGAAGCTGCAAGAGCCGATGACCGAAGGCGAGAATTTCCCGCTGACACTGACCTTCTCGGATGGCGGCAAGGTGACGGTCGAGGTCCCAATCCTCGGAATCGCCGCGCGTGGACCGGAGGGCTGATGCAACGTCGGCAGCTCCTTCTATACGGCGCAGCCGGTGCCGGCGTTCTTGGCCTGACGCTCTTCGTGGGCTGGTGGCGGGTGGACGGGCCCGGTGCGCCTGAACCAAAAGGGCAGCGGCCCCTGCCCCTATCGGCGATGGAGTTCCGGCTGACCGACCACGAGGAAAATGAGGTAGGGCCTGGCAACCTGATCGGTCGTCCCACAATGGTGTTTTTCGGGTTCACCTACTGCCCGGACGTCTGCCCGACGACCCTATCGGATATTTCCGGCTGGCTTGAGGAACTGGGCGACGAAGCATCAGAGATGAACGTGGTCTTCATCACGGTCGACCCGGAGCGGGACACGGTCGAGGCCATGGCCGAATATGTCGGCTATTTTCATCCGGTCATTCGTGGCTGGACGGGGCCGGAAGACCAAATTGCCCGCGCTGCAGAAGGGTTTCGTGCCTCATTTGAGCGCGTCCCGACTGAGGGCGGCGGCTATACGATGAACCATACGGCAAGCGTATTCCTGTTCGATGCCGAGGGTGAGCTCGTCACCATGATCGACTATCACGAGCAAAGAGAATTCGCGGTGCCGAAGATCCAGCGCGCACTGACAGAAGACGTAGAGGGGGCAACATGAAGATAAGAACTGTCTTGGCGGCCGTTGCGGTCGCAGGCGCATTTTCGGTGACCGCCATCGCCATCTCTGGCGTTCTGTCCAAAGAACCGGTGCCCCCTGCGATTGCTGAAGCGACCCTCTGGACTCCCAATCCGCTTGCGCCGCCTCGGATTACCGAAACCAATTCGGTCCGCCCTACACTCGCCCAGGCGGATATCGCATTCGAGTTCAGACCCCGGCCGCTCCTGACCGTTTCCCCCGCTGATACCTCCTTGCCATCTATCGAGCCCCCGCTGGTCACCTGGTCGCGGGAGATTGCGTCGGGCGAGACGCTTGATGCGGTCCTTTCCGATGCGGGGCTGGATGCTTCGGATCGCGCCGAAATCGCCTTGGCGATTGGCACGGAATACGATCTGCGCCGTCTGCGTCCGGGTCACATCATTACGGTGGTTTCCACAACGGACGACAACCCGCGTCGTGTAGAGCTCGCCGTCGAAGACGGTGTCCGGATAGAGGCGGTCTTCGGCGAACAGCTTGCCGCCCGCGTGTTGGACCCGGATCCCGAATTGGTGACTTTCGCCGGCGAGGCGGTGATCGAGAGCTCGATTTTCGCCGCCCTGAACACGGCAGACATCCCCGCCCGTTTTGCGGTGGACCTGGCGCAGATGCTGGGCGGCACCGTGGATTTCCGTCGTGATCTTGCGGGTGGCGAGACGATGCGCCTCCTTTGGCGCGAGGCCCGAGACGGGAACAAGAGGATTGGTCAGCCCGAGCTTGCCTTTGCCGCACTGGATATCGATGGCTCGGTCTATGAAATCGTCTGGCCGAACGACGGCAGCGGCCAAGCGACGATCTATGTCGACGGAGAAGTCCTGCGCGTGTTTGCGCAACCGGTCGAAGGTGCACGGCTGAGTTCTGTGTTCGGGCGCCGCACCCATCCGGTCTACGGCAATGTACGGATGCACACAGGAGTCGACTTCGCGGCGGCGCGCGGCACGCCGGTACAGGCGACGGCGCCGGGCCGCGTTAGCTTCATCGGCCGACGCGGTGGGTATGGCCGGGTCGTCGAGATCGCTCATGGCTCCGACACCCTGACGCGCTATGCGCATCTGAGCGCCGTACCGGACGGGCTCACACAAGGGCAACGCGTGATGGCCGGAGATATGATCGGGCGGGTCGGTGCGACGGGTACCGCGACAGGCCCCAACCTACATTACGAAGTGCTGGTGGACGGTCGCCCAACCGACCCTCTCTCTGACGACCGATTGGCAGAGGCGGCCGAGCGTGAAGCGGACGACACGGCCGCGCTTGAGCGACTGCGTGAGGCGCGTTCACTTCTTGCTGAGAGGCTCGCCAGCGAATTTGCACAGACGACAACCGAAAGGCTTTGATCCATGAAACGATTTACTCCCGCCCTTGCCATCGCATTTGCCTTGCTTCCCGCGGCGCAGGCCGTCGCAGAGACGATTCAGATCGACGTCCGGAAGACAAACGGCTGCGGCTGTTGCCTGTCCTGGATGAAGCACCTCGAGGAGAATGGCTTCGCGCCGATGGGCGAGGACATGTTCGGAGGATCTCTTGTGCGCTTCAAACTCGACAATGGCGTGCCGCAGCGCATGGTGTCCTGCCATACTGCTCTGGTCGACGGCTATGTGATCGAGGGCCACGTGCCGGCGGCTGACATCCAACGCCTGCTGGAGGACCGGCCAGACGCGGTAGGCCTGGCGGTGCCGGGAATGCCCTACGGGTCGCCCGGCATGGGACCGGAGGACGACCGGGAGGCTTACGATGTCTTCCTGATCCACGAAGACGGATCGACCGAGGTCTACACCAGCTACTCGGCTCCTGACTGAACTCGCGGCAGAACCTTAACAATTGGAACCCCTCTCCCCCATAGCGCTTGGCTTTCTTGGAAGCCTGGCCGCCGGATCGCTGACCGCGGTCGGGGCGGTCCCCGTTCTTTTTGGGCGCATCCCGTCCCGGGCCACGCGCGATCTGCTGCTTGGCTTCGCGGCGGGTGTCATGCTCGCGGCTTCGTTCTTCTCGCTGATCATCCCGGCTCTCGACGCAGCTGAAGGACAGTTCGACAACGGTGCTCTCCCGGCGGCCATCGTATGTGTTGCGATCCTGCTTGGCATGGGCGCGGTCGCTCTGATGAACGAACGGCTACCGCATGAACATTTCAAGACGGGGCGGGAAGGTCCCGACGCCGCATCGCTGCGGCGCGTCTGGCTTTTCATCATCGCGATCACTATCCACAATTTTCCCGAAGGGCTTGCCGTCGGCGTCGGGTTCGGGGCTGACGGTTTGTCGGGCGGGTTGCCACTTGCGATCGGTATTGGATTACAGAATGCCCCCGAAGGTCTGGCGGTGGCGGTTTCGTTGCTCGGCGAGGGCTATTCCAGGCTTCGCGCCTGGGGCATCGCCGCTCTGACCGGTCTCGTCGAGCCCGTCGGTGGACTTCTCGGCGCAGGGATTATCAGTCTTTCGCAACCGCTGCTGCCCTGGGGTCTCGCCTTCGCAGCAGGTGCGATGCTCTACGTCATCAGCCACGAGATCATTCCGGAAACCCACCGATCCGGCCATCAGAACAGGGCGACGCTCGGCCTCGCCGTTGGTCTTGTGATCATGTTGTTCCTCGACGTCTGGCTGGGATAAGCTGATGAGAACTTGCCTCTTCGTCGGTCTGCTTGCTGCGCTGATCGCCTTTCTTGTCGATCAGGCAACGAAGGCAATCGTTGTGTCCAATGCGACTGTTCTTAGTTCCGGCGTATCGGTCTTTCCCGGCTTCAATCTCATCTACCTGCGCAATGACGGAGTGACCTTCGGGCTTCTCGGCGGCGCGCCGTGGTGGAGCCTTGTCTTACTGGCGCTTGGCATCTGCGTCTGGCTGGCGTTCATGCTGGTCCGTACCAGCAGCCGGGTCGAGGCCATTGCCTATGGTGCGATCATCGGCGGTGCACTCGGCAATATTCTGGACCGCCTGCGCTATCGTGCGGTGACGGATTTCCTCGATTTCTACATCGGGACGGCGCACTGGCCTGCCTTCAACATGGCCGATGTTTTTGTGGTTGGCGGCGTGATGCTGCTGCTCATTGCGCCGTGGGTTGGCGCTCGACTTCAGACCGATTCATGAAGCCGGGATTGCCGCAGTTCGTTAGTGAGGACCTGAACCTGTTCCAGCGCATGGGTCTTGCCCTTGCTGCCGGCGGATTGACGGTTTTGACTCTTCCGCCGTTTTCTTGGCTCATCGCGGTCCCTGTCGCCTTCTCCGTGCTCTTTATCGTTCTCCGGAACATCTCAACCTCGCGCGCTTTACTTGTCGGTTGGGCTTTCGGACTGGGCCAATTCGGGATTGGAATTTCCTGGATCGCCGAGAGCTTTTACGTCGATGCCGAACGTTTCGGCGCACTGGCGATTCCGGCGGTCGCGGGTCTGTCCGCCGGACTTGCCATCTTCCCGGGCATGGCGGCGATGCTTTTTGCCGCCATCATGCAGCGCCGAGCTGTCGGCGGCATTGCGGCGGGCCTGCTGTTTGCAACCTGCTGGGTGGCCACGGAATGGCTGCGGGGTCATGTCCTGACAGGGTTTCCCTGGAACCTTGCCGCTTATGCCCTTGTCGACTATGCCGCCCTGCGCCAACCCGCCGCCTGGGTCGGAAGCTACGGTTTGGGCTTTCTCACGGTCTTCATCGGCATATTGCCAGGTGTGTTGACTGTGGCGGCGCCAAAGAGACGCGCGCCTGTTCTCGTGCTCTTCGCCGTTGCTGTGGCGGGTTTCTGGGTTGGCGGTGCGCTTCGGTCAGGGCAGGACGTGCCGCCGACAGACGTTGCTTTGCGCATCGTCCAAGGCAATGTGCCACAAGTCGAGAAGTGGGTACCGGGCAGCCGCCAGCGAACCTTGGAAAAATACCTGGGCTTGTCCGCGCAACCCGGACGTTTCGATTTGCTGCTTTGGCCGGAAACGGCCTTCCCCGGCTTTCTGGACGAAGATGCTGCGGCACGCGCGCGGATATCTGCAGCTTTGCCAGACGGCAGGATCCTACTGACAGGTGCGCCTGACCGAGTGGAGGGCGATGGGGGAACCAGATATTTCAACACGGTTCAGGCCTATGACGGCAGCGGGGAGGTTCTGACGGGGTATGCAAAACATCATCTTGTTCCGTTCGGGGAATATGTGCCCCTGAAAGGCTGGCTGCCCATCGAGCGGCTGACCGAAGGGTTGGGCGATTTCACGCCGGGACCAGGGCCGCGCACGCTGGCGATCCCTGGCGCGCCTCTGGTCGCGGTGGCGATCTGTTACGAGATCATCTTTCCGGGCCACGTGGTCGATGACCTTTTCCGCCCCGACTGGATATTCAACGCCACAAATGATGCCTGGTTCGGAACCAGCATCGGACCCGAGCAGCACCTCGCCTCCGCGCGGATGCGCGCGGTCGAGGAGGGACTTCCCGTGGTCCGGGCGGCCAACACTGGGATATCCGCGATCATCGACGCCAATGGAAATGTCGTCGCGCGTCTTGATACCGGGGAAACAGGCACCATTGATGCCGGCCTGCCGGGCGCGCGTACTCCAACGCCCTATGCGCGGTTCGGCGACTGGACCTTGTTGGTTCTTGTTTTTGGGTGCTGGGTCTTCGGCTGGCTGGCCAGTTTGCTCGGACGAGATCCCGATGCGCGGCATTTTGGAACGGAGGTATCCTGATGCTTGTGATCGTGAGCGCTATCGGAGGCGCGATCTGGGGTGGCTATCTGGCACGACGGAGGAGGGGGAATCACCTGGATATCCTCCAATATGCGGTAGCGTCTGCGATCGCCTTCGGACTTGTCGCCCTGTTTGCAACCATCGTGCTGTCGCGGGTTCTCGGCTAGCGAGCTTCGAAATTGCGCAAACGTGTCAGCGGCTTGAAGACCTGATAGCTCGAGGTCCCGATAGAGAATCGCGCGAATGTGCATCTAGGCGAGCTCATTTCTGATTGAGCCGTCGCTCGAACGCCTCCAATGTCGTCCCGCTGACGTGATGCTCGATCCCTTCCGCATCGCGTTCCGCGGTCTCTTCGTCGATTCCCAGGCTCAGAAGAAAGGCGACGACGACCCTGTGGCGGCGTCGACAGATCTCCGCGAGGTCCTGCCCGGCATCGGTGAGGAATATCGCGCGGTATGGCTCCCGCCGGACCAGACCAGCAGCCTTGAGCCGCGAGATGTTCTTGGTCACGGTCGGCGGCTTCACGCCAAGCCGCTCGGCGATCTCGACCGGTCTGGCCTCCCCGCGCGTCTCGATCAGTTCCGCGATCAGTTCGACGTAATCCTCCGCCATCTCGCTTTCATGTGCCTGACGCACGGTCGCAAAGCCATCGGCCTGCGCCTCGGGAGCCCGGTCGACCGCTTCGAATGGCTCACGCCCTTGTGATTGTAGCTTTGTCATACTCGGGACTTTGCAGCGAAACAGCGGGATTGACAACTTGTTTGCTTCGGGTAGATAAGTTAGCCATGTCTAACTTTTTACTTTGGAGGCCGTGGTGATGCGAAATATTATGAGAGTGCTGCTCGCCACACTCGCAAGTGCGCTCCTCCTGTCCGGACCTGTCGCCGCGACGCCGGCCAAGGAGGCGCCTTGGCTTCCCGAGGCAGCGGCCTACCGTCTGACGCTCTTTCTTGGAAATCTCGAGCCTCTGCCCTGGGACGACATCGAGACCGCCTGGACGGAACCCTACCGGGGTTCGGAATTCTCTGTCGGGGCGCTGGCGTGGCTGGACCGCAAAAGCGATATCGAGCTACCGAAACCGCCGGATCAATGACCGTGCGCCAGTGCTCCTTTCGCCATCTGCTCGCCCACCGGTTCTCCGCCTGAAGGCCCGGCCTCAACCTGATGGCCGTTCAGGAGCCGAAGTGCGTTGGCGACCACCAGCAGAGACACGCCTACATCCGCAGCAATGGCGCCCCACATTGAGGCCATACCGAACGCGGTCAGCCCGACGAACAGCGCCTTGGTCGCCAGCGATATGCCGATATTCTGGTGGATGATCGTCATGGCACGGCGCGAATGGCCGATAAGCCAGGGTACCTTGCCGATGTCGTCGGTCATCAGCGCGATGTCGGCCGTCTCGATCGCGGCATCCGATCCGACAGCGCCCATGGCGATGGCATAATGCGCCCGCGCCATGGCCGGTGCGTCATTCACACCGTCGCCGATCATCGCCACCATGTCGTGGCTTTCGACGAGTTCCTCAATGGCCGTCACCTTGTCTTCTGGCAAAAGTTCGGCGCGCACCTCGTCGATGCCGACTTCGGCTGCCACCGCGCGCGCGGTGCGTTCGTTGTCGCCCGTCAACATCACGATGGTCTTCACACCCTGCGCATGCAGACGCGCAACGATCCCCTTTGCATCTGGGCGGATGCGGTCGCGAAGCTCCAGTACGCCGGTCACGCCGGTCTCGTCACCCACGGCAACGAGGGTGCTCCCTGCCCCTTCGATCCGATCCCGCAGATCCGCCGGAATGGCATTGCCGAACCCCTTCTCTTCGGCGAAGCGATCCGAGCCGAGCCAGATAGCGCGCCCGTCGGCGCGTCCTTCCAGACCGCGCCCGGGCACGGTACGGGTGTCCTCTGCGGCAGACACGGAAACACCATCGGCTTCGGCGCGCGAGAGGATGGCGCGTGCCAGCGGGTGTGAAGACCGCGCCTCCAGGCTTGCTGCCAGCGCCATGAGATCGCGTGCGGAAACGCCGACCAGTGGGTGAACCGCCGCCACCTCAGGCTCGCCCATGGTGATCGTCCCGGTCTTGTCCATCGCCAGTGCCGTGGTCCGCCCCGGCGCCTCGACATAGGCGCCGCCCTTGATGAGCACCCCCGCCCGTGCCGACGCGGTCAGCGCTGCCACGATGGAGACCGGCGTAGAAATGACCAGCGCGCAAGGACATGCGATGACCAGAAGGACCAGAGCATTGTAGAACCAGTAGTCCCAGGCGCCGCCGAGCAGCAGTGGCGGCACCAGCGCGATGGCGATCGCCAAAGCCATCACGATGGGTGTGTAGATGCGCGCGAACTTGGCCACCCACTGTTCGACCGGCGCGCGGCGGGCATGGGCATCGCCCACCATGCGAATGATTTTCGCGAGCACCGTGTCCGAGGCGGCCTTCGTCGCCCGCACCGTCAGTGTGCCCTCGCCGTTGATCGTGCCGGCATAGACCTCGTCGCCTGGTTCCTTGGGCACTAGCGCGCTTTCCCCAGTAATTGGGGCCTGATCGACGGCCCCTGCCCCGTCCACGACCTCACCGTCGAGGGGGATCCGGTCGCCGCCGCGCACGATAAACCTTGCATTGACTGCCACGGCCGCGGCCGGAACGTCGGATTCAGATCCGTCGTCGTAAAGAACCCGCGCCGTTGGCGGCGCCAGATCGAGGAGCGCGGAAACCGCATTACGCGCCCGCCCCACGCTCCAGCTCTCAAGATAAAGCGAAAGCGAGAAGAAGAAGGCGACCGTCGCGGCCTCAAAAAACTCGCCGAGGCCGATGGCGCCCGCGACGGCCACCACCATGAGCAGGTTCATGTCGGGGCTAAGCCTCCGCGCCGAAGACCAGGCCTTGGGCGCGACAAGCCAGACGCCAAAAAGAATCGCGACGGCGAAGATCCCTGCTTCCACCATAGGCATAGGCACCTCGCCATGGCCCGCAAAGAGCCCGAGCGCGCCGCCCATGCCGGTCTCGACAATGTGAAAAAGGAATCCCGCCGCCCAGAAGCCGCCGCTCAACGAGGTAAAGCGCTTCTGACGTGCCAGATGCGCCGCCTGGTCCTCTGCTGCGTTGTCGGCATCCCATGGCTTGGCGCTCATGCCGGTCGTTGCGACCAACTGCGTGACTTCGTCGTCTGGTATCCTCTCGGCGCTATCGAGGATGGTCATTCGCCCGTTGATCACGTCGAATGCCAGGTGTTCGGTTCCGCCCACTTTCGGCCCGACAACCCGGTTCAGGATCGCCACCTCTTCGGCGCAATCGAGCCCGGAGACCTGAAAGCTCCTTCCGCCAGACGGCGCTGGCGCCGTGGACGCGACGTCCTTGCTGGCGTCGCAACAGGAGTTGCCTCTTGGGTCAGAATGCTCTTGATCACCCGGATGGCCGTGATCGTTGCGGTTGCCGTCGGAAGACATGGATTGACCTCAGGATTCATTGATTCCACATTGACATAGCCCCTACAGTAACTAGAGCTTCAAGGGCAACAAGTGGATATTCGTCCAGCAAGAAAGGCGCCCTGCGGAGGCTTGAAGCTAGCCGCCCCCTTGAAACGACGCGGTTGGAGCAACGCTTGCCGGTACGAAGCGATCAGAATGAGTGAGGTAGACATGCAGAAACGAAACGCGCCGATTATCGCAGCGACATTGGTGCTTGCTGGCTGCGCGGTGCCAACGCTGGACGACGGCGGCGCTCGCAACGAAGTGGGAAGTGTTCCCGAGGCCGTCATTGCCCTTGCTGCGCCTGGTCAGGATCTCACCACGGCGCGGCTTCGTCCCGAGGATGGCTGTTATTGGTATGAACACAGCGGTCCGGTGGAAAACACCTTGGTTCCGCTACGCTCGGCAGGTGGCAACCCCATCTGCACTTCGCGCCAGTCCTGATCAGCCCATAGATGCGTCAAGCCCACGCGTAACACATGATGCGCCAGTCAACTTCTCGGGGTGACGCTGTCTTCCGCCGAGTACAGGAATGCCGTCGAGCCAATCTCGACGTTGGGATAGAGATCATTGATGTGTGCCATGACCATTCGGACGCAGCCGGAACTCGCACGGCCGCCAATGCTTCTTGGATACGGTGTCCCGTGAATCCTTAGATAGGTGTCTCGGTCGCCGACGAAGAGATAGAGGGCTCGCGATCCGAGCGCGTTTTCAGGTCCGGGTTCCATACCGTCAGCGATATCGGCGTAGAGCTCTGGGTCGCGGTCGATCATGTTTTGTGTCGGCTGCCAATGCGGCCACCTGACCTTGCGCTTGATCGTATAGGTGCCCGGTTCGTAAAGTTTACCGCGCGCGATCGCCACGCCATAGCGCATCGCCGTGCCGCCTTCTTCGATGTGGTAGAGATAGCGCGCAACAGCATCGACATGGATATCACCGGGTACAAGTCCGTCCTTCGCGAGGACCCGCTGTGGCAGGAAGCGAGGGTGAAGGCCCCAAGGGTTGGACGTGGCCGGGTCGTAGCCGGGAGGTGTAACCTGTGCGTCCCAAGCTGCCTTCTGCGCATCGGTAGGCCACGTGTCTGCAAGGAGCGGGCTGGATATCGATGCCGAAAACAGCGCGGTGGTCGTCTGGATGAAATGTCGTCTTGTCAGCATATAGATTGCTCCGTTCACGCATTGGACGGCAAACCGAACCTTACCCCGAACGCAGTGTTGTTCGCCCGGGAAGGAGTGAGGCGTTATTGGCAACTTGCTCCATGGTGCCGTTCTTTGTCGGTGGCTTAACTCCTAAAGCTACTAGAGGTTCAAGAAAATTTTCTGTTATCAATAGACGCTGCTACTAATGGAGCTATCCGATCCGTCCCAGAACCGGAAATACGTCGAGCATCCAGTATGACAGCGCGCTCAACTGCCCTGTCATCATCGCCAGCCCCATCAAGATCATCACTATGCCCGCAAGCTGGTGGAGGCGGCGGCCAACCCGGCCGATGGCCCGCAACCGTCCCGCGATCTGGTCGGTGGATCCGGCCACGATCAGAAACGGTATTCCAAGGCCGGCGGAATAGACGGCAAGCAGCATGATACCTTCGCCCATCGTGGCACTCGCCGCACTGGCTGTCAGGATCGCGCCGAGGATCGGGCCGATGCACGGAGTCCAGCCGAAACCGAAGGCAAGACCGAGGACATAGGACGCAGCGGGTTGGCCCCCGGGGATGTTGAGATTGAATCGGAAGTCGCGTTCCATGACCGAAACACGCGCGGCTCCTATCATGAAGAGCCCGAAGAAAATGATGATGCCGCCCCCAACGAGGTTGAGTTCATACCGCCACCGAAGCAGGGCCTGACCCATTGCAGTCGCGGATGCGCCAAGCCCCATGAAGATGGTGGAGAAGCCGAGGACAAAACACAGGCTCAGCCAGACCGCGCGCGACGGCGAAGCGCCGACCACCCCGCCCTCAGCGGCTGTGCGCCCGGTTACGTAGGAGACATAACCTGGCACAAGAGGTAGCACGCAGGGGGACAGAAATGATATCGTGCCGGCTAGGAGGGCGGCGGTGAGGGCGCGCGCCAAGTGATGTCTTCGTCGACCCAGATCAGCAGGGACCCCCGCTTGCGCAGCGATGCGTTGTAGCTGGACCAGTTGGTCGTACGATAGCGGGCGGGAGATGGGTTGCTCATGGAATGCCCGCAACCGGCTTGTCGCTTCCGTCCGCTTGGGAGGGATCGATAACGTATCATCGACCTAGTGGTGCCCACATGGCAGGCTATTTCAATGGATAGATTTTTCTCTATCAGTATGCCCGCGGCCCAGTTTGTTAGAAATGTCCTGCTGTTCAGCTTCGCTGCATTACTGCCGGTCCTGTTGTTCTACGTCTTACTGGCTCCGGGCTTTGCTCCGGCTCTTGCTGCCGGCGGACCGGCACTCATGCGCTTTCTAAGGCAGGTTGCGACCAACGGTTTGCCCGTAGTTTTTGCCGTCAACTATGTCAGTTTTTTCCTTTTCGCTATGACAAAGCAACCAAAGGCGGGCTCAAGAGACACGGCGTTTTTCGTGCTGGTCGATGTGTTGCTCAGAGCCCTTCTCTTTCCAGGTCTACACGCGCTTATATACGTTCTATCTGCCGACTGGTTCGGGTCATTCGGCGGCAATCGTTCAACCGCCTTGGCGGTTGTGTCCCCGACTCTTGCGCGCTCAGCGTTTTTCGAGAACATCTCCGGCGTTTACCTCTATGCGACCATGATAAGCGCGTTGCCGCTCTACGTTTCGGCTCTCGGGCGGTCGGAATTTCTTGGACCGATTGTTCGTCGCTTGCCCATGAACACAAGCGTGATGCTGCTTGCCCTGGCTGCGTTTGCCTTGTCGGTCGGGCTGATCACGATCGGCGCACAAGGCATCGCATCTCTTCAGGCCAGGTGATGGCAGGCTAATCACCGTGGGCGTGGGCGGGGGCGACTTGCGGTGCCACCCATTGCGACAAGTAAACGCGCTGGAAGGCGAACACAGCGATCATCCCAGCAGCCGCGTAGAGAACAATCATCGGGTCGCTTTGAAGCTTCATCACGGTGAAAGCTGCCAGTACAACTACATCGAGCGCCAGGGCAGTCAAAAGCACGATACCTGAGGCGCCGACGTCTGCTCGACGATAGTGGAACACGCCCCAATGTATGATCATGTCCATGACAAGGTAGAAGAAAGCACCGAGGGATGCGATCCGGCCAAGATCGAAAAGCACGGCCAACGTCGCGGCGATGACAACGGTATAGACCAGCGTGTGGCGTTGGATAGGGCCGGACATACCGAAATGGCTGTGCGGGATCATTTCCATGTCGGTCAGCATCGCCAGCATACGCGACACCGCGAAGACGCTGGCCAGAACGCCCGATGCGGTTGCGACAGCGGCTAGGATCACCGTCAATATGAAGCCGGTTTGTCCAAGGGCGGGCTGCGCCGCTTGTGCAAGAGAATAGTCACGCGCTGAGATGATCTCCTCGATCGTCAGACTCGAACCAACCCCGAAGGCGACCAACAGGTAGGCGACGACGCAGATCCCGATCGAGAACATGATCGCTCGGCCAACGTTGCGGTTTGGTTCGGTGATCTCGGCCCCGCTGTTGGTGATCGTCGTGAACCCTTTGAAGGCGAGGATAGCCAGCGCCGTGGATGCTATGAAACCCGTGATGCCATAGGATTGAGGCGTCTCGGAAGCCGCAGCGAACGCAAAACCACTAGACCACAAAGCAGCGATGCCGAACAGAGCTATGCCACCGATCTTGATTGCTGCCATAATCAATGAAAACAGCCCGACCGAGCGGTTTCCGGCCATGTTCACCAGAAAGGCGAAAACGATTACGGCCACGGCCAGAGCGGGGACCAATGGGCCACCTTCGATATCGAAAGGGCGCAAGACATAGGTGGCGAAGGTCCGGGCGACGAGGCTTTCCGCGATCACCATGCTGAGCGCCATCAGCAGTGCGGCCCCGCCCGCGATGGCTCCGGGGCCATAGCATTTCTGCAGGATCATGGCGATGCCACCCGAGGACGGCCATTTGTTCGACATCCTGATGTAGCTGTAGGCGCTGAAGATTGTGACGACCGCGCCGGCGATGAATGCAAGCGGGAAAAGCGGGCCGGCGAGCTGCGCGATTTGCCCCGTCAACGCAAAGATTCCAGCGCCGATCATCACGCCTGTCCCCATCGCAACGGCTCCGCCCAGACTGATGGAATTTTCGCGGTACGTTTCTTTTTCGCTCTGCATAAATGGCCCCCTTTTAATTTTGGTTCGTCCGAACGCTGTTGCGCGCTTCTAGATACGAACGCCGCGAAGGCGCAGCGAATTGAGCACCACCGAGATTGACGACGCGCTCATGGCGAAGGCAGCAAACATCGGACTGATGAGGATGCCAAAGAAGGGAAACAGAACTCCCGCCGCGACCGGCACGCCGGAGGCGTTGTAGATCAGCGCGAAGAACAGGTTCTGGCGGATGTTGCGCATCGTGGCCCGGGCGAGCCGCCGCGCACGCACGATACCATCAAGGTTGCCCTTGACCAGCGTGACGCCCGCGCTTTCGATGGCCACATCGGCGCCGGTGCCCATGGCGATGCCGACATCGGCCTGCGCGAGCGCGGGGGCGTCGTTGACGCCATCCCCGGCCATGGCGACCTTGTGGCCCGCCTCTTGCAACTCAAGGATGATCCGCGCCTTGTCCTCCGGCAGCACGTCGGCCCGGATCTCATCGATTCCGAGCCGCGTGCCGATGGCCTTGGCCGTGCGTTCGTTGTCGCCGGTCGCCATGATGACGCGGAACCCCAGTTCATGCAGATCCTCGATGGCTTCTGGCGTGGTCTCCTTCACTGGGTCGGCGACAGCAACTAGACCGGCGATCTCGCCATCCAGCACAACGAACATGACCGTCTCGCCTTCGTCGCGGCGGGCATTGGCCTTGGCGGTCAACGCGCCCGCCTCGAGCCCCAATTCGCGGATCATCGCCAAATTGCCGAGCGCGACCGCTTTGCCGTCAACGACCCCCTTGACGCCCTTGCCAGTGACCGCCTCGAAGTCCCGTGCCTCGTCCATTTTGACATCTCGCTCCTCCGCACCCCTGACGATCGCTTCGGCCAAGGGGTGCTCCGATCCGCGCTCAAGCGATGCGGCGAGACGCAAGACCTCGGCTTCGTCGTGGCCGGGTTGCGGGAGTACGTCGACAAGCCGCGGCTTGCCTTCGGTCAACGTGCCGGTCTTGTCGACGATCAGGGTATCGACTTTCTCGAACCGCTCCAGCGCCTCGGCGTTCTTGATCAGCACCCCTGCCTGAGCGCCCCGTCCTGTCGCTGTCATGATCGACATCGGTGTCGCCAGGCCAAGCGCACAAGGACAGGCGATGATCAGAACCGCCACCGCCGAAATCAATGCGTAGGAAAGCGCAGGCGCGGGCCCCCAGATCGCCCAGGCGATGAAGGACAGGACCGCGATACCGATGACGGCCGGAACGAAATATCCCGCCACCTTGTCGGCGTATTTCTGGATCGGGGCGCGCGAGCGCTGCGCGTTCGACACCATCTCGACAATTTGAGCCAGCATCGTGTCGGACCCGACACGCGTCGCCTCCATCACCAGACTGCCGGTGCCATTGATCGTCGCGCCGGTCAGCGGGTCGCCCTCGGTCTTCTCGACCGGCACGGGTTCACCGGAGATCATGCTTTCGTCGACCGAGGACCGGCCGTCCAGAACCACGCCATCGACAGGCACCTTGTCACCGGGCCGTACGCGCAGCCGGTCGCCGACCTGCACGTCCTCCAGCGGGATCTCCTCTTCGGAGCCATCGTCCCGCATGACCTGCGCGGTCTTGGCCGCCATGTCGAGCAGCGCACGGATCGCCTTTCCGGTTCCTCCACGTGCGCGCAGCTCCATCACCTGGCCGAGCAGAACGAGCGTCACGATCACCGCCGCCGCCTCGAAGTAGACGCCGACATGGCCTTCGGCGTCTCGGAACCCATCAGGGAATATGTCCGGTGCGAGAACAGCAACGACGCTGAACAGCCAAGCGGCCAGAACGCCCATGCCGATCAGCGAGAACATGTTGAGGTTCAATGTGCGGAACGAATTCCATCCGCGTTCCAGAAACGGCCAGCCGCACCACAAGACCACTGGCGTTGCCAGGATCAATTCGATCCATTGTGTGGTGCTTTCGCCAAAAAAAGTCCGGACTGCGGGGAAACCGACGAAAGGCCCCATCGTGAGGACAAGGAGCGGGATCGTCAGGACTGTGCCGACCCAGAACCGCCGTGTGAAATCCACCAGTTCGGGATTTGGACCTTCATCGCCCGGCACACCGGATTCCAGTTCCAATCCCATACCACAGATCGGACACGCGCCCGGATCAGGCTGCCGCACCTGAGGGTGCATCGGGCAGGTGAAAATGGGACCATCATGTCCTGTAGGAACCAGATCATATCGGCCATCGGCCGGCGTGGCACCCGCGTGGTGTTCTTGATGATCATGTGCTGAATGGACCTCGAGCTCCGATTCCGGCACGAGGTGCATCCCGCATTTCGGACATTTGCCGGGCTCAAACTGCCGCACCTCAGGGTGCATGGGGCAAACGAATACCGAGGAAGCTGCTGTGGTTTCAGAACTGTCGGGGGTGCTCATTTTGCGGTCCTTTCCGAGAATGCTTCTCTTGCTTGGGGCTTCCATCCACAGGAGGGTCAAGAGAGATCAGTACGGCGATTACATTGCGGCTCTGCGGGGTGGCGCTGTCCGGCCCCGTTCCCGCCGGGCGAACACGATCAACGCCAGCCCGACCAGCACCATTGGCATGGAGAGCAACTGGCCCATGGTCAAACCCCACTCACCAAAGTGGAGCGCATGGCCAATTGGGTTATCTTCCGTCACGAACTGCTGGTCCGGTTGCCGGAACATCTCGACGAAATTTCGGGCAAGACCATAGCCGGTCAGAAACACGCCAGCCAAGGCACCGGGCATTTTCAGCCAGCCCCGGCCCCAAGCGAGATAAATGAGCAGTATTCCAAGAATGAGCCCCTCCAATACCGCCTCGTACAGCTGGGACGGGTGTCGGGCGCAGAGGCCGCTAACCCCTGGGCAGGCCTGCGCGACTTCGCCGGGAAAGATCACCGCCCAGGGAACGTCCGTTGGACGCCCCCACAACTCATTGTTGGTGAAGTTCGCCAGCCTTCCAAGAAACAAGCCTGGTGGTGTTGCCAAAGCCAGCAAGTCGCCAGTGCTGAGCAATGACGCGTTCTGTCTAAGGCAGAACAGCAAGGCCGCGATGACAACTCCCGCGAACCCCCCGTGGAAAGACATGCCGCCTTGCCAGACCATCAGAATTTCCAAGGGATTGGCGAGATAATATGCGGGCTGGTAGAACAGTACAAAGCCCAGGCGACCACCAGCAATCACGCCGATGATGATCCACGTCAGAAGATCTTCGATCTGCGTTCGGTCAAGCGGCGGTCCAGCTGACGTCCAGAGCGCGGGACGGCTTATGGCACTCGAACAAATGCGCCAGCCAATCAGGATACCGAAGATATAGGCTAGCGCGTACCAGCGGAGTGCGAATGTGACCCCCCCGATGTCGAAGGAGAAGAGGTCGGTTCCAATATCCGGAAATGGCAATCCCGCTGGCAGCACTGGGTGAGTTCCTCATCAGGAATTTACGTGGGGATTAGATGGCATTGATCGAGCACCGCTAAAGGCGCTCGATCTGCGACAGGGCATCCAACGCCCATCCCGCCATCACGCGGTGTCGAGGGCGTCCCGAAGGAGATCGCGGACTTCGCCGGCGACCGCGTCCAGGTCTTGGTTCTGCACCGCCTGCATCGAAGCGACAGGATCGACCGCGCTGACCTCGGTGTCGCCGTCCAGTTGCCGCAGGATAACATTGCAGGGAAGCATCGCACCGATGCGAGGCTCTATCTCGATGGCTTTGTGCGCCATGCCCGGATTACAGGCCCCCAAGATGCGGTAAGGCGGCATGTCCGCATCAAGTTTCTTTTTCATCGTCGCTTTGACGTCAATCTCAGTCAGAACGCCGAAGCCCTTGTCTGCCAAAGCATCCCGAACACGCATCTCTGCGTCATCGATTTTGGTGTCTTTCAGGACGCGATCATAGGTATAGGCCATGGGAATTTTCCTTTCCGTGTCTCTATTTGTTGGCATACCGAGGCTAAACGGTTCAGGTCGCGGTTCGGTTCAATGTCCCGACCGCGAATGGTTTTGGGGTTGTGAGGACGGGTGCCGGAAAAAAACCGGCACCCATTGGCTCAGTTGTCCTGCATCATGGAGCCGTTGCCCATGCCCTGACCGTTGCCAGGCCGCGCAGGCGCATCTGCCATATTCGACCGCATCATCTGCATCCGCTCCATCCTATCGGCAGGAGCGGCCATCTCTTCCGGCGTCACCGCGCCGTCGCCATCGGCATCGAGGTGTTGGAAGCGATCCACCATCATTTCGCGGATCATCGCGCTGTGGAGAGCTTCAAATTCAGTAATCGAGAGGCTTCCATCCCCGTCGCTGTCAAACTCGGAAAGCTTGGCCTCCAGCAGCGTGCGCATTTCTTCCGGCGTCGTTGTGCCGTCTCCATCAGTGTCGAACATTTGCATCATGCCGCCAGCCATGCCTGGGCTCATCATACCACTGCCCATGCCTGGACCCATCATGCCGCCGCCCATCATGTTTCCGTGCATGCGCTTCATCATGTCCATCATGCCGCCCATGTTTCCCATCATGTCCGGACCACCATTCTGCATCATGACTGCCCCACCTTGGGCACCTGGTTGCCCACCGTGCCCATGGTGGGCATCCGCCAAGGCGGCGCCACCATAGGCGGTTGCAGCCAGGGTCAGTGCAGCGAGTAAAGTGTTGCGTTTCATTCCGATCACCTCGTGTCAGTGTTGCGATACCCACCATATGGGGGGCACCTGCAGATGCGGAATGCCACGCGAGCCGGTGTTTTGTATCGCGAGGTCACAAAGGCGGGGTCTGTTACAAATTGCGACAAATCAACTCGGGGCGAACGCTCCTCTTCATCTGAAACATGCGATATCCAGAAAAAAGGTGTCGAGGATCCGTATACCAACCGAAACCGAACCCATGTTTCGGTAGAGGTGAAATCCGGAAGAGTTGGTGTCGAGATTGCTAGAGGCCTTGAATATCCCGAAAATACAGTCATTCAACTCATGGCAGGAGGCTGCAAGGTGCGCTTTTCCAATCGCATTTTCTCAGTTCTAACCGTGGTGATTTTGGCGGGGTGCGGTGCAGGAAACGACATGCGCCCTGATGCTTCAGCCGAAGTCATCAGTAGTGCATCCTACCGTCACGACGGACCGGCCGCGCTGACGCTGTACACCATGATCAACAACAGATCCGGGGCGGGTGCGCATAGCAGCGTCATGATCAATGGGTCGCAGCGCGTTATCTTCGATCCGGCAGGAACTGTCCGGCTGAGCGCGGTACCGGAACGGGGAGATGTGCTTTATGGCATTACTCCACAAGTGGCCGATTTTTACGCACGGGCTCATGCACGGGAGACCTACCACGTCGTCATACAAGAGATCGATGTGTCCCCCGAAGTCGCGGAGCAGGCCTTGCGGCTTGCAATTTCCAGCGGCCCAGCCGCTTCCGGTTTTTGTAGTGCCAGTACCTCCGCGGTACTCAGACAATTACCAGGATTTGAATCCATCGGACGCACATTTTTCCCGAAGCGCCTGATGGCGGATTTTGGCAAGTTGCCGGGCGTGCGAACCACAAAGCTGTTCGAGAACGATGAGGACGACAAATCCTTAGCGATCGCACAGTTCGAAAGTTCACTTGCGACACAGCCGTGAGTGTTCGTCCAACAATTCATTGGAAGGTGTCCCTGCACGACGCAGTCCTCGGCGTGTGAGCCAAAGATGCAATAGGTTAGCTTCGAGCGGTAACGCTGTCTTCGGCCGAGTAAAGGAACGCCGTCGATCCGACAGCGACATTCGGATAGAGATCATTGATGTGGGCCATCACCATGCGCACGCATCCCGAACTGGCCCGGCCGCCAATGCTGCGAGGGCTCGGCGTTCCGTGAATTCGAAGGTACGTATCCCGCTCTCCGACGAATAGATACAAAGCCCTGCTGCCCAAGGCATTGTTGGGGCCGGGCTCCATACCGTCGGCAAACCGCTCGTAAGCCTCCGGATCGCGTTCGATCATTGACTGCGTTGGCGTCCAGTGCGGCCATTCGACCTTTCGGCGGATCGTGTAGGTGCCGGGCTCGTAGAGATCGCCCTTGGCAATCGCGACCCCGTAGCGCATCGCAGTGCCACCTTCCTCGATATGGTACAGATAGCGCGCGATCGCATCGACGTGAATGTCACCCGGGCGCAAACCTTCATTCGCCAACACGCGTTGCGGCAGCAGCCTGGGATGCAGCCCCCATGGGTTGGTTGTTGCTGGGTCATAGTTGGCGGGCGTGACCTGCGCATCCCACGCCGCTTTTTCGGCTTTCGTCGGCCAGGTCTTTGCGAACACAGGGAAACTCAGAGACGCTGAAAACAGCGAACCGGAGAGTGCAAGGAAGTGTCGTCTTGTAACCATGAAGCGGAGCCTTCTGTTTTTATTGAGTGTGAGGCGATTCAAAAAACGTCCGCGACCCCACGCCATCGAACCTTAAGACTTTTTGCGATTGCGACCAACCAAAGGCAAGCAAGGACACCGCTTAGGATTGCGTTCCAACTGGCCATGGACAACGTCAGTAATTCCCAGACAACCTCATCGCACAGAACAAGAGTCGAAGCACTTGAGCTGGCAGAGGGCAGTAATTCCGATACCGACATTTGGGAGATATCGAGGCCGGATCCTGTGCAAGAAGTCGGTCCCTCCCACCAGCCGCGCTCGACACCGGTATGAAACACTCCCAACGCGGATGTGCTGAGTGCCGACAGGGCACCGATTATCAGGATTGGCAGGATCGGCAGAGCAAAGAGCAACATAGCGCCCATTCCAATGGCGATTGCGTGTGGGTAGCGTTGCCAGATGCACATTGCGCACGGCGCGTAGCCAAGAGCCTGGAAAACGAGGGCCCCAAGCAGCAAGGCAGCTGATCCTGCCGCCGCAAGCATACCCAGAGATTTTGGTGTCAGGGTCAATGAACGCTCCCATTGGCAATCGATGGACCTGTTTCTCGCTTCTCTGGCTACGTAAACGGCAGAAGGCCTGTTATCATTCAAAGATTTGTAACAGTATGTATCCGGCTCGACCCTCAGCCGACTCTGATCCACGTTGCCATACCGTCGGCTTGGTGGCTCAACATGTGGCAATGCAGCATCCACGATCCCGGATTGTCCAGGACGACGAGAATTTCCCGCGTCCCGCCGATCTCCAAATAGGTCGAGTCCCGGTATGGACCGGCTTCACCCGCCGCATCGAGTTCCCAGAAATGGTGGCCATGCAGATGCATGACGTGTGGGAACCCGGTTTCGTTGCGGATCGAAATGCGCGCGGTCGTCCCCTGCGCGGCGGATAGGAAAGGCCTTCGAGGCAGGCCGGATACGTCATTGAGCGCCCATGTCCCTGTGCCGTTGTGGGACGCGCTTCCCGCACCTCCCTGGAGCACCAGCTCCGCGGTTTGGCCGGGGTCTTTCGGGGCGGGCATTCGGTTGGCGGGCAATGCGGTGATGGGCGCTTTCGCGGGCTCACGGGAACCGGAAACAGCGATTTCGCCAAGGCTCAACGTCTGCTCTCCAAAGCTGTCGTCGAATCTAATAGGCCCGGTCGCATCACCAATCACATCGCATCTTTGCCCCGGAGCGAGAAGGATCGGTTCGAGCGTCCGAGGATGCGCCAGAGGCATGCCATCCAGTGCAACGATCTTGCCTATCAAACCATCCAGGCCGACACGGTACACCCTGTCGATAGAGGGATTTATGAGACGCAGTCGCAGACGGTCGCCTTGTCTCACATTCTTGCTGGTTCCATTGGAAACAAGCGCCGTGACCGTATTGCCGATACGGCCCTCGGTCGCGAAATGAGCCGGGTTGAACCCTTCGTCGTACTGTCCGGACTGATCCAACAAGACATCGAAGAACTGAACAACGATGTCATGGTCGACAGCCGGCGCATTTTGCTCCTCGACGATGAAGGCGCCGAAAAGACCGCGGCTGACCTGATCGTAAGACAGGTAATGCGAGTGATACCAATACGTGCCGGCATCCGGGACGCCGAATTGATAACGATACGAGTCGCCCGGAATGACCACATCCTGAGTGAGGACGTTGACACCATCCATCCGATTTGGAACCCGCAACCCATGCCAGTGAACGAGAGCGCCCTCCTCCAATCGGTTATCGAGGGTAATGCGGGCGGTTTGTCCTTGTCGCATTCTGACTTCTGGGCCCGGCAGACCACCGTTGAAGCCCAACATCGACACGTCGTACCCAGCAAGGTGCGCCTTGATCGATTGGGGCGCGAGGATCAACTCGTGTGTCGCTGCTGGCAAGCGGGTACCAGCCAGCGCAACGGTCATCCCGCCAAGGAAAGACCTCCGGCTCAAAGGCAATTCCGTCACCTCATGAATGATAGACTGGCTTTCGCCAGCTGCCGCACTTGTGCCATTTCCGGAAGAGGAACTTCAAGGCGACAGAACACTCCTCACGCCGTTGTCACTTTGGGATACAGGAAGACGCGGGCGCCGATTTCAACGCGTTCGTACAGATCCTTCACATGTTCATTCGTCAACCGCGCGCATCCATTCGACACGGCAGACCCAATTGTCTCCGGGGCGTTCGTTCCATGAATGCGAAGATAGGTATCGCGTCCCTCGGCATCGTAGAGATAGAGCGCGCGGGCCCCGAGCGGGTTGTTTGGCCCGCCTTTCAGTCCATCCTTGTACTTTGCGTATTTGCGTGGCTCGCGCCGGATCATGGCGTTCGTTGGCCGCCACCATGGCCATTTGGCCTTGCGCGCTACCGTGAACTCTCCGGGTTCGTACAAACCTTTGCGCCCTACCCCGACCCCGTAGCGGATCGCCATCCCGTCCTCGAGCATGAAATAAAGGAAAAAATCGTCGGGAACGACGTGGACATCGCCTTTAACCCAGTCACCACGACGGGTGTTTACCAATTGTGGTTCGAACCGTTCGGGCAATTTGACTTTGTGGGCCCAGGCAGTTGTGGGCAGAAAGCAACCCATCGCTCCGGCACAAATCAATTCTCGTCTCGTGAAATTCTGCATGGCGCGATCTCCTCGGACCCATGAAAATTCAGTGCGCGTCAGGGGCAAAGAAAAGAAGCCGTGAACCGGGGCAAATGACGCGCCTTTGTTGCCTTGAAACTACGAAAATTCGTGCTTTTGGAACTCTCCAGCGCTGGAATGTTGTTGTTTTACAGAGAACTGCAAGGAGGTGACTGGAAATGCACTACTCACGATTCTTTATGATGATCGGAACATCGACCGTGGTCATGTTCGTTCTGATGTACCTGAACACCTATCTTTGGGGCCATATCTTCTTTTCGGAGACACGCCTTTACATGGCCATCCTGATGGGGGCGACCATGGCCGTGATCATGTTGGCGTACATGTTGTCCATGTATCAGAACACCAAAGCCAACATCGCGATTTTCGTTGGCGCAATAGTCCTTTTCGCGGCGAGCCTCTGGCTGGTTCGCGGGCAATTCACGGTGCAGGACAGGTCCTACATGCGCGCCATGATCCCGCACCACTCGATCGCCATCATGACGTCGACTCGTGCCGAGATCACCGACCCGCGCGTCCGGGGGCTCGCAGACGACATTATCTATGCGCAGGACAAGGAAATCGCCGAAATGCGCTACCTTATTGCTGACATTGGAGCAAACGGCGAAGCATCGGCCACGCGAAGCGAAACGCCGGCGCAGGTTGTGGATGCGCAACAGGCGCTTCAAACGGAGGTCGTGTCGAAGGTCGATCCTGAGTTTCTGACGGAAGACGAAATCGCTGCGGTGTTCCCGAATGGCGGAAATTGCCGCTTTGCTTACACCTCGGACAGTCCGGCTGTACTGGTGACTGGTGAAACCGGCGAAGGGTCTGCAGCCGCAATGAAGATCAGCGGTGATCTGGTGCGCCTGAATGCGCAGGGCGAAAATGCATTTTCTGAAGGCCCGCTGTCGGCCGAGATCGCAGAGACGAACGGTGACCTGACCGATCTGATCGTCAGCGCGGGAACCGACTACGAAGCCGGGTTCCGTGGTCAACTTACGTGCAGCGGATAAGGAGGAAAGGACATGCCCCGCGACACAGACAGTAAATCCGCGCAGCTTTATCGCATGGTCATGCCGGGCCATGTCTGCCCCTACGGTCTGAAATCGAAAGACCTGCTGGAGCGGCAAGGCTTCGAGGTGGAAGACCATCCGCTTGACACCCGTGAAGACACCGATGCTTTCATGGAGAAGCACGGGGTCGAGACGACGCCGCAGACTTTCATCGGGGACGAACGGATCGGCGGTTACGATGATCTCAGGGTGTTTTTCGACATTGACCCACCCGAGGAAGAGCAAAGCGACACGACCTACCAGCCGGTCATCGCGATCTTTTCCGTTGCCGCGCTGTTGGCATTGGGCCTGTCTTGGCACCAGTACGGGTCGGTCCTTACCTTGCGGGGGTTCGAATGGTTCATTTCGCTGTCCATGACCATTCTCGCGATCCAGAAATTGCAGGATGTCGAAGGGTTTTCGACGATGTTCCTCAACTACGATCTGCTGGCGCGCAAATGGGTGCGATACGGCAAGGTCTACCCGTTCGGCGAAGCGTTGGCAGGTGTCCTGATGACTGCCGGCGCGCTGCTGTGGCTCTCGGCGCCTGTCGCCCTGTTTATCGGCACGGTAGGCGCTGTCAGCGTGTTCAAGGCTGTTTATGTCGACAAGAGAGAGCTGAAATGCGCCTGCGTCGGCGGTGACAGTTCCGTCCCGCTGGGGTTCATTTCGCTGACGGAAAACCTGATGATGATCTTCATGGGTATCTGGATGCCGGTCCGCGCGATCTGGTTCTGAGGTACAGCCCCTTCTTGCCTGTCACTTGGCCAACCGCTCCGGCGACAGATCCTCGATGATGGGGCAGTCGGGCCGGTGATCCCCGGCACATTTTTCCACCAGTTCGGCGAGCGTCGCGCGCATGGATTGCAGTTTCGCGATCTTTTTCTCGATCTGGCGCAGATGGTCTTCCGCAACCGCCTTCACTTGCATGCTTTCGCGGTTTTCATCCTCGTAGAGCGACAGGAGCGTCCTGCAATCTTCGATGGTGAACCCCAAGGCCCGTGCGCGACCCAGAAACGCCAGCTTGTGAACGTGGTTCTCGGTGAACGCGCGATAGCCGTTCTCGCTACGGTTCGGGCGGATCAGACCGATGTCCTCGTAGTAGCGGATCGTCTTGGCGGGCACACCCGATTGTCGGGCAACGTCTCCGATGTTCATGTCGGACCTCCGTTATTCTGCTGGAGCAGGAGTGGCGGCTGCCATCTCTGCCGGGATTGCGCGCTGCTCGTCCATCGCAGGCGCGATGCGCCGCAGCCGCAGGGCATTGGTCAGGACAAACACCGAGGACAACGCCATCGCACCCGCCGCAAGGATTGGTGACAGGAGCAACCCAAAGGCCGGATAGAGCACCCCGGCAGCGACCGGAATAAGTGCCACGTTGTAGGCAAAGGCCCAGAACAGGTTCTGCCGGATGTTGCGCATGGTCCGCCGCGATACTTCGAAGGCGTTCACCACGCCGCGCAAATCGCCCGACATCAGGACGACATCCGCAGATTCGATGGCCACATCGGTGCCGGTTCCAATGGCGATGCCCACATCGGCATGCGCCAGCGCCGGGGCGTCGTTGATCCCGTCGCCGACAAAGGCGATGCGCTTGTTCCCTTGGCGCAAACTGTCGAGCGCCGCAACCTTGCCGTCCGGCAGGACGCCGGCGATGACGTGGTCGATACCGGTTTCGCGGGCGATGGCTTCGGCGGTTTCGCGTTTGTCGCCGGTGATCATCGCAACCGCAAGACCCTTTTCGTGCAGCGCTGCGATGGCTGCGCGGCTTGCCGGTTTGACCGGATCGGCCACGCCGATCACGGCGGCGACACGCCCATCTATGGCAGCGTAAAGCGCCGTGCGACCCTTGCTTGCGATCTTCGTTTCCTCTGGAGCCAATGCCGAGACGTCAATGCCTTCGCGCGCCATGTAGCGGTCGGCCCCAACCAACACCTCCACGTCTTCGACCACGGCGCGCACGCCGTAACCTGTGACCGATTGAAAGCCTTCGGCCGCCACAAGAGGTGCGCCCTCGGCCCGCGCGGCCCGCACGATGGCGTCCGCGACAGGATGCTCGGAGAGCGACTCCACGGCAGCGATCTTCGAGAGCGTTGTTGGGCGATCGAACCCTTCCGCCAGCACAAGGTCAGTCAGTGCGGGTCGCCCCTCGGTCACCGTGCCTGTTTTGTCGAGGGCGACCACATCAACGGAATCAAGTTGCTGCAAGGCGTCACCTTTACGGAACAGGACACCCATTTCCGCAGCACGTCCCGTCCCGACCATGATCGAGGTCGGCGTCGCAAGCCCCATCGCGCAGGGGCACGCGATGATGAGCACCGACACACCGGCGACCAGCGCCATCGTCAGGGCCGGATCAGGCCCGAAAAACAGCCAGACCAGCACGGTCGCCGCCGCGATCGCCATCACGGCAGGCACGAACCACAAGGTGATCCGGTCGACCAATCCCTGGATCGGCAGTTTGGCGCCCTGGGCCTCTTCGACCATGCGAATAATCTGCGCCAGGGTCGTGTCGGCGCCGACCCGCGTGGCGAGGAATTGCAGGCTTCCGGCGCCGTTGACCGTCCCGCCGGTCACCGTATCTCCGGCACCTTTTTCAGCGGGGATCGGCTCGCCTGTCAGCATGCTTTCGTCGACGCGGCTGGTCCCCTCGATGACCTCGCCATCGACCGCGATGCGTTCACCAGGGCGCACGATGACGATGTCACCCTGAACCAGCGCATCGATCTCGATCTCGACGCTTTCTCCGTCCCGCATCACGCGTGCAGTCCGCGCCTGAAGCCCTAATAGCTTCTGGATGGCCGCGCCCGTTCTCCCCTTGGCGCGCGCTTCAAGAAACCGCCCCAGAAGGATCAGAACGACGATGACCGCTGCCGCCTCGAAATAGACGGTGCGCAGCGTGTCAGGCAGGACCGACGGTACGAATGTCGCAACCACGGAATAAAGGTAAGCCGCCCCGGTGCCGACCGCGACGAGGCTGTTCATATCGGGGGCACCCCGGAACAAGGCCGGGAAACCCTTGGTGTAAAACGTCCGGCCCGGGCCGAAGAGAACGATTGTCGTCAGCACGAACTGAAGAAGCCAACTCGTCTGCTGGCCAATCGTGGTCTCGATCAGCATATGAACGGCCGGAATGACGTGGCCACCCATTTCGATCAGGAAGACCGGCAAGGCGAGGATGGCCGCAAAGGTGACCCGTTTGGCAAGCGCCTGAGCCTCTTCCTCCTTGCGCGCAACTCTGTCGTCACCGGCCTGGGCCGTTGCCACGGTTGCTGGATACCCTGCCGCGCCGCTTGATTCGATCAGATCGGATGTCGTGACAAGACCTTCGACGTAAACGACCGTCGCCGTCTCTGAGGCGAGGTTGACGTTCACCTCGACCACCCCGGGCACCGCGGCAAGCGCCTTATCGACCCGCCCGACGCAAGAGGCACAGGACATCGCTGCAATCGTGAGTTCGGCCCTGGCCTTCCGCGCGGGGTAGCCCAGCTCGCGAAGGGATTCGATGATGTCGGGAATGCGCTTGAGCGCGTCCACGCTCATGCGAGCAGTTTCCGAGGCAAGGTTCACCGACACATCCTCTACGCCGTCGATTGCATTCAATGCGCGATCGACCCTGCCAACGCAGGACGCGCATGACATGCCTTCGATCGGCAGGCTGATCTGTTTGGGTTCGGGCATATGTGTCACCTGTTTTCCATTCGAAGTGGAATATGAGGCTTCCAGTTACTGGAGGGTCAATGGGAGGGCGCCAAATAAATTTCTTCACTTGACCTTCCAGCGGGGGGAAGCCCCATGTCACCGATAGAAATCAGATCAAGGAGTGGTTCCGATGAAGCTCAGCGTTCCGGACATGAGCTGTGGGCATTGCACCGCAGCAATCGAAAGCGCGGTGAAGAGCGCAGATCCGAATGCAGGCGTAGAATGTGACCTTTCTGCCCGACAGGTGCATGTCGACAGCGTGTTACCAGCCGATCAGGTCCAAGCGATCATTCGGGATGCGGGCTACAACGTGGAACCTGCGGCCGCTTGATGCAGTGCCCGGACCACCCAAGGGTGGTCCGGGCACAGAATTTCAGTCTTCGACTTTGCGGGCTTCCTCGACCAAGTCGGCAAGCTGCGCCTTTTCGACGAAGCCCGGGACCAGCGCATCCCCGATCACGAAAGACGGCGTGCCGTTAAAGCCCAGAGCTTGGGTCAGTTGCATGGAGGTCGCAATGTGCTCTTCGACCTCGGGGGCCTCCATGTCCTTGCGCAACTGCGCGATATCCAGGCCGATCTCCTCGGCCACGCGCAGCACGGAGGCCTCTTCCGCGCGGCCTTCCAGCCCCATCATTGCCCAGTGAAACTCTTCGTATTTGTCCTGCTTGCGCGCTGCCAAGGCCGCTTTCGCGGCAAACACCGATCCGTCTCCGAGAATGGGCCATTCACGATAGACGAGGCGAATGTTGGGATCGTCTTCGATCAAAGCCCGCACCTCGGGTTTGACCCGCCGACAATAGGGACAGTTGTAGTCGAAAAATTCCACAACAGTGACGTCCCCTTCCAGGTTGCCGAGAACCGGCGCATTCGGATCGTTCTCGATCAGATCGCGCTGGTCATTCAGAACTTGGGCCTGACTGAGCTCCTGCGCTTGCGCCTGCCTTTGTTCAAGGATGGCGACGGCCTCCATGACAATCTCCGGGTTCTCGCGGATTGCCTCGAGCACAAGTTCCTTGACCCGGGACTCTGACAGTTCGTCCGCGAGTGCCGGTATCGGAAGCAAGGCAGCTATCGCGACCGTCGTGAAGGCTTGTCTGAAACGCATTTTAGTTCTCTCCCCGTTGTTCGTCGGCTTCTGTCCGCGCGGCCTGGACTTCGCGGATGCGGTCTGGCCAGGTGGACCGGATGAAGGCCAGGATGTTGTGAATTTGCTGGTCGGTCAGCACGTCTGCGAAACCGGGCATGCCACTGTCGAATTCGACGCCCTGACGCGCCAGAAGCGCCGCACCCCCCAGTTTTGTGTAATCGAAGAGCAGGCTCTCAGGATGATGCCAGGTGTGACCCGTCTCATCATGTGGTGGTGCTGGCAGGCGCCCATCCGCGCCGGGCGTTCGCCATTCCGGCTGGCCTTCCAGACCCGCGCCATGACAAGACGCACAGTTTTCTGCGTAGAGCAACGCGCCTTCTTCGATGTCGTAGCTCTCCGCCCTGGACGCGCTGCCGACATCCGAGGATGCACTGGTCGAGAGCCAATACGTGAAGGCGGCTGCTGCGACAGTGATCGGAAGGGACCAAACGAGATATCTCATGTGACCCGTATCCAGGTTGTCATGCCAGATGCGGCGTGGCTGAGCATGTGGCAATGGAACAGCCACTTGCCGGGATTGTCTGCCGTAAAGGCGATCTCCCGGGACTCGTTGCCGGCCAACAGGATCGTGTCCCGCATCGGCCCGAACGCGCCGTCGGGGCGCAGCTCGCGGAAATGCATCCCGTGCAGGTGCATCGCATGTGGGAAAACGGTCTGGTTCTCGATCTTCAGGCGCACCGGCTCGTTCAGGGATAGATCGGCCAGTGGCGTGTAGGTCATTTCGGCGACATCATTCAGGGCCCAGAATTTGCCCGCTTGGGCAAGCTGACGGAATCCAAGACGTTCCCCGCCAAGCAATGCGGACTGCATTCGCCCCATTGCCCCGCCGGACATGACCAGTCGCAAATCACGCGCATCGGCAAGGTCCGGGGCGTGTGCCGCGGGGTTCGGCGGCAACGGCAGTGGCTTGCCTCTTGGTACTGAACTGGCTGTGCCGTTGACCAGAAAACTCACCAACGGGGTCAGTTGATCATCATCGCCGATGCGAAGCAATTGGGCGGTGCCGCCTTCGCCTTCGGTCACATCCACAATTAAGTCGACGCGCTGTGCCGGGCCGAGGATCAACTCGCCGTCAACCGACTGGGGTTGGCCGGTTGGCATTCCATCCACGGCCACCGTCCAGCCACTGAATCCAGAGAGCCTCAGCGGGAAAATTCGAGCGCTTGCTGCGTTGATGATCCGCAAGCGAATGCGTTCGTTGCGCTTCGCGGGCAAGGTCAGGTCATAGCGCCCATTGGTCGTGATAAAGTTGCCGATGCGTCCACCGTGGCTCATCATCATAGGCTGTTCGAAATTGTCGAACAGCTGCCCGCTCTCAGGGTCGAGCAACCAGTCCTCCAGAACGATGACTTCCTCGCGGTCTATGTCAGGTCCATCGACCTCTTCGACGATCAAGGCACCGCGCAAACCACGCGCGACTTGCTCGTATGAGCGATTATGCGCGTGATACCAATAGGTGCCCGCGTCCGGTACGACGAAGTCGTAGTCAAAGGTTTCACCTGGTGCCACGGCTTTCTGGGTCAGTCCTGAAACGCCATCCATCGCGTTATCGATCCGGATTCCGTGCCAGTGAACCGAACTGGGATCGGGTACCTCGTTGCGAAACCTGCGACGCACCCGATCGCCTTGTGTGACCCTGATTTCCGGGGCCGGAACGAGGCCGTCATAGCCCCAGATCTCTGTTTCCGGGTAGGTGTCCGGAAGAAGCTGTCGACGTGCAACCTTGGCAATCAGGTCCTCGAACGGGGTCGCGGCAAAAGCCGACTGCGGGATGGCCGCCGCGCAGGCCGCCAGTGTTGCATGGCGCAAGAAATCCCGACGTGTTTGTCTCATTTCGATCCTCGAGAAAGCGGGGGCGTGTTGCCCCCGCGTGGTGTTAGTTCGACGCGGGGTTCTCCGCCTCGACCGTGTCCTTGTTCAGCAGGAAAAGCGCCATCGCTTCCCGATCGGCAGGTGTCAGAAACCGAGTTCCCTCGCGAACCACTTCCGCCATGCTGCCGCCGAACGCATCGCCCGAAGGGGTGATGCCGGTCTGGAGCGCATAAACGAGGTTTGAAACCGTCCAGTCATTTTTGACCAGGTCTTTTGGCCGTATCGCGGGGGCCTTGCTACCACCGGGAAGCTGGGCGTTGCCTGCAAAGGAAGCACCGATATCGCGGCCTCCCGCAAGATTGCGCGGCGTATGGCAGGCTCCGCAATGTGCCGCACCGCGCACCAATTCCCGTCCTCGATTCCATGCGTCGCTTCGCCCTTCAATCGGTTCGGTATCCGGATCGTAGAAGAACGCCGCTCGCCAGAGCTTCAGCCCCCATCGTTGGTCGAATGGGAAGCTGACATCATTTTCTGGTGCAGGCTCGTCCACGGGCGGCACGGTTTGAAACGCCGCCCAGAGGTCAGCGATATCCTGATCAGAAAAATCCGCATAGAAGGTGTACGGGAAAGACGGATAGTACGGCGTTCCATCGGGGCCGATGCCTTGCCGCATGGCTTTTGCGAACTGTTCTGCCGTCCATTCGCCCATGCCATGTTCCGGGTCTGTCGTCAGGTTGGGCGGGTAGAACGTTCCGAACGGGGTTTCGAGCGGCGCCCCTCCGGCAAGTGGTGCGCCGCCCGCTTCAAAATTGGTATGACAGGCAATGCACCCACTGGCGCGCGCCAGATATGCGCCCCGGTCGACATTGCCCTCTATTGCAATCGGAGTCACTGCACTGCCGACAGGCCATGCAATCACGACGCCGAGGCTGGCCGCGCCCAGCACGGCGGCCCCGCTGACGAGTGTCAAGAACCGGCGCATGGTCAGTCTTCTTCCGCCCGGAAGCGTTCATGACATGCGGAACAGACCTGGGTCGTCATCGCGAATGCTGCGTCGGCGGGCATTTCGGCAATGGCGGCCGCATCCATCATGTCGCCTCGGCCCATCATCGTGCTCCCGCCCATCATGGACCCACCGCCCATCATCGAGGTGCCAACCATGGAGGTATTGCCGCCCATGCCGCCCAATCCATTGTCGGCTGCGCGTTCCAGGCCTTCGGAATTTTCTTCCAGCTGACTCGCCAATGCTGCGAAGCGGTCCCAGTCGGTCCACACCTCGTCTTTGGCTTCCGAAGGCATGCCCCCTGTGCCCTCAGGGAACAGGTTCGTCATGCTCTCACCGGCGTGCTGCTGGAACAGGCGCGCGGCATCGCGCACTGTTTCTGCGTCATAGGCCGTTTCGCCCCTCATCATCGGGGCCACGGTCTTGACCGCCTTCCCCATTGCAAGCATGGCGTCCATGCGCTCTTTCACGATGCCGGTGGCACCGCTATGCGCGAATGCCGTGACCGCAGTACCTGCAATCAACACTGCCGCTACGATAGTCGTCTTTTTCATGTCTTCGATCCTTCTTTGGGTCTGCTTTTCGAGCGATGTGAAATCAGACCCACCGTCGCGGCGGTGGAGGATCGCTGGTGGGGCGCAACTCGGTTCGTTGGGTCGCGCCGTCTTGCATGACGGCCTTCAGAAACTGAGGCTCGTAAACCACGTTTGGCTGGAGCAACACCATTGCCGTGACAGAACAATCGAGTCCCGGATGACAGTGGCCAGAGGCCTCGTTCGTTGATGACCCTACATCTTCGTGAGCGTGAAATTCTTGCGCCAAGGACGCTTCACCATGAAACGCTGGCGCCTCAGGCACTCCGAGAACCACTAGGAAAAGGCCGGAAACGATCGACAGAATCCATCGGTTTGTCTTCGACCAACGCATCAGTCAATCCCGTTGGCCCGCTGTATTTCGCGGACATAGGCGGCAACCATCTTGACGTCTCCCTGGGTCAATCCCTCGATCCGTGGCATGTTACCGAAATTCCAGTGATGCGCACGCACGCCATTTTGAGCGGCCAAAACAAAGGCCATGTCCGAATGGTGGCTTGGTTCGTAGATCTTGTGCACAAGAGGCGGCGCTACACCGTTTTGACCGGCAGCATTTTCACCGTGACACTCAGAACACTTTGCCTCGAATATGCTCTTTCCAAGCGCCGCCTGTTGCGAGAGTTGGGAAGGCAGCTGGACCTGAACGATCGGGCCGCCTTCAGCGATCTCACTTGTGTCGGGTGGCGTCATGGAGTGGCCAACCGCTGTATCTTCCGCTCCAACGAACTGCCAAACGGCAAAACCCCCGCCGATAACAAAAACGGCACCAATCAGCGCAGTCAATTTGTCCATGCCTGTATCTTCCGCCTTGCCCGTTGGGTCAGATGAGTTTGACTTGAGTGCCGACAGGTGCCCGCTCGTAGACTTCCTCGATCTGTTCGTTGAACAAACCGATGCAGCCGTTTGACGACCGGCGGCCGATCTTGCGCGTGTCCTGTGTCCCGTGAATACGGTAGTACTGCCACGACAGGTACAGTGCGCGAGTACCCAAGGGGTTGTCCGGATCACCCCCCTCGATACGTGCCGGCCATTCCGGATTGCGTTCCCGCATGGAGGGCGTCGGCGCCCAACTGGGGTTTTTGCGTTTTTCCACCACTTCGGTGTAACCGCGTTTGGTGAGTTCGTCGGTCAGCGGAACGGATGTCGGGTAAATCCGCATCTCGCCGTCCGCTGTCCAGTGCTGTAGCGCCATCGTCACGGTGTCTGAGATGATGATCCCTTTGCCGAGCGTGTCGAAATGGTCTTGCCAGTCATGAACTCGGAAAGAAGAAATGTTGCGGCGAATGGTTTCGGCTCGAACCACGCTTGGTGCAACCAAAGCGACAGCCGCATACCCCAACAGGCTTCGTCGATTGATCTTGTTGTTTCGCGATGTCGTCATGACACACTCCTAGCCTACGGTTTGTACATGTCTTTTACGGGAGACCCGGCATCAGGCAACCTGACAAGGCCGCGAGAAGTGTATCCATTTGTATCCTTGACCTTATCCTGCTGGAGGGTCGCAAATGACGCCGGGAACGAGACAAAGAGGGTGTCATGGACCACCACAGCCACAGAAAAAAGCCGATCACGGACAGGCTCATGCATTATGGTATGATGGCGTGTTGCGTCGTCATGCTGCTGCCCGTTGCGGGGTTTTTTCTTGCCGGCGGCACATTGGCGGGCATGTGGGGCAATGCAGCGGCTTTCGCCCCGCTCCTGCTGTGCGTTGGGGCGCATCTCGTGATGCACAAGTTCATGGGAAAATCGTGCCATTCCGACAAGGCAAAGGATACTATCGAGGAAACGACCGAGCCCATAACCTCCGCGATTCCAGTCGTGGTCCGCGACAGGCCGTGATGTGCGCGGGAAGGTACGCGTAGGCGCGTTGCTGTTGTCGGGTTTCATGCTTGGGGGATGTGCAGGAAGTCTTGAATACTGCTCGGATCGCGGCGCTATCGTGTCCACGAAGCAAGCGTCAGACCTTCTGCCGGATGGGTGTCGAACCCTTTCATCTTCTGCGACTGGCGTTGCGCGAATATTCTGTGCGGACGGTCGTCAGGGTTTTGCCACAGGTGGACTTTGACGCAATTTCCGCCGTCCTGGCGAAATCTGCGGAAAATATGGGAAGGAAGCAGGTATCTTGATCGATTGCCTTTTGATCCTGCGACGGGTTTTGCTTATTCCCTTCGTGCTCCTGGCCGTTGTCTCTGGAAGTGTCGCGGCAGCAACCTCTGCTGAATACCAGAGCGCGCCACTCACCGCGCATCTCATTAGTGTACAGGACGGCGTTCCCGAGAACACACAGACTCTGTCAGCCGGGCTTCACCTTCAACTGAACGAAAACTGGAAGACCTATTGGCGGTCGGCGGGCGAGGTGGGAATACCGCCTTCGGTCGAATGGAGCGGTTCCGAAAACGTCGCAGATGTCGAATTCATGTGGCCCGCCCCGACGCGCTTCACCGCCTTCGGCATCGAAAATTTTGGTTATGCGGGTGAAGTCGTCTTTCCGCTGCGCATAACGCTCAAAGATCCCGGCGCACCTGTGACTCTTTCCGCGCAGGTCAAACTGCTGGTGTGCTCCAATGTCTGTGTCCCGGAAGAGTTTGACCTGTCACTTCGCCTCGGACGGGGCAACGTCATCGACAGCACTTCGGCTGGGCTGATCGGTACGTTTTCCGAGCGCGTCCCCGAAGGGGCCAAGACGAGCGGCGTCAGCGAGGCAAATGCCTTCATCGACGAAGACCTCACGGAGTTGATCGTCAGCCTTCGCGTCGATGAACCACTCCAGTCGCCGGATGTGTTTCCCGAACTGGGTATGGGTGTTGCGCTTGGCAAACCCGATATCCGTTTGGGAGAAGAGGATCGTTTGCTTTGGGCGCGCTTGCCGATCCTCTCGTCGAATACGGATGTGACAGTGGCTCCGTCGATTACCGTCACCGACGGCGAGAACCGGGCCTTCACGATCATCGCGGATCGCGTGGCGCAAGGAATAGCACCACCCTTTGAACTGGCCGCCACGACACCGGACATGATGGAACTGATCTGGATTGCCGCGATCGCGCTGCTGGGCGGATTGATCCTGAATGTGATGCCCTGCGTGCTGCCGGTGCTGTCCATCAAGGTGTCGTCTGTGCTCAAACACACCGATCACGACACAACCCGTGTCCGGTTCGGTTTCGTCGCTGCCAGCGCCGGCATCATGACGTTCATGTGGGGTCTGGCGCTCGTCCTCTGGGCGCTCCAGACGGCAGGCCTCAGCGTCGGGTGGGGTTTGCAGTTTCAAAGCCCGCTGTTTCTTGCGGCGATGATCGCTGTCCTGCTCGTCTTTTCGGCAAATCTGTTCGGAGCGTTCGAGTTCGCCCTTCCACACGGCATGCAGACGCGGCTTGCAGGGGCCGGAGGACGCAACGGGTATTCCGCCGACTTTTTCACTGGCATGTTCGGTGCCGTCATGGCGACGCCTTGTTCGGCACCGTTCCTCGGCACCGCGGTGGCCTTTGCTTTGGCCGGGCGTGGCGTGGACATCCTCATCGTCTTTACGAGCCTCGGGCTCGGCCTCGCCCTGCCCTATCTCGTCATCGCCGCGTTCCCGCGTCTGGTCGCATTCATGCCCAAGCCTGGTCGATGGATGCTGATCATCAAAAGCGTCATGGGGGTTTTGTTGCTTGCAACCGCCGTGTGGCTGTTCTGGGTGCTCGACGGTGTCGCCGGGCTTGCGTCTGTCATCGCGGTCGCGGCGTTGTCCGGTCTCGCCGTTCTGATACTATCTCTCCCGAATGTGCAGTCCCAATTCAGGTGGTCTATTGCCATAGCCAGCCTTGTCCTGGCCATTGCCGCAGGTCCTCTCTTGCAGCAATCAGCACCTGCGCGTTCGACGCCGCAGTTGGCAATGGCTTGGATCGCATTTGATCGTTCGGAAATAGCGAAACGCGTGTCCGCAGGAGAGGTCGTTTTTGTCGATGTGACCGCTGACTGGTGTCTGACTTGCAAAGCGAACAAGACACTTATCATCGATCGGGAGCCAGTCCGGAGCGCGCTTGAAGCGCCTGGAGTCACGGCGATGCAGGCAGATTGGACACGCCCGGACACGCGCATTTCCCGCTACCTTGAGAGTTTCGGCAGATACGGCATCCCCTTCAATGCCGTCTACGGACCATCGGCACCGAACGGCATTGTGCTGTCCGAATTGCTAAAAACCGAGGACGTGATGAACGCCTTGGCGCAAGCCAGTGGTCGGGATGTTTCCGCAAAGGTTGCCGGACAGGAGTGACCTGCTCGACCGGGACACCGAGCAGTAGTCAGCCGCCGAGCCGCTCAAGCGCGGCACGGACCGCCGCACGCCGAGGATCACTGGCGGGCTGCTGCTCCAACAGCGCTTCAGCCTTGCGGTAGGCCTCAACGGCGCGATCGGGCTCCTGAAGGACGGTATAGGCATTTGCCAGCCGCATCCAACCATCCAGATCGTCCGGTTCATCCTCAAGACGCTCGGCCAGCCGCGAGACCATCGATCGGATGAACTCCGCGCGATCCGCGTCATTCATCTCCGACGCCGCCGCGACATCTGCGGCACTCGGGCCTGGTTGCGACGTCGGCCCGCTGGGTAGATTGACGACCGGAAGGTCAGCTGCCGCTGCAATCCGGTTGATCTGCGCTGCATAGGTCTCCATCCAGGGAACGTAAGCCTCTTCCTGATTCAGCCGTGAAACAAGCAGATCGTAGGCCTTACGCGTCTCTTCTTGCTGAAGGTAATACAGAGACTCGAAGTAGGTTGCCGCAGGATTGGATGGGTCAAGGTCCAAAGCGCGATCAATGGCCAATTTCGCCCGTGGAATAACAACGCCGTCATTGGCAACCGCGACAGCCTCTGCCAGCATGGAGAATGTCGCGGAGGTGGCATCCTCCCGTTCGGCAACGACTTCGAAGGCTTCGACGGCATCGGCTGCTCTGCCCATGCGCTGATAGGTCTGGCCCAACAGCATCCACCCTTCGCTAGGGCCGCCGGTCGGATCGGACACAAGCCTTTCGCGAAGTTGTATTGCCAGCGCCGTCACTTCATCAGTCTGTGCCCGCTCCTCTGCACGGGCAGCGAAGGCCATTGAAGGAACCTCCGGCGATCCCATCGTCAGATAGTAGCCCGCGGCAATAACCGGCGCGAGGACCGCCGCGACAACGAGAGTGACTCTGCCACCATTACGGGATGATCCGACTTTTTCTTCCGAATTGCGGGTCGTCGCGAGGATCCGTTTCTTGATCTCGAGTCTGGCTGCTTGAGCTTCCTGTTCAGAAATCAAACCGCGGTCCATGTCTCGTTGGATTTCCCGCATCTGATCGGCGAGGATCGCCGGTACCGCATCCCCTCTGGTGAGAGTGTTCGATTTGGACAGCAGCAGCGGGTAGAGGACAATTCCGATTGCGACCAGCGTCAAAAGAACGAAAATACCCCAGATCATGACGCATCCCCCGCTTCGTTTTGCCTGAGAATTTCGGACACGGTGTTCTCATCCTCCGAGCCCAAGTCTTCAAATGCCTCTTGCTTTCGCCGACTCATCAGTAGCCCGCCACCAACGAAAACCCCGATCAGAACGAAAGCGATCGGAGCGAACCAAAGCGCGTAGGTCGCAGGCTCCAGAGGCGGTTTCAGCAGCACGTAATCCCCGTACCGCGCCCGTATGTATTCGATCACCTCCGCGTCGCTGTCTCCAACGACCAGGCGCTCGCGTACGAGCAGACGCAAGTCCCGCGCCACACCCGCGTTCGAACTGTCGATGTCCTGGTTCTGACAGACGACGCATCGTAGATCCTTGGAAATCTCCCGCGCACGCTGCTCCAATACCGGGTCGGTCAGCATTTCGTCCGGTTCCACCGCATTGGCGGCAAAGGGAAGGAGCCCGATGCAAAACGCGAAAATCAACTGTCTCATGAACCTGCTCCATTTGGCAGTGCGCCTGCCTGCTTCAGGGCTTGCGTGAACCGTTCGACGGCGTCCGGACCCACGACCGGCCCGACATAGCGAAACAAAACGGTGCCATCGCTATCGACGATGAAGGTTTCCGGCACGCCCGACAGGCCCCATTCGATCCCGGTCCGGCCCGACAGGTCGGACCCGATCCGCTCGTAGGGATTGCCGAGGTCATTGAGCCACTTCACGGCATCCTCAGGTTTGTCTTTGTAGTTTATTCCGAACAACCGCATGCCTTCTCGTTCGACAAATCTTGTCAACACGGCATGTTCCGCGCGGCAGGGCACGCACCAGGACGCAAAGACATTGACCACGACCGGTCGTTCGTTGCTGACAAGATCGCTTCGGGCCAGGCCGGGTGTCTCCAACCCCGGCACGGGATCGAGGTCGAACGCCGGGGCCGGTTGCGAGATCAGGACGGAAGGGATCTCGTTGGGATCCCGGTCGGGATTGAGCCCCCAGAGAAAAAACCCACCGAATATGACCGCCGCAATAAACGGCAGCCCGGCAATGAGACGTTTCATCTTCTCTCCTACTCGGCAGGAACGGCATCGGTGGCTGGCTGTTTGGCACGGCGCGGCGCCCCGACCCTCAAACGGCGATCCGACAAGGACAAACAGCCACCGATCACCAGCAGGATCGAGCCGATCCAGATCAGGTTGACGAGCGGTTCATAGAGGATCCGAAGGGTCCATGCTCCGGCGTTGTTCACTTGATCGGAGGCTGGCGTTGCAATCGACGTATAGAGATCGCCCGCCAATGTGGAGCGGATGGCCGACTCCGTCGTCTGGCTTTCCGCGACCGGGTAATACCGCCGTTCCGGGAAAAGTGTCGTGACCAATTCGCCATCCCGACGCACCACAAGGGTGCCGCGATCCGCGATGTAGTTCGGCCCTTGAACCTTTGCGGCCCCTTCGAAGGTGATGTCGAACCCGGCGATCGTGACTTCGGTCCCGGGGGCGGCAAAGACGATCTCCTCACTCTTCCATCCGGTCGAGCCGATCATCCCCATCATCAACACAGCGACGCCGGCATGGGCAAGCGTCATACCGTGAGAGGCGCGTGGCAGGTTGCGCACGCGTCTCGCGCTCTCTGCAAGGGAAACCTCGAACAGACGGATGCGTAGCGCCCATTCCCGCAGGGTCGCAAAAAGCAGCCACGCTGCGCCGAGGATGGCAAGATAGGCCATGATCGGCCCACCGTTCAGAAGATACCATGCGGCCAAGGCTGCAATGACCGCCAGCACGGCCACGAATTGGATGCGATCGAGCAAACCGGCGATATCAGCCCGCTTCCACGACAGGAATGGACCAAGACCCATGAACACGACCAGTGCCAGCATCATCGGAATGAAGGCCGCGTTGAAGAAAGGTGGACCGACCGAGATCTTGTCCCCGGTGACAGCCTCCAGGATCAGTGGATAAAGCGTCCCGAACAGAACGGTTCCCGTAGCGGCGGCCAGAATGAGGTTGTTCACGAGCAGCCCGGCTTCGCGGCTGATCGGGCGAAACAAACCACCCGGCTCCATTTCGGGCGCCCGCCAGGCGTAGAGCGCCAGCGACCCACCGATGGACACCGCGAGTAAACCCAGAATGTAAACTCCGCGCTCTGGATCGACGGCGAACGCGTGTACGGATGTAAGCAGGCCTGACCGGACGATGAACGTCCCGAGAAGTGAAAGCGAGAAAGTCAGGATGGCAAGCAGGATGGTCCAGCTTTTGAACGCATCGCGCTTTTCCGTGACGATGGCCGAATGCAACAGCGCTGTGCCCAGAAGCCAAGGCATGAAGCTTACATTCTCGACCGGATCCCAGAACCACCAGCCGCCCCAGCCCAGTTCATAATAGGCCCACCAAGACCCGAGGGCGATACCCGCCGTCAGGCTGATCCAGGCGGCCAATGTCCATGGCCGGACCCATCTGGCCCAGGCCGGATCGACGCGACCCTCTATAAGAGCCGCAACGGCGAAGGAAAACACGATGGAGAAGCCGACATACCCGAAATACAAGAGCGGCGGGTGCATGGCGAGACCCATGTCCTGAAGCAACGGGTTCAGGTCATTGCCGTCGAGCGGCGGCGGAAACACCCGCTCGAAGGGGTTCGACGTCAGCAGCAGGAAGGACAGGAAGCCGACACTGATCCACGCCTGCACCGACAAGGTGCGCGCCTTGGTCTCGGCGGGGATGTTCGATCCGAACCAGGCGACGCCCGCGCCGAACACCGCGAGGATCAGAATCCAGAGCAGCAGCGAACCCTCATGGCTGCCCCAGGTCCCGGCCACCTTGTAGAGCATCGGCTTGAGCGAATGGGAATTCTCGACGACGTTCCTGACGGTGAAGTCGCTGACGATGAAGGCCTGCATCAGCGCTGCGAAGGCTATGGCCACAAACAGCACTTGTCCTATTGCCGTCGCCTGGGCGGATTTCATCCAGACGGCGTTTCCACGCGACGCACCTGCAATCGGCAGAACGCTTTGAACAAGCGCAAGCGCAAGCGCGAGGGCCAGTGCGAAGTGACCAATTTCCGGGACCATGGCGTTCTTTCCTATCCAGTGTCGGTGGGCGTCGCGTCGGACGGCTTTGGCGTCCGCGGCGGGGTCTATTCGTCGAGCGTTGCTTTGCGGCGACGGAACTCTTCTTCGTCGATTTCCCCATTCGCAAAGCGGCGCCGGAGCGCTTCCTGCGCGTCCGAGTCCGGGGGACGGGTGCCATTGTCCCGCAGCCTGAGCACCAGAAACACGATCAATGCGATCACGGCGCCCCAGAAGGCGAGCATCATGAAGCCGCCCATAAAGCCATAGCCTCCGCCCCACATGTGACCTGTCCAGGAGCCTGGACCATCAGCTCGCGCCATGCTGGCGGGCAAGCTGGCCAGCAACGTTGGAATGAGCGTTTTCAGTTTCATCTGTTTCTCCTTCGATTAGTTCGCTTTCATCCAGTGGGATGGTGACAACAGCGCGCAAACCCGCGCTGTTATGGTTGACCAGCTGGATATCGCCGCCATGGGATTGGACGATTGTCCTCGCGATCGAGAGCCCAAGCCCATAACCGCCCGTTTCCAGAGACCTCGATTGCTCGAGGCGATAGAAGGGATCGAAGACCTTTTCCAACTGGTCGACGGGAATGCCGGGCCCATTGTCATCGATGTTGAGTACGAGGTTCGAACCGTGGGTCGCCCAGCTGACTTTTGCGGCACCACCGTAGCGAACGGCGTTCTCAAGCAGGTTCCTCAGCGCCCTTCGGAACGCGTTGGGTCGAAGCCGCACGGCAACATCATCACTCGGGGCAAAGGTGCAGTGTGCCGCCATATCGCTGCACAAGCTGTCCAGAAAATTGCGCAGATCGACCACTTCGGCACCTTCGGATCCGGTAAGGCCCCGTGCAAAGGTGAGCGTCGCTTCGACCATGCTCTGCATCTCTTCGACCGATGCGATGAGGCTGTCCCGCGTCTCTTCTTCGTCAACCAGCTCCGCGCGGACACGCATAGCAGTCAACGGCGAGCGCAAATCGTGACCAAGCGCTGCGAGCATCCGTGTCCGATCGCTGACAAACCGGGTCAGCCGTCGTTGCATGCGGTTGAAGGCGACGGTCAGATCCTTGACCTCGGTCGGCCCCGCGACGGTCAATTCACCCACATCCTCGCCCCGGCCAAGATGGTCCGCGGCCTTGGAGAGGTGCCGCAAAGGACGCGTCAGGCGCGTCATGACAAACCAGAAGATCGCCACCAGGAGCAGTCCGGCGGAAATTCCAAAGGTCAGCATCGAATAGAAAGGCCATTGGATTGGCGGACGCTCGAACCGCGTTCCGACATTCAGCCAACGCGCTCCCTTGATGGCGATCGACAGGTTCATCTCAACCGCCGTCAACTCTCCGCGCATCATCGCGAGATGCATTTCCGTCATCTCGTCCGAGAGATTGGGAAGGGGCCGCAACGCGCCCTCGACCTCGTGCAGTTCAACGCGAATATCCCGGCTGTAGCTATCGCCCAGAAGCGCGCGTATGCGTCCTTCCACGATGCCGCCATCCGAATGACCGGTGTGTTCCACGCTCGGAACGTCCGACAGATCAAACCGGATCAATGGCGAATTCGCCGCGCGGAGGATCGAGTCCTGCAACTTCGGCGGGGCCTCCTCGATCAACCGCGCGACATTTGCTGCGCGACCGGCGGCCTCGAACCCCAATGCGGCACGAATCGCAAGGGTGCGCTCGTCAGCGAACAGGAACAGGCTGATCGCCTGGGCCACGACAAGTGCCGCGACCACAAGCAGGATCAACTGGCCGCTCAGAGACCTCATCGCACGGCGCATCACGGCGCATCCTCGACATCGGCAGCCAGACAGTATCCGCCGTTCCGCACCGTTTTGATGACACTGGGCCTAAGTACATCCGGCTCGATTTTGCGGCGGAGACGGCTGATCTGATTGTCGATGGTTCGATCCATCGGGCCTGCCGTCCGCCCAGCGGTCAGGTCAAGCAACTGGTCACGGCTGAGCACCATCCTCGCGCGTTCCAGCAGGACCGCCAGCAATTTGAACTCGGAGGTCGTCAATGGGGTCTCGGTGGTGGACTCGTCAATCAGCACCTGCCGGTCGGTATCCAGTATCCAGTGCGCAAAAGAGACTTTCCTCCCAGCGAGGCTTCCGGCCACAGGTTCGTCGCGGTTGCTTCTCCGAAGAACCGACTTGATGCGGGCGAGCAGTTCTCGTGGATTGAACGGCTTGGCGAGATAATCGTCCGCACCGATTTCCAGACCCACGATCCGATCCGTTTCCTCACCAAGCGCCGTCAGCATGATGATCGGAAGATCACCCTCTGGCGCAAGTCTGCGGCAAACCGACAAACCGTCCTCGCCCGGCATCATGACATCGAGCACGAGGAGGTCGAAGTGACCGGTGGCCAGCTTGGCATCCATCTCCACGGCATCCCTGGCGACGGTCGTGCGCATTCCGTTCTTCTCCAGGAAGCGCGCGACGCTTTCGCGTATCTGAGCGTGGTCGTCCACGATAAGGATATGAGGTGGCGGTCCCATGGCGTCCTTCCTAGATCATCGTTGCATTCTGTTTCATGGGCAGAATTGTAGCCGTTTGTATCAGGTCAGTCCCTTGCTACAGATGGATACAAATCTGTGCCTGCACCGTGTCGTGCTCCCGGGTAGCGTCGCGCGTATGTTATGTGACCTTTGGGATCGCAACCGATCAAAGGATGAAGTTTTCGAATATGTCTCTTGATTTGAACCGGCGCCGTTTCGTTCTGGGTGCTCATATGACGGTGCTGACCGTCGCGGCGTCACCGCTGTTGGCGCAGAGCCGATCTGTCTGGTCGGCAGAGAATGCCTTTGACGCGCTTCTATCGGATACGGCGCGGATCATCGATGTCAGAACGCACAAAGAGTGGCAAGAAACCGGCGTAGGTGCTGGTGTATGGCCGATAAGCATGCACGCGTCCGGTTTTCCGGACCGATTGTTCAGGGCCAAGGAACTGAGCGGTGATCGCACTGTTGGACTGATCTGCGCCACTGGCGGACGCTCCGCATCGCTGCTTCGAGCGTTGAGACAAGCTGGTTATTCGGGCTACGCCGATATCTCGGAAGGGATGTTGGGATCAGGCGAAGGGCCTGGGTGGATCGCATCGAACTTGCCGACCGTTCCGGTGGATGTCGCCCTGAACGGGTTGCCCCCCGCGTTGGCCTGACCAGTGAAGAATCAATTGGTCCCGTTGTGCTAAAAGCCTGATGTATGGTCAAATTGACCTGTTTGAACAGGAAGACGGGTTTGGGTGTATGACCGAGTTGATGGCTATGTTTGTCGGAATATGCGCGGCGATCGTGATGGGAATTGTCCATCATTATGCGTTATCGGGCATTCTGAAGTTTTCCCCGCAGCGGTCGGATGGCTCCGGCTTTCGGATCATCCTGACGTTTTCCGCGTTGCTGTTGCTGCACGTATTGGAACTTGTGACGCTCGCCGTGTTCAATACGATGGTGGTGACAAGCGTTCTGCCGCAATCGTTCAGCAACAGCCCGCCGATGTTTCAGGATGTTCTCTATGTTACGGGCATCTCGTTCTCGACCCTTGGCTATTCGTCCATAGAGGTGGTCGGGCCCTTTCGACTGTTGCTGATGCTGCAATCGCTTTTGGGCTTCATGTTGCTGACCTGGTCAGCGACGTTTCTTTACTCAGCCTGCCAGCAAGTCTGGCAGAAGGCGAAAGATGACTGAAAATCGCCACGCGCGTCGGACATGAGCTTGGCGTCAGCGTCAAATACGTCCTGATATCGGTCCTTTGACCTCACCGTGGAACGGTTGAGTGAGCGCTGCGTTGCGCGCGTGGATGGATAGCCCTTGACCTTCCAGTTGCTGGAATCCCTAGGTACAAAGCCATGGCACAGATTTTCGAAAAGACAGGCGATCACGTATCGCACCATCGACACGGGGATATCTTGAAATCTCCCGTATGGGTTGGTGTGTTGTTTGTCTTGCTCACAATGCCGGCTCACCTGTTTTTGGATGAAAAGAGCTCGATAGCTCTTGCTTCGATCACGCTTTCTTTGATTGGCGGTGCCTATATCGGCTTTGGCGCCGCGGACGGCAGAGCGCGCGTGTTCTGGGCAGAGCTCGCCGTCGCCCTTTTGTTCGGCTCGGCAGCCTTTTTGGGGCTGATATGGCATTGGGCTTTCCTTCCCTTGGGCTTGGCCCTGCACGCCCTTTGGGACATGTCACACCACAATTCTTATCGTCTCGCCCGGATTCCGAACTGGTATATTCCATTCTGCGTGGCCTTTGACCTTTTGGCAGCGACGTTCTTCGTTCTGCTCTATGCCGTGTTTTGATCCATGATGATGCGCATCCTTCTTATTGCGGTGTTCCTGATGGGAGTCGTCGCATTGGCCTTCCCGGACGTCCTTGGCGTTGACATTCGCCTGCCTGATCGCGCGGAAATTGACCGCTGGATCGAGGCGGCAGGTCTTGCCGGACCAATTGTTATCGTGGCGCTTATGACAATCGCTATCGTCGCAAGCCCCCTGCCCTCGGCGCCGATCGCACTCGCCGCCGGAGCGGCTTATGGGCACACGTTCGGGACACTCTTTGTCGTTCTTGGCGCGGAACTCGGTGCGCTTGCCGCTTTTGGTCTGGCCCGCGGTCTCGGTCGTCCCTTCGTTGAGCGTCATCTCGGTCAGAAGATTAACACAGGCCTGTTCGGATCGCAGAACACTCTGACCTTCTTGGTCTTCGGCAGTCGCCTGCTGCCGTTTCTGTCCTTCGATATGATCAGTTACGCCGCAGGTCTGAGCAAGCTGCATCTTTGGAGGTTCGCGCTGGCCACGATGGCCGGGATTATTCCAGCGAGTTTTTTGCTCGCTCACATGGGCAGCCAGGCGATGAACGGAGATGCCCGCACTGCCACATGGACCGCGCTTGCGCTCGGTGGCTTTACCGGCCTGTCGGTTCTCTTCGCCGCGACGCGAAAGACCGGTACACAACGGGAGGAGAGCTGATATGGCCAGTCATTCTCACGCCGGGCACATGCCGAGTTCCGGCAAGGCCCTTGTGATTTCGGCCTGGCTCACCGGCGTCTACTTCGTGATTGAACTGGCCGTCGGGCTCTGGACTGGCTCGATTGCCGTCCTGTCGGATGCGTTTCACACCCTGTCGGCGGTTGGCGGCGTTCTCGTGGCCATCACCGCGCAGCGGATTGCGCGCCGTCCAGCGGATTCGACGCGCAGTTTCGGATGGTACCGCGCCGAAATCATCGGGGCGCTGGTGAATGGCGGCTTTCTTCTCGGCATGGCGCTTCTGGTGATCTGGATGGGCGCGATGCGGCTCGGAGACCCGATCCACCTGGCCACAGGCCCCATGCTTTGGGTCGCCTTCGGGGGCCTGGTCACGGAAGTGGTCTCTCTGGCGCTGATGTGGCAATCGAGCAAGGACGATCTGAATGCCCGTGGCGCGCTCTGGCACATCATCCAGACCTTTGTCGGCAGCCTCCTGATCATCGTCACCGCCCTTGTGATCGAGTTCACCGGCTTTCTGGCGATTGACCCGATTCTCGGCATGGCGTTCGGGGTGGTTCTCCTCTGGGCCTCTGTGGGCGTAATCAAGGAAGCGGTCCACATTCTCATGGAAGGCACGCCCGAGGGAACGGATCTCGACGCTGTAACAGCGGACCTGATCGGGCAGGACGGGGTTCTGGATGTTCACCATGTGCATGCCTGGACGCTGACCAGCGGCAAACACGCGTTTTCCGCCCATATCCGCCATCAGTCACCCGCCGAGGCCGCGGATTTGCTGAACAGGGCCTATCGGCGGCTGACGGAACAGCATGGGTTTCACATGGTCACGCTGCAGCTCGAAACAGAGTGTCTCGACGAGCGCCACGCGCGGGATCTTGATATAGTCCAGATAGCGGCTGCAAAGGCTGCGCAAGAAAAGACTGATGTGCGAGATGCGCATCCGCACCCAAGCCCTAACACAGAAGGGCCGTAGACTGTGATGGACATAATACTAGCCGCAGAGCCGGAGATTCGTCTGACGGCGTTTTTGAGTGTGCTGGCCGCCATGGCGCTTTGGGAACTCGCCGCCCCGCGTCGGCGGCGTGACATTCCGCGTGTCATCCGTTGGTCGAACAACCTGGCACTTGTCGTGATCGATACGGCGATCCTCCGGTTGTCTTTCCCAATCCTGGCCGTCGGTCTGGCGGTCCTGGCCGAGGAGCGGGGCTGGGGCCTGTTCAACATTATCGAGGCTCCTTTCGGGTTGGCTGTGATCCTGTCCATGCTGCTGCTCGATCTGGCGATCTATCTGCAACATGTCATGTTCCACGCCGTCCCGGCCCCGTGGCGCCTGCACCGGATGCACCATGCGGATCTCGACTTCGACGCAACCACTGGATTACGCTTCCATCCGATTGAGATCCTCATCTCGATGGCGATCAAGCTCGCCCTGGTGGCAGCGCTTGGTCCGCCCGCCGTCGCGGTTTTGTTGTTCGAGATCATCCTCAACGCCACTGCCCTCTTCAACCATGCCAACATCAACCTGCCGAGACCGGTCGACCGGTGGCTCAGATGGATCGTCGTCACACTCGACATGCACCGCGTGCATCATTCTGTCGATCCGCGCGAAACCAACTCAAACTACGGCTTCAACCTGCCGTGGTGGGACCGCCTCATGGGTACTTACGTAGCCCAGCCCGCGAAGGGCCACGAGGGAATGACGATCAGTATCGAGCAGTTTCGCACGACGCGCGACCTCTGGGTCGACAGGATGTTGATCCAGCCCCTTCGCGGGCCAGCAAGCGGACACGCCCTGGATACATCCACCCTCACGCCGACAGAGCAGGAACAGCCTCTGGACTCTCGAAAACACAGTTCTAGGGTCTCGGATAACTCAAAAAGGAACACATGATGAAACGACGTACGTTCTTGCTGGCCGGAGCGGCTGCCACACTCCCCCTGCGAGCACTGGCCAACACGGAACCGGTCATTAAAGTCCTGAAAACCCCCACCTGCGGATGCTGCACCGCTTGGGTCGATCATGTCCGGCAAGCGGGCTTCGCGGTCGAGGCGCAGGACGTCGATCAGGATGCGCTTTATGCGTTCAAAGATCGGCTGCAAATTGCACCGGAACTTGCTGGATGTCACACGGCGGTCGTGGGCGACTATTTTATCGAGGGCCACGTGCCTGCCGCGGACATCACGCGGCTGCTAGCAGAGCAACCGATGGCGCGCGGTTTGACTGTCCCCCGCATGCCGATGAGTTCGCCCGGCATGGGCGGTCCCGGGGCCGGTGACGCTTTTGACACCTTGCTTGTTGGCTCCGACGGCGCGACCTCGGTCTTCGCGAGCCACAGCTGATCAGGTCATGGGTGCAGGTGATAGATCCCGCGGGACGGGTTCATGACCCGTCCGTCTTGCACAAGCTTTCGCAGCGCCCTGTAGGTCGCCTCATGGCTCAATTGTAACCGAGCGGCAAACTCGACGATGGAGCCTTCGAGCAAGCCTGCGATCAACCCTGCCATCACCCGGTCCTCTGCGCGCCGAATGCCGACGATCTCCAGCATCTGTCGCTGCGCCTGTATCTGTTGAGCCGCCTGACGGCCATAGGCGCGGGCAAATGCCGGGTCGGCAAAAGCGGCCAATACGGAAGCCTTGTCGATCCGGATCAGCGCCCCGGCCTCAACAATGACTGCGTCGCAATGATAGACCTCCGAAAACACCGAAGCTTCGGCAAAGCTTGTTCCGGCTTGGGCACGGTGGATGATGAACCGCTCGCCATCTGGACCGACCCGCTCGAGATGCACGCGCCCGGTTTGCACGACATAGAGACCGTGGGTGGGGTCGCCTTGGTGAAATACGGTATCTCCAACCGCGCCGGAGATTGGGCGCAGGGCTGAGCTCGGGATATGATCATAGGGGTTTGGCAACATATGATTGAAATCATATTACGATGCATCCGCCCCTGCTAGCGTAAACATGACACCACCCCATTGAAGGACCTGTCCATGCGTCTCATTCCCTTCGTCCTTGCCATAGTGATGGCCGCACCCGTGGCCGCGCAGCACGCCAATTCCGCGGCTGGTCACGACATGGGCGGACCGCAGGAAACCGGGCAATCGGCCTTTGCCGCCTTGGCGGAAATCGTAACGATCCTGCAGGCCGATCCCGAGACGGATTGGGAGCGGGTCGATATTGACGGATTGCGCCGCCATCTGGTCGATATGGACCTTCTGACCCAAGAGGCCGTGGTCGCCCGCACCCTGCGGCCGGAAGGGGCCCGGTTCGAGATTCGGGGCACCCCCCGTGTTCTCGAGGCCATCCGCGCCATGGTGCCCGCCCATGCGCCCTTTCTCGCGGCCGAGACCGGCTGGGACGTTGTGACAGAGGACTTAGAAGATGGCGTGGCGCTCAGTGTCGATGGCGATGCCGCGCAGATTCAGGGACTTGGTTTCTTTGGTCTGATGACCATCGGGGCGCATCACCAGGAGCACCACCTCATGATGGCAAAAGGCGCGGGCCCGCACCATTAATGCGCCGACAAGGCCTGTTTGATGATCCGTAGAGAGGTGCGCTGACAAAACGTTACATCTCGCGTGTTGACCTTCCAGCGCGGGAGGCACGGACACATGCCCGATGATGGAAGCGTCAGAGAATACCGCCCGCAGGGATTTCCTGTATTACGCAACAGCCGGGGCAGGGGTCGTGGCAACAGGGGCTGCGCTCTGGCCACTGGTGAACCAGATGAACCCCTCCGCCGATGTCCGCGCCTTGGCACAGATCACTGTTGATATTTCCGATCTCGCGCCCGGAACGCAATTGACCGTCAACTGGCGCGGAAAACCTGTCTTTATCCGTCATCGAACGGAGGCAGAAATGGCTCAGGCTCGGGCACAGGCGGTCTCTGACCTGCCTGACAGCTCGGCGCGCAACCCAAATCTGCCCGACGATGCGCTGGCAAGCGATGAGAACCGGGCCATTGCGGGTCACGAGGCATATCTGGTCATGATCGGTGTCTGTACCCATCTGGGCTGTGTCCCTCTGGGGGATGGGGCGGGGGATTTCGGGGGTTGGTTCTGCCCCTGTCACGGTTCCCATTATGACGCGGCTGGGCGCATTCGCAAAGGCCCGGCACCTGAGAACCTGCATATTCCGGACTTGTCGCTCTCGGAGGAGATGGTGCTGACTTTGGGGTGATGCAATAAAGGATAATCTGTAGTCAGAGCGCTCGAAACTGGAACAGATTTCGACTGGCCGCTGGTCGGCCTAAATCGCAATACTCCACATCCGAAACCGTCCCTGCCCCGTCACTTCACGGATTAGACCCTTCGCTTCCATCTAGGCGAGATTGCGTTGAGCGGTGGCGCGGCTAGCACCGATCCACATTTCGGCCATCGGGGCGGAAACGAGGGGCCATTCGGTCAGCAGGGCGCTCAGGACCGGCGGTGTCTTGCCTGAGAGCGTTGACATCTCTGCTTTGGCCTTCGCTGACCATGATTGGATATCGTCGAGGCGCCGCATTGCCATGAGGATAGCTGTCTGCATCCCCTCGAGCCATTGTTTAAGGCGCTCTGCCGATGGCCCACTCGCGCGCAGGCCCCCTGCCCCGCCCATTGCCAACGGTGCGAAAATTGCCCCGTTTCCCTCGCTAGCCGCGATGCGCGCGGCCGTGACCGCTGCTTCCACCCGATCGCCCTGCTGCCCAAGGCCCGCAAGACTCCAGAGATGAAACCCCATGCAGGCGCGGGTGATCGGATGAAGATCGGCGGCCTGTTTCATCAAATCCAGCCAACCGCTCGCGCGATCGTCGAAGCGCTCGGCATTTTCATCGATGTTTTCAGGATCGCGGCGGTCGAGGAAGGCTGCGATATCGACTATCGGGTCAGGACCGCCTGTCAGTCGCCGAACGGCCCATCCAATTCGCGCCAAGGCATTTGGGTCATCTTGTGCGCCTGACAGGCGCATAGAAATCCATAGCGCCAGACGATCCGGGCCTACGCGATCTCCTGCAAACCAGCTCAGGTCTGCCGCCTCGATCAGTGCCAACCTATGCAGCCAGCCTTTGGGCGCGCGAGCCAATCGGTCATCGAGCGCACCCAAGCGCCCGGCCACCCTTGCCAGAAGCGCAGCCTGATCCGCTTCGGCCCTTGCCCAGTCATCAATGAGGCCCTTTTCCGGCTGTCCCGCCCGAGGTCCGGGAGGCCGGTAATCCGGTTCCTCTTCGATCGGGCCCGGCAAGTACCAGAGAACTTCTTCCGAAGCATCCTCATCCCCCTCTCCGATGTCGAGGGGTTCGTCGAAATCTTCAGGAATAATAGTCGATTGTGGCATCATATGTGCAAAATACAGATTATTTGCACATTACCCAAGCTGTTTTGTGACCGTCGACAATGCTCTTTACACATTACGTGCGCGCGACTGCCGACGGAACCTTTCAGATCGCGATCAATGCAAGGAAACCAGGGGATTGTGCATCGGCACAATGAGAAAACACTTGCTTGCATTCGTTTGTAAACGGTCCTTTATCCATGACACTTTTGAATGCGAACGATTGATTTTCATGACCCTGTTAGAGTCTTACTCCAGCGATTAATGCCTCCAGAATTTCACCGGAGATTGGCATGTAGCGGGCTATACATTGCGCTTGATTTCCGGGCGTTATGGAAGCCGGGTAAAGACCGCGGGTACCATTGATGAGATCAACGGAAAGCAGAATATCTCAAAGAAGAAGCTGCAAAAAAAAATTGGCATCGGCGCGCTTTTGAGTCTTGGAGGATCGGTTTCCTGACCACCACTACCCCCAAGTCGGCCCTGATCCCACCTAAAATTTTTGCGCTGCATCTCCCAAGTACGGAGTTAGCCCATTTTGATTGTCTTCAGGCGAATGTGGGTTTTGCCCTGTCGGACGAGCCGCAATTGGATCAAATTATTTGAACCGCAGAACACCCGACAGAGCACGCCAGAAGCCGATTTTAAGTTGCACAAATATTGCACAAGACGGCTCTCAACCTACTGATTTTTATCATCAACCAGTCCAGTCCATCATAGGGGCCACGGAGAAGCGTGCGGCTTCGGTGACTGCGGTCTGCGTCATTCGGCGGTCTCCTTGGGATCGACAGAAGGAGTGGCCGATCCGGTATGCGCAACATAGGGATGGGACAGACCTGCCGCCACCCGGTTCGGCGCGAAGAAAGGTCTTCAGTTTTTATTCGGCCGGATGAGGACGATGCCATTCGTGGCTGAGTGGGCAGGTCCCTTCACGGAGTGAGTCCTGTGTTGGCGAGAACGGCTGCCATCGCCATCCCGCCCGTGCATGCAGTGCCTTTCGGGCGTGGATGCCTTGGTCTAAGCTTCTGCTGAATGAGGAGGACAGGCAGATCCGGCACGCGACGCGCGCCGAATGCGCCGCATGTAAAAGCAGGCGCGTGATGGCACAAGCATCTGACATATCGACTTTACCCGCGCCGCATGTGCCGTGCAGAACCTGCCATGAACGCCTCAAGAACACGCGAAAAAAGGAAGCACAGACATGACCTTTCAGAACTGGACCGGACAAGGGGCGATCGTCACGGGGGGCGCATCCGGGCTCGGGGCCGCGACGGCGGCCCGCTTGGCCGAGGACGGGATGAAGGTCGCGCTTTTCGATCTGAACGCGGAGGCCGGACGCGCCCATGCCGAGAAGATCGGGGGCCATTACGTGCAGGTCGATGTGGCGGATGCAGCCTCCGTGGCGGACGGGATTTCTGAGGCCGAGGCGCATGTCGGAAAGCTGCGCGTTCTGGTGAATTGCGCGGGCATCGCCCCTGCCGCCAAGACGGTCTCTCGCGGCGCGGCGCATGATCCGGCCCTTTTCGACAAGGTGATCGGCGTCAATCTGATCGGCACGTTCAATTGCGCAAGCCAGGTCGCGGCGCGCATGGTGGCGCAGGACCCTCTCGACCCGGATGGCGCGCGCGGTGTGATCGTCAACACGGCCTCCGTCGCCGCCTACGATGGCCAGATTGGACAGTTGGCCTATGCGGCCTCCAAGGGTGGGGTCGTGGGCATGACGCTGCCCATGGCGCGCGATCTCGCGGATAAGGGCATCCGGGTCTGCACCATCGCGCCGGGCCTCTTCCTGACGCCCCTGATGGAGACCCTGCCCGAGGAGGTGCAAACCTCCCTCGGCGCGCAGGTCCCCTTCCCGAGCCGCCTCGGCAAGCCCGAGGAATATGCGGATATGGTCAGCCAGATCACGCGCAATCCCATGCTGAACGGCGAGGTGATCCGCCTTGATGGGGCGATCCGGATGGCACCGCGATAGGCGCCCATCACCCGGCCCGTCACTCCTTGAGGCTTGCGATCTCGAGCGCCTCGCGCAGCACCTCCGGGTCGCCGATATGGTTGATCAGCGTCAGGATCAGACGCGCATTGAGCGCCTCGCTCTCATCGCGGGACAGGCCTTCATGCGCGGCAAGCAGCATCTCGTAGGCATCATCGGGCTGTGCGATTTTGCGGGTTGTGACAAGACGGCTCATGAGGCGGCCTTTCCCAAGGCCCGATCCCGTGCGGCCGCGATCTGCGCGGCATCCGCCTCGGCCCAGCGGGCGACGACGTGCTGATCGGGCCGGATCAGGTACAGGCCGCGTTCGGCATTCCCCAGATACCGTGCAGACAGGTCGGGCCCCGGCGCGTCGATGTGCAGTATCGGCATGTCCACACCTTCGGGCGGCGGGCATCCAAGCACCAGCAACGTGAACGCGCCACCCAGCCGGTCGAGAAGGAATCCCCCCTCCAGCGGGGCGTCCGGTGCCGGCGCCCCGGGGCGCGAGTGCGGCGGGGCCCCCGGCAGCGCATCCTCTCCGTTAAGGACAGAGCCATCATAGATGCAGGGTTGCGACAACCGCCCCGAATTGACGAAGGGCCGCGCGAAATCATGCCGGCGGGCCAGGTGCAGCACGGCATCGCGGAACACGCGGCTCATCTCCGATTTGGGCGTGATGAAATCCGTGGACCGCGTGGAGTTGCGGATATTCTCGTCCGAGGCCGCGCCGCGTTCGGTATCGTACGTCTCAAGAAGCGTTTCGGGCGCGCGGCCCTGCAGCACCGCCGCAAGCTTCCAGCACAGGTTGTCGGCATCCTGAATGCCGCCGTTGCAGCCGCGCGCGCCGAAAGGCGACACTTGATGCGCGCTGTCGCCCACGAACAGCACGCGCCCCCGTCGGAAAGACGACATGCGCCGGCATTGGAAGGTGTAGATCGAGGTCCAGACCAGCTCATATTCGACACCATCGCCCAGCATCGCGTCGATCCGGGCGCGGATGCGGTCTTCCTGCAATTCGGTTTCGCGGTCTGCATTCCAGCCGATCTGGAAGTCGATCCGCCAGATATCGTCGGGCTGTTTGTGCAAAAGCGCCGAGGCGCCGGCATCGCGGAACGGCGGGTCGAACCAGAACCAGCGCTCCGTCGGGAATTCGGCTGTCATCCGCACATCGGCGATGAGAAAGCTGTCCTTGAAAACCTGCCCCTCGAAGCCCAGCCCCAACGCCTTGCGGGTGGGCGATCCCGCCCCGTCGCAGGCCAGCACCCAATCGGCGGTCAGGGTATAGCCGCCTTCGGGCGTGGTGATGTCCAGTCGCGCGCCGTCATCGCGGATATCCAGCGCCTCGACCCGGTTCTTGCCACGGATCTCAATGGGCGCGCCTTGCGCCTGCGCCGCGCGCATACGCTCCACGAGGTGTTTTTCGAAATAGGGCTGCTGGAGATTGATGAAGGCCGGCATGCGGTGCCCGCCTTCGGGCAAGAGGTTGAACTCGAACACCTTCTCGTCGCCGTGAAAGACCTTGCCGAGGTTCCAGACGACGCCCTTCTCGACCATGGGCGCGCCGCAGCCCAGCCGGTCGCAGATCTCGAGCGTACGCTTGGCAAAGCAGATGGCCCGACTGCCCTCGCCCACGCCTTCGTGGTCGTCGAGAACCAGCACCGGGACGCCCTGCAGCCCCAGATCGAGCGCAGCCGCCATGCCCACCGGCCCGCCGCCGATAATGATGACGGGGTGATGCACCGCTTGGCCCGCGTCCTGATCGGCGCTGCGGGCATACGGGTAAAGCTTGTGCGCAAGCGTGTAGCGATCATCCAGCATCTGCGGGTCTCCTCCTCCCTCTGCCATGCCCTCAGACATGCCTTCTATGCTGCTATTTCTGCAAAGCGGCCCACATCTCCTTGTCGCGCTCTGCGGTCCAGATGCGCGGCGTGTCGATGCCCATCGCCTCGTCAAAGGCGCGGGCGACGTTGAAGGGCAGGCAATGCTCATAGATGGCGTAATCGCCGAATTTGGGATCGCAGGCGGCCCGGACCTCGGCCATGGCCTCTTGCAATGTGCCGCCCCGCGCGGCGACGCGGCGCACGGCGTCATAGGTCGAGGTGACGAAATCCGCAGTGCTGTCGAGGGCGGCATTGACCATGTCGCGCCCCATCAGCGCATCCCCCCGGCCCGGCGCGATGGCGTCGAGATCGAAGGCCCGGATCCGCTCAAGCGTCGTGGGCCAGTCGCGGTAATGCCCATCGCCGCAATAGCAGGCTGAGCGGTATTCCACGATATCGCCGGTGAACATCACGTTCGCATCGGGCACATGCACGACGATGTCGCCTGCCGTATGCGCGCGCCCCAGTTTCATCAGGTCCACGCGGCGCTTGCCCAGATAGATCGACATGCTGTCGCTGAAGGTGATGGTGGGCCATGTCAGGCCCGGGATGCTTTCATGGCCCTGGAAGAGGCGCGGGAAGCGGTCGAACTCGCTGTCCCAATCCTCCTGCCCGCGTTCGGCGACCATGGCGCGGGCGGTGCCCGACATGATGATCTCGCGCGCGTTGTAGGCCGAAGCGCCGAGGACCCGCACGGCGTGGTAATGCGTGAGAACCAGGTGGCTGATCGGCTTGTCGGTCACGCTGCGGACCTTTTCGATCACCTTTTCCGCAAGGCGCGGCGTGGCCTGCGCTTCGATGATCATCACGCTGTCATCGCCGATGATGACGCCGGAATTGGGATCGCCCTCGGCGGTGAAGGCCCAGAGGCCATCGCCCACTTCCGTGAAGCTGATCGTCTTTTCCGCCATGTCGCCTGCGGATGCGAAGGACTTGCTCATATGGTCTCCTTTGGAAAATCGGGGGCTGGCAGGATGCGGCCCGAACAGGCGCCGAAGCCCACCCGGTAGCCGTCACCTCGTGCATGGCCCGTGAGGGTGAGTATGTCGCCATCCTCGATGAAGCTGCGGGTCTCATCGCCCACGCGGATGGGGGTCTGACCGCCCCAGCTCATCTCCAGAAGCGAGCCGTAGCTGTCGGGGGCCTGCCCGGAAATCGTGCCCGAACCCAGGAGATCGCCGGTGCGCATGGCACAGCCCGAAGAGGCGTGATGCGCCAGTTGCTGCGCGGAGGAATAGTACAATTCGCGCATGTTGGTGCGGCTGATGACGTGGCCGTTCATCTCGACGCCGAGTGCGACATCGTAAAGGCCCGGCGCATCCTCCTGCAGGTAGGGCAGAAGCGGCAGGTCGCGGGGCGGCGTGGGCGCCGCGAAGGGCGCGAGCGCCTCTGCCGTCACGATCCATGGGCTGATCGAGGTGGCGAAGGCCTTGGCCTGAAACGGCCCCAGCGGCTGGTATTCCCAGGCTTGCAGGTCCCGCGCCGACCAATCGTTCAGCAGCACGTAGCCAAAGATCATCTCTCGCGCCTCAGCCACGGTGACGGGCTGGCCCATCTGGCTGGGCGTGCCGACGATGGCGCCCATCTCCAGCTCGATATCGAGCCGCTGGCTCGGACCGAACCCCGGCGCCTCGGCGTCCTTGGCCTTGGTCTGGCCCACGGGACGGCGGATATCGGTGCCCGAGACCACGACGGTCGACGCCCGGCCAATATAGCCGATTGGGATGTGCAGCCAGTTGGGCGGCAGCGCATTTTCCGGGCCCCGGAACATCGTGCCCACGTTCTGCGCATGCTGTTTGCCCGCGTAGAAATCAGTGTATTCCGCGACCCGGAACGGCATATGCAGTTGCGCATCGGCGATGGGCATGAGGAGGGGCTCCAGCTTTTCCCGCTCCTCGGCACCTTCCTTCAGCAATTCCATGAGCCGTGCGCGAAGCGCGCTCCAGACCGACGGCCCCGCGGCCATGACCGGATTCCAGGCCGCCTCCTGCAAAAGATCCTGCGTGCCGGTCAGGCCCGCCTCTTCTGCCCGCGCCATATCAAGTACCTGATCGCCAATCGCCACCCCGCAGCGCGCCCCAAGCGTATTCGTCGAAAACACCCCATAGGGCAGGTTATTGAGCGGAAAGTCCGTCTCAGCGGTGTTGGCACTGGCAACCCAACTGCGTTTCAACCCCGTCATTTTACCCCGGGCGTGCCGTCGAACTTCTTCTCAAGCCCGTCCCAGCAATCGACGTAATCGTCCTGCAAGGGCGCCTCCTTGGCGGCGAACTCCGTCAGGTGCTGGGGTAAGCGCGTCTCGAACATGAAGGACATCGTGTTCTCGAGCTTCTGCGGCTTGAGATCGGCGTTCGATGCGCCCTCGAAGGCGTCGCGGTCCGGCCCATGGGGCAACATGCAATTGTGCAGGCTCATCCCGCCCGGCACGAAGCCCTGCGGCTTGGCATCGTATTGCCCGTGGATATTGCCCATCAGCTCGGACATGACATTGCGGTGGTACCAGGGCGGGCGGAACGTGTCCTCCGCGACATTCCAGCGGTCGCGGAACAGCACGAAGTCGATATTGGCGGTGCCCTCCACACCCGATGGCGCGGTCAGCACGGTGTAGATCGACGGGTCGGGGTGATCGAACAGGATCGCGCCCACGGGGCAGTAATCATTCAGATCATACTTGCAGGGCGCGTAATTGCCGTGCCACGCGACCACGTCGAGCGGGCTATGCCCGATCTCGGAGCGGTGGAATTGCCCGCACCATTTCACCGTGATCGTCGAGGGCGCGTCGCGATCCTCGAACGCGGCGACCGGCGTCTTGAAATCACGCCTGTTGGCCATGCAATTGGCGCCGATGGGCCCCCTGCCCGGCAGCTCGAATTTCTGCCCGTAGTTTTCGCAGACAAAGCCCCGGCACGGCCCTTCCAATACCTCGACCCGGTAGACCAGCCCACGCGGGATCAGCGCGATTTCCTGCGGGGCCACGTCGATCACGCCGAGCTCAGTCGCGAACCGCAGCCGCCCTTCCTGCGGGACGACCAAGAGCTCGCCATCGGCGGAATAGAAATAGGCGTCCCGCATGCTTTCCGTGACAAGGTAGATATGGCTTGCCATGCCGGTCTGCGTGTTCACATCCCCCGCCGTGGTCATGGTGCGCATGCCGGTGAGCCACGTCGTCTCCTCCGCGCTTTGCGGCACCGGATCCCAGCGATATTGACCAAGCGAGGTCACGTCCTGCGGGATATGCGGCGCGGATTTCCAATAAGGCAGATCGATCCGCTGGAATCGGCCCTGATGGCGCACGCTGGGGCGGATGCGGTAGCACCAGGTGCGCTCGTTCTGATGGCTGGGCGCTGTGAAGGCCGTGCCGGAAAGCTGTTCGCCGTAAAGGCCGTAATTCACCTTCTGCGGGCTGTTCCGCCCCTGGGGCAGCGCGCCCGGCAGCGCTTCGGTCTCGAAGTCGTTGCCGAAGCCCGGCATGTATTGCCCGGCCGCGAGCGGCGACGTGCCCTGTACCATATCGCTGGCTGGCGCATGCTCGTTCATGGAACGCTCCCTGTGAGCTGAATTCTGTTGGCTGGATTGTCAGGCCTTGCGCGTCAGAATAAAGTCTCATTTGTAACCAACAAGGGTTCGATGCGGAGGATTGGAATGAGCAGCTTCAGCCTCGACAATTTCGTGCCCTACCTGCTGAACCAGGCCGCTGAAGAGACCAGCATCGCCTTCTCGCAGATCTACCGCGACCGCTACGGCATGCTGCGTACCGAATGGCGGGTGCTGTTTCATCTGGGGCATTACGGCGCGATGACGGCCAGTGATATCGCGCGCATGTCGAAGATGCACAAAACCAAGATCTCTCGTGCGGTCAGTGCCTTGGAAGACAAGCGCTTCATCGCGAAGGAGGAAAGCCCGCAAGACCGCAGACGCGATACGCTGCGGCTGCGCCCCGCGGGTCAGCGCGCCTTCGACGACCTTGTTGGTATCGCCGCGCAGCATAATGCGCAGCTTTTGGCCCGGTTCTCCCCAGGGGAGCGCCTGATTCTTCTGGATTGCCTGCAACGGCTGTCCGGGATGGAGAAAGCCGATCAGACAGATGAGATTTTGTAACTATCGCGACATGCAAACACCATGATGCCCTGAGCCTGCCATCGCGCGGGTCCGGGCCGGATCGTGATCCGAGGGGTCAGATGGCCGGTGTCGCGGCGGTGTAGCCCGGCATCCGCAAACCCACCGTGTCCTCGGTGAAATTCTCGAAGCTTTTCTGCCAGACCTGCCCCGGCCATTGCAGCTCCAACGCGCGCTGCCGGGGCCGGTAGGCGGCGGTGTAAAGCGTGCCGAAGCCCGACGAGAAGGCCGTGGAATAAAGCGGCGGCTTCAGGAAGGCGCCAATGAACTTGGCCTGTGTCTCTGGATGCAGCGTCAGGCGCTGGAGCAGGAAGCGTTCGCGCTCCACGGTTGCGGTGAACCGCGCATGACTGGTCCATTCCACCCGCTCCTGGTGGTTTGTGGCCACGGCGGCATGAGTCAGAAGCGTCGGGCGATCCGGGGTCAGATACGCCGTCAGAAAGTGCCGCTTCTCGTCGAGTACGGTGACATTGTAGCTCATGTGGCAGGGAATGCGCGTCAGCACGTCGCCCGCCTCTTCGGTCGTGGTGCAGGTCTGCAGGATGTAGCGCAGAATGAGCGGCACGCCGAAGCCCTGCCCCACTTCGCGTCGTCCCCCGAAGGTCAGCGACACGACAAGGCCCGCATCGTTGATCCCGTCCACGAGGCCGAACAACCCGTCGGAGGTTCCGATCACGCCCCGTCCCTGCCAGCGCGTCCGCAGCACGATCGCGTCGAAGGCATTGGGGTTGTAGTCGTAATTGCGCACGAGAAGGGGCTCGTCGCCGGGCCAGATCGCCTGGCTGCAGCCCGCGAGATAGCGCGGCGGGCAATAGAAGCTCAGGAAGCGGGCCGCGGCATCGCTGCCGCCCGCAAGCTCGCAGAGTTCCTCGTAGAGATCCGCGATCTCCGGCATATGGGTCCGGATCGCACGGCGGCTTTCGAGATAGGTCGGACGAGAGCGCAGCCCTTCCCGCGCCCACCACTTGTGGTAGGCGGGCCAGTAATCGGCGAACAGCCCGGCCCATTTCGGCCCGGGCTGATCTTCGGTGATGGCGCGGAAGGTAAGCGTCATGGCCTACATGATCTTGAAGGCCGGATCCGGAACCTCCGCCTCGGCCGCAGGCAGCGGACGGGCCGAATAGGCGTTCTTGATGCCGTTGATCCAGTTCTTCGACTTCTCCGTCAGCTGGAAGTTCTTCGTCATGGAGCGACCGCGCGTCACGAGGATGCCGAGATCGGCGCCCTCGTAGCGGTAATCGTTCACGTTCGAGATCCGCAGGAAGAAGGCTTCGTTCTCGTCCTCCACGGCGCGACGGTGATAGTCGAAGCGGTCGAACACGACGCTGCCATCCTCCAGCATCTTGTAGATGCCCGATTGCGGCGCATCGGTGATGATGTCCACGTTGTCCTCGGTGTGCTTGATGACCATCTGGCTCCAGGAGTCGATCATGTCCGGGTCGGACCAGCGCGCATTCAGCTCATCCACATCAAGCTGGAACGGCTTTTTCGAGAATTCCAGCAGGTGGAACAGGAACAGTGGCGCATCCGCATGGGCGAAGGCTGCGTGGTTCGTCATGGACGAGGCGCCGGTGATGCGCGGATTGAGCTCCCCGAGCCAGATTTCGTTGGTCTTCTTGTCGATCAGGAAATCGAGCTCAAAATAGCCGCGATAGCCCTCCTTGCGCAGCTGCTCGCCGAACTTGAACGTCAGCTCTCGGGCCTGCTGGCGGGCCTTGGGCGCGAAGGCGGTCGAGAAGATCTCGTTGCCGCACCAGCCGCCGCGATAGGGTGTCAGCTCCTTGAAGCCCACAAGCTCCGTCATCAGCGGGCCCACAATGGTGCCTTGGCTGGTGCAGCAGCCCTCGATAGCCGAGCCGCGGCAATCGATGCGCTTCATGATCTTGATCTCGCCCTCGCCCACGATCTCGTGCTCGTGCTTGCGGAAATCCGCCTCGGACTTGATGAAGAACGTGGTGTGGCCGCTATCGCCGAAGGCCGATTGCAGAACGAGGTCATGCCCGAGGTCGTGCTTTTCGCAGATCTCGCGCAGATGCGCGTAATCCTTCACCTCCGACAGCGCGTTCGGCACCGACGGCACGCCCGCCTTGTTGCCAATGCGGACGGTCTCGATCTTGTTGTCCATGTTCTGGCGCAGCTTGGCTTTTGGGAACCAGACCTCGCCTCCCAGTTCCTTCACGAGCTTCTCGGTGGTCTCGTCGAACATGAGGAAGACGAATTTCGGCTTGCCGCCGCGCGCCTTGACGTAATCCACCACTTCCTTGTGCTGCAGGAGGTAGTTGTTGATGTCCTCGATCGACTGGAACTCGTCATGGGGCATCTCGGAGGGCACGAGCACGTTCGGATGCCGACCATCGAAGCAATCCATGTAGCAGATATACTTGAAGTTCTTGGTCCACTCATCGAGGCCCAGAAGGTTGAAGTTCGTGGCGGAGACGAAATAGACCGGGTCCTTGTTGGTGTGAAAATACCGCCGGATCTCCGAAATATTCTTCAGCGTCTTCTTCGGCATCAATCTGTCCTCTCTGTCACGATTTTTTCTTGAGGCTCTTCAGAGCCTTGGGGGTAAATACCCGCAAGCCCAGATCCGGGCGGTAGCCGTGGATCTCGCTCACGTCGAGGGCGCGCATGAAATGCAGGATTTCGGGCGACATCACCTGCCCCGGCACCAGGATCGGGAAACCCGGCGGATAGGGGATGATGAAGGAGGCGGAGACCAGCTCCTCACCGTCCTCGAGCCGCTTCATCAGCGCGTCGTCGAGATCGAGGTAGTCGCAATTCTCCTCCTCGTAGGCGAGGAAGAAGGCCGAGCGGATATCGCCCTCGCGGGTCTCCTTGCCCGACCGGAACGCATCGTGGAACCGCGAGAAATCGGGCAGCGGCGGAACGTGCTCGATCAGGTTCGTCACCCGCTTCTCAAAGGAGCGACGCTCCATCTTGGAGGCATCATCCAAAAGCTCGTCGAGATCGCCCGCGATCTCCACCAGAACCTCGATCAGATAGGCCACAGACGACCGCGTTGTGCCGATATTGGTCATGAACAGCACGGAATTGCGCGAGGTCTTGTTGATCTGGATGCCGTACTTGTCCATGAGCACCTTCGTCTTGAAGGTGTCGCCGTCCCAGCCGGTGCCGCCCACGGCCAGCGTAACGCGAGTGGGATCGAGCACGAACTCGTCCATCGCCCAGATCTCGGACTTGTCGGACCAGCCATCCTTGGCGTCGAAATAGCTCGTGACACCGCTTTCGCGATATTCCTCTGGGATCATGTCAGCCGGGGTCAGCACCTTGAAATATTTGGACAAAAGCGGATGCGTGGCCACCGCCCGGCGGATCGCCATGGCGCTTTCGATCTGGCGCTGCACGAACTCGAAACCCTCAAGCTCGACCTGCCGGCGCCCCACATCGAGCGAGGCGATGATCTGGTAGTTCGGACTTGTCGAGGTATGCGTCATGTAGGCTTCGTGGAATGCCTGCTCGACCTCGCCTTTGAAGTCCATGTCGTTGACGTGGATCATCGAGCCCTGACGCAGCGAGGTCAGCGTCTTGTGCGTCGATTGCGTCGCATAGGCCCGGATGCGCGCATCGGGCGGCAGCAAGAGCCGCGTTTTCAGAAGCGTCTCGTCCGTGGCGTCCTTCAGCTCCGCCTGCTGGGCCTCGTAGGCTTCGATATGCTTGGGATCGCGCAGCTTCAGGCGCAGACGGTTGGCCACATCCATCGCCGTGCGCTGGCGGTAGGTCGGTCCGAACCGCGCAAAGGCAAACCACGCCTCGTCCCACAGGAAGACAAGGTCGGGCTTGATGGCGAGGCATTCCTCCATCACGCGCTCGACATTGTAGACCAGCCCGTCGAAGGTGCAGTTGGTCAGAAGCACCATGCGCACCCGGTCGAGCTTGCCCGCCGCCTTCATCTGCAGGAGCGTGTGCTTGATTTCGTTGATCGGAACCGCGCCATACATCGAGTATTGGTGCAGCGGATAGCTGTCCATGTAGCAGACATTGGCCCCCGCCAGCACCATGCCGTAATGGTGCGACTTGTGGCAGTCGCGGTCCACCAGCACGATATCACCCGGCCGGATCAGTGCCTGCACCACGATCTTGTTGCAGGTCGAGGTGCCGTTCGTGGCAAAGAAGGTCTGTTTGGACCCGAAGGCCCGCGCGGCCATGTCCTGCGCTTCCTTGATCGGGCCTTTCGGCTCCAGCAGGCTGTCGAGCCCGCCCGAGGTGGCCGAGGTCTCAGCGAGGAAGATGTTCGGCCCGTAGAAGGCGCCCATGTCCTGGATCCAGTGGCTGCGCGAGATCGACTTGCCGCGGCTGATCGGCATGGCGTGGAAGACGCCCGTGGGCTGCTTGGAATATTCCTTGAGCGCGGTGAAGAACGGCGTCTTGTAGCGCCGGTTCACGCCCCGCAGGATGTTGAGGTGCAGCTCGAGAAAGTCTTCCTGGTTGTAGAAGACCCGGCGGCAGCGGCCCAAATCCATGCCCGCGATATCTTCCGCCGAGCGGTCGGTGATCAGATAGGCGTCAAGCTCGGGACGCACCTTCGCGATCAGACGGCAGGCCTCGGGGCCGTATTCATGCGGCTGGATCGCGTCCATGTCTTCGGACTGGTTCAGATGGTTGAGGTATTGCTGAATGATCGGCAGATCGTTCTTCGACTTGAGCGTCAGACCCGGCCGGACGATCACCGCCTGCACGTTGTGATTGAACAGGATGCCCATCAGCGCGTCTTCGAGGCTCGGCACGACCACCGCCTCGTAGATGAAATTGTCCTCCGCCCGGCGCATCCGGTGCAGGTTGTTGCGCAGGAAGCGTTCCTGCTGATCGTTGACATTGTCGACGATCAGGACCTCGAAATAAGGCCGCCCCAGGGCCCGATCTTCGGGCGCCAGCGCACTTTCATCCTCGAAATCCTCGTTGTCGATCTCCTCGCTCGACAGCGGGATGGACCGGCGGCGATACGCGCCCGAGGTGAGCGCGCGCGCGACCCGGCGCACGGAGATGACCAGATCGTCGATATTCCTGCTTTCGAGCATCCGGCGCAGATGCTCGAAGCTGTGCGAGCCTGGAAAGGCCCAGTATTTTTCGATCGGCGCAAGCGCGTCGAGAAGCGCCCGCGCCGATTCCATCAGTCTTTTGCCCTGCCGGCCCTCGATCCCGTGGACCTGCAGGGATTCGGCACATTCACGCAACGCCGACCATCGATCCGCCCGCAATTGCGTGGCGCTGTAATAGTCGCTGAAAGACGGGAGATCCGTTCCAGGTTTCTGTACGTTCATCTTGATCCTCCAGTGCCCGGGTGCGTCCCGGTCGCCATGCGTGCCTAATGGTTCAGTGTGTGCCAGAGCGTCCCTTGAAGACAGGTGCTGCGACGGCCTCGACATGGCCGATGCGATCCTGGGACAATGCGCTGCGCGGGTCCGCCATATCGACGCCCGCGCGCGATCCCTGCTGCGGTGTCTGCAAGGGGCCCAGCGTGTTGAGATAGCTGTCCACCCCGCTTGCGCGGTCATAGACCGAGAAGTCGGCCTCGCGGTCGCGGAAGCTTTTCAGCACCTGACCCAGCCCCTTGAGGCCGGTTTCACGCTGGCGGCGCACGATGTCGAGATCGACCTCGATGGGGAACATGTCCTCCTGGCCTGCGGATTGGTGCAGCACCGTAGCCGAGGGATCGACCACCAGCGAGCGGCCCACGCCGCCCGCACCCAGGCCGTTCACGTCGATCACGTAGCACTGGAACTGCGCCGCCGTGGCCTTGGCGATGGAGATCTCGGCCTCGCGGTCGGTCGTGCCGGTGAGAACCGGGTGCAGCAGCACCTCGACGCCCTGGGATGTCAGCTGGCGCGTTGTTTCCGGGAACCAGATGTCATAGCAGATGGACAGGCCGAACCGGCCCACATCCGGCACGTCGAAGACGCAGAACTCCGTGCCCGAGGAAATGCCCTGCTCATAGGGTTTGAACGGGAACATCTTCGAGTATTTGCGCACGATCTCGCCCTGGGGGTTGATCACCACCGAGGTGTTGAAGATCCGCCCGTCGGGCATCTTCTCGAACATGGAGCCGGGGATCAGCCAGATGCCATAGCGCCGCGCGTCTTCCTGGAACTGCTGCAGCGCATCGTTCGGGAAGGGTTGCGCATATTGGTCGAGCGGGCCGTAGGGTGCGAGCTCCGAGAACAGCACCATCTGGGTCCAGGGGAAGCGCGCCATCAGGATATCGATCCGGTGACGCATGGCTTCGACGTTGGAATGCAGCGCAGAGACGTGCATCTGCACGCCGGCGATTGCGAAGGGAGTCATATAGGCGAAAGCCTCCTTGGGAGCCCGCGCATGGGGGAGAACGCGCAGGCCAGTGACAGGCCGTCCCTAACGGACGACCAGAACGGGAATGGTGGAATGGCGCACGACCTTGTCGGCGCTCGATCCGACCAACAGCGTCTGCAGCTCATGCGGCGGATGCGAGGCCATGACAACCAGGTCAGCCTCGATATTGCCCGCAATGCGCAGAATGGTTTCGGGAATGTGACCGTGGGCCACATGCACCTCGACCGAAGGGTAATCGGACAGCTCCCGTGCCGCGAGCGCGGTGAGGTCCGCCTTCACGGTTTCCATTGCCTTCTGTTCGAAATCCTCGGGCAGAAAGCTCGCGATCATCGCCGAGCCCAGATCATGCACGATCCCCAGCAGATGGATCGCGCCATCGGGCCCCGCGCATTTGCGGGCCGCGGGAAGCGCCTTCTGCCAGCTCTCGGGATGGGTCAGGTCGATCGGAAGAAGCACCTTGTCGAACATCTCTCTACCCTCCTCAGGCGGCGGCGGGCGCACGCCGCGCCCGGCCCCGCTGCATCATCACGACGCCCGCCAGAAGCAGGAGTGCCGGGACGAACATCCAGTATTTCGACGGCTGCGGCACGGGCATCCGCACCACCTCCACGATCTGGTCCCAATCGAAGCCTGCCTCGGCGGCGGGGCTGCCGAAGGTCACGTTGTCGATGACGACCTGGTCGCCGTCATTGATGTATTCGAGACCCGAGTTGAACAGCCGGTCCTCGCCCGTCTCGCCTTCGCTGATCGGCAGCAGGGCGACGAAGGTGATCGGCGCGCCGACCTCGTCCACGCCCGAGACCTCGAGCCTGAGATTGTCGCCCACGGGCGTCTGCATCGCCGCCTCTTCGATATTGGAGGGCGCAACCCGCTCGAAGGGCGGGGCCACCATGTCCATCCAGAAACCCGGACGGAACAGGGTGAAGGCGATGAGCAAGAGCGCCAGCGTCTCGTAGATGCGGTTCTTGGCCAGGAACCAGCCCTGTGTTGCCGCCGCAAAGAGGAGCATCGCCACCGTCGCGGTTATGAAGACGAATATGCCCTGAACCCACCCCACATTGATCAGCAACAGATCGGTGTTGAAGATGAAGAGGAAGGGCAACGCCGCGGTGCGCAGGCTGTAGAAGAACGCGACCACACCGGTGCGTATCGGATCGCCGCCCGACACGGCAGCGGCCGCGAAGGAGGCAAGGCCCACGGGTGGTGTCACATCCGCCATGATCCCGAAGTAGAACACGAAGAGGTGCACCGCGATCAGCGGCACGATCAGGCCGTTCTGCTGGCCCAGCGTGACGATGATCGGAGCCAGGAGCGCCGAGACAACGATGTAGTTGGCCGTGGTCGGAAGGCCCATCCCGAGGATCAGCGACAGGATCGCCGTCAGCACGAGGATGGCCATGATGTTGCCGCCCGAGAGCACCTCGACCACGTCCGCCAGCGCCGAGCCGACGCCGGTCTGGCTGACCGCGCCCACAATGATGCCCGCCGTCGCCGTGGCGATGCCGATGCCGATCATGTTGCGCGCGCCGGTCACGAGACCGTCCAGGAGGTCGACAAAGCCGCCACGGGCCTCACCGCCCAGACCGCCCTGCCCGCGCATGATCGCCATGAGCGGACGCTGCGTGACCAGGATGAAGATCATGTAGGACGCGGCCCAGAAGGCCGAGAGGCCGGGCGACAGGCGATCCACCATCAGCGCCCAGACGAGCACCACGACCGGCAGGATGAAGTGCAGACCCGAGCGCACGGTCGGACCGGGCAGCGGCAGTGTCTGCGGCTCCTCACTATCTTTCTCCAGCGTCGGGATTTCCTCCTTGGAGGCGACGTAGAGCAGGCCGATATAGACCAGCGTCAGGAAGACGAAGATGATGTATCCTGCGGTGTCGGGGAAGACGACGCGGACCCAGCCCATGCCGTAATAGACGATGAAGCTCAGCGCGCAGATCAGGCCGACGATGAAGGCGATGCCGATGAGGCGCTGCACGATGGGCTTCGGCGTATAGGCCCGCGGCAGGCCCTGCATGTTCTGCTTCATCGCCTCGAGGTGCACGATGTAGACGAGCGCGATGTAGGAGATGACGGCCGGCAGGAAGGCGTGCTTGACCACGTCGAAATAGGGAATGCCCACATATTCGACCATCAGGAAGGCCGCGGCCCCCATGACGGGCGGCATGATCTGGCCGTTCACGGAGGAGGCTACCTCAACGGCGCCCGCCTTTTCGGAGTTGAAGCCCACCTTCTTCATCAGCGGGATGGTGAAGGTGCCGGTGGTCACCACGTTCGCGATGGACGAGCCCGAGATGAGACCCGTCATTGCCGAGGAGACCACGGCCGCCTTGGCCGGTCCGCCGCGCATGTGACCCATGAGCGAGAACGCCACCTGAATGAAGTAATTGCCGGCCCCTGCCTTGTCGAGGAGCGAGCCGAACAGCACGAACAGGAACACGAAGGAGGTCGAAACCCCGAGCGCGATGCCGAAGACGCCTTCGGTGGTGATCCATTGGTGGTTGATGACGACGCCCAGCGATTTCTGGCTGTGCGCGATCAACTGCGGCATGTAGGGACCGAGGAACGTGTAGCACAGGAACACCGTCGCCACGATCATAAGCGCGGGGCCGAGCGACCGGCGCGTGGCCTCCAGAAGCAGCATCAGGCCGATGGCCCCGACGATCAGGTCCTGCTGGATGGGCGCACCCACACGTGACGCGATGCCCTCATAGGCAAAGAAGATGTAGAGTGCGGCGCCTGCGCCGGCGATCGCCATGGCCCATTCCCAGACCGGAACATGGTCTTTGGGCGAGCCGAGAAAGACACCCGCGATAATGGCAAGGCCCACGATCGGGATCCACCAGCCGGTGCCCGCATCGGCGCCGAGCCAGAAGAGCCCCGTCAGGATCAGCGGGACCAGTATCCCGAGGCCCAGCTGGAACGGTGTGCGGGCGGCCGGATAGGCCATGAACCCGAGGAACAAGGCAAATGCGAGGTGGAAGGCGCGCGCCTCGGTGTCGTTGAAGACGCCCCAGCCGACGATGAAGGGGATCGGCGATGCGATCCAGAGCTGAAACAGCGACCATGCCAGCGCGACCAGCATGATGAGTATCCCGACCGGACCTGACGGGGATCGGCCCCCGGCATCGGAGGAGGCGACCAGCTCGTCGAGTTCCTCCTGGCTGAGGCCCGCCTTGCCGGCAGCTTGGTTCTCGACCGCGGCCGCCTGGCCCTGGTTCTTCTGATCGCTCATTTTCCCTGTTCCCTATCGGTAGATCCGGCAGCGTTATTCTTGGTGTGGCTGCTCTGACCTGGAATCTCTGGACATCCGTGGGCTCACGAATGTTCGGGGGGTGGACAGCCCGGCATCCTGTGCCGCGCTGTCCCTTGGTATGGGACCCGTTCGACCGGGCCGGAGCGATTACTCCATCCAGCCCATTTCGCGGTAGTACTTGGCCGCGCCGTCATGCAGCGGTGCCGACAGACCGGCCGAGATCATCTCGTCCTCGGCAAGGTTGCCGAAGGCCGGGTGCAGGCGTTTGAAGCGGTCGAAATTGTCGAAGACGGCCTTCACAACGGTGTAGACGGTGTCTTCGGACACGTCCGACGAGGACACGAAGGTCGCGCGCACACCGAAGGTCGGGGTGTCTTCCTCGATGCCCTCATAGAGCGAGGCCGGGATCGTCGCGGTTGCGTAGAACGCGTTCGAGTCGACCAGGCTGTCGATGTAATCGCCCGAGACTTCCACGAATTGCGCGTCACAGGACGAGAACGCTTCCTGGATGGAGCCATTCGGATGGCCGACCTGATAGACGAAGGCGTCGATCTTGTTGTCGCAAAGCGCCTGCGCCTGCTCGGTCGCCTTCAGCTCGGAGGCGAGGGCGAAATCGTCTGCCGACATGCCGGCGGCGGCCATCACGACGTCCATCGTGGCGCGCTGGCCGGAGCCCGGGTTGCCGATGTTCACGCGCTTGCCTGCGAGATCGTCGAAGGTCTCGATGCCCGAGTCGCCGCGTGCGACAACGGTGAAGGGCTCGGGATGCACGGAGAAGACCGCGCGGAGCGATTCGATGGGCTCCTCGAAGCTCTGCTCGCCGTTATAGCCGTAATATTGCTGGTCCGACTGCGCGACGCCCATGGTCTGGTCGCCGGCCTTGATCGCGTTGATGTTCGCGACCGAACCACCGGTCGAAGGCGCGGTGCACTGCAGGCCATGCTCGTCCGTGCCACGGTTCACGAGGCGGCAGATGGACTGGCCGACCACGTAGTAGACGCCGGTCTGACCGCCGGTGCCGATGGTGATGAATTCCTGCGCCGACACGCCCGAGGCGGCCATGAGCGCAATGGTCGAGAAAGCAGCAGTTCTGATCGTCTTCATTGAGATCTCCCATTCGATACGTAAATCCCGACATCTGGTGCGCCGGGTTTGGGTACTGATGAGGCTAGGCACCAAATCAGCAGAAAGCAAATCTCAGAACGAAGGCGGTGTGCAGGCGCTGATAATCACGCATGGAACATCGCCGATATTCTGAAATCTGTGCGGCAAGCGGCTGTCGAAGAGGTATCCCTCCCCTGGATTGAGCACCCGCTCCTGGTCGTCGACAGTGATTTTGATGATTCCCGAAACCACGATTCCCGCCTCTTCGCCCTGGTGGCTCAGCATGTCGGGGCCGGTATCGGCACCCGGCGGGTAATGTTCGTGCAGGACCTGAAGGCTGTGATCCGCGGTATTGCCGAGCTGGCGCAGCGACACCCGTGCCGCCGTCTCGCCCATGCCCATATCCTGCGGGGAAAGCTCGACAAATTCGCTTTGACTGTAGAAGTATTTCGTGGGCTCCGCGCCCTCGACCTCGGAGAAGAACTCCGACATCGTCATGGGAATGGCGTCGAGAAGCGCCTTGAGCGAGGATACTGACGGGCTCGACTTGTTCTGCTCAATGAGCGAGATGGCCCCATTGGTCATGCCGGCCCGCGCGGCCAGATCGCGCTGCGACAGCTTGCGGGTCTCCCGCACTGCCCTCAATCGACCACCAACGTCCATCCGAACCCCTTTTTAAACAACTGGTTGATTTATTAAGCGTCAGACAACCGAGGGCGTCAACGCCTGTTTTGCGCAAGGCCACGTTAGCGGATTATTGCTTAGCTTCGGGAAGTAGCGCGCTTCAATTCTAGGCAAATGGCCGATTGACAATTATACTAATCATCTTATCAATTTTCTAATCTACATATTCCACGCCGGAGCGCGCCATGACCAAGACCACCCGGAAGACCACCCGTTCCAAGGCGAAAGCGCCTGCTGCCGCAGCGCAGAAAGCCACGCCTGCCGCAAAGGCCGCCGCCGCGGCGACCGAGCACACGGAACACGCCGTCACGCCCGAGCGCAAGGCGACCATCGCCGAATCCACGATGAGCACCGCGCTGGCCTCCGCCAAGGCGCAAGCCGCCTCGGCCACCACGAACGCGGCTCTTCTCGCGCGCAAGGATGCCGCCGTTCCGCGCGGCGTGGCCTCCGCCGCCCCGGTTTTCGCGGCATACGCGGAAAACGCCGAGCTTTGGGATGTCGAAGGCAATCGCTACATCGACTTCGCCGGTGGCATCGCGGTTCTGAACACCGGCCACCGTCATCCCGATGTGGTCGCTGCAGCCAAGGCGCAGGAAGACCGCTATACGCACACGTCCTTCCAGGTCGTCCCCTATGAGCCTTACGTGGCACTGGCCGAAAAGCTGAACGCGCTGGCGCCCGGTGATTTCGCCAAGAAGTCGCTTCTGGTGACGACCGGCGCCGAAGCCGTCGAGAACGCCGTGAAGATCGCCCGCGCCTATACCGGCCGTCCCGGCGTCATCGCCTTCTCGGGCGGCTATCATGGCCGCACGCTGCTGACGCTCGGCATGACCGGCAAGATCGCGCCCTACAAGAAAGATGTGGGTCCCTTCCCGTCCGACATCTTCCGCGCGCCCTTCCCCGATGCCCGCAACGGCGTCACGGTCGAGGATGCACTGAAAGGTCTCGAGACGCTGATGCTGACCGATGCCGATCCCTCGCGCATCGCAGCCATGATCATCGAGCCCGTGCTGGGTGAAGGCGGCTACGTGCCCGTGCCCACCGAGATGCTGCAGGCGCTGCGCGCGATCTGCGACAAGCACGGCATCCTGCTGATCGCGGATGAGATCCAGGCGGGCTTCGGTCGCACCGGCACCTGGTTCGCCATCGAGCATTCGGGCGTCGTGCCGGACCTCATTACCGTGGCGAAATCCATGGCGGGCGGCTACCCGGTCGCGGGCGTCATCGGCCGCGCCGAGGTGATGGACGCACCGATCCCCGGTGGCCTCGGTGGCACCTATGGCGGCAACCCCGTGGCCTGCGCCGCAGCCCTTGCCGCGATCGAGGCCATCGAGGCCGAAGGTCTGATGGCCCGCTCCACCCAGCTCGGTGAGATGTTCCGCGCCCGCTTTGCAGAAATCGGCGCGCGCACGGCGCCCTACCGGATGTGGGATATTCGCGGCCTGGGTGCGATGCTCGCGGTCGAGTTCGTCACCGATTTCGACATGGCGACACCGGATGCGGCCTTCACCAAGTCGGTCATCAGCCATGCGCAGAAGCGTGGCCTGATCCTGCTGGCTTGCGGCATGCACGGCAACGCGCTGCGCATCATGGTTCCGCTGACGGCGTCCGATGCGGTCATCGAGGAAGGTCTTGCCATCTTCGAAGCGGCCCTGGCCGACGCGGTCGCTGCCGAACACGCGATTGCCGCGGAGTAAATCCCCTATTCCGCGCAAAGGTCTGCGGCGTCCCGCACGCGCCGCAGACCACCCTTCCCCAAACGCGGTACGCTTTCGCCAAACCTGCCCCGCAGTCACGGCAGTTTACCTAAGCACCGCATGCTCCTATCGTGGATTATCAACCCATTGATGCGCGCCCGGACCGCGCGGCTCAGGAGGGCTCGTCCATGTCCCACATCTTTTCGCGTCACTGCCATGCCACCCCGCCCAAAGCCGTGGGTGGAGAGGGCTGCTACCTGATCGATGACAGCGGCAAACGCTATCTGGACGGCTCGGGCGGGGCTGCGGTCTCCTGCCTCGGCCATGGCGATGCGGAAGTGACGGCCGCCATCGAGGCGCAGCTCGAACAGCTGGCCTTCGCCCATACCGGCTTTTTCACATCCGAGCCTGCCGAGAAGCTGGCCGATCTGCTGATCGAACACGCGCCCGGTGATCTCGACCGGGTCTATCTCGTCTCCGGCGGGTCCGAGGCCACGGAAGCCGCGATCAAGCTCGCGCGGCAATACTGGGTCGAAAAGGGCCAGCCCGAACGCGGGCGGCTCATCGCCCGCAAGCAAAGCTATCACGGCAACACGATCGGCGCGCTGTCGGCGGGCGGCAATGAATGGCGGCGCCAGCAATTCGGGCCCCTTCTCTTGGACGTGAGCCATATCGATCCCTGCTACGAATACCGCTATCGCCGCGACGACGAGAGCCTTGAAGAATACGGGGCGCGTGCCGCACAGGCGCTGGAGGATGAGCTTCTGCGCGTCGGCCCAGAGACAGTCATGGCCTTCATGGCCGAACCCGTGGTGGGTGCCACGGCAGGCGCGCTTGCCCCGGCGCCGGGCTATTTCAAGCGCATCCGCGAGATCTGCGACAAGTACGGGATCCTTCTGATCCTCGACGAAGTGATGTGCGGCATGGGCCGGACCGGCACGCTTTACGCCTGCGAACAGGACGGCATCGCGCCGGATATCCTGTGCATCGCGAAAGGCCTCGGTGCGGGCTACCAGCCCATCGGGGCCATGCTCTGCACCGCCGAGATCTATCAGACGCTGGCCGATGGCTCCGGGTTCTTCCAGCATGGCCATACCTATCTGGGCCACCCGGCAGCGGCGGCTGCGGGGCACGCCGTGGTCAGCGCGATCCTGAACCGCGGATTGATCCGGCGGGTCAACGAACAGGGCGACAAGCTGGTTGCGCGCCTGCAGGACCGTTTCGGCCAGCATCCGCATGTGGGCGACATCCGGGGGCGCGGGCTGTTCCGTGGCATCGAGCTTGTGGAGGATCGCAGCACCAAGGCGCCCTTCGATCCCGCCCGAAAGCTGGGCGCGACGCTGAAGAAGGCGGCCTTTGCCGAAGGCCTCGTCTGCTACCCGATGTCGGGCACGATCGACGGCAAGACTGGCGATCACATCCTGCTCGCACCGCCCTTCATCATCGAGGATGCGCAGCTCGACGAATTGGTCGACAAGCTCAACAGGGCCATCACCGCGACACTCTGAGCACCGGACGAGACGAAGGGGGACCATATGCGTTATGCGGTATTGATCGGGGTCGGCCTTCTGGCCCTTCTCTCCCTGATCGGGGTGTTCTGGTCGGCGTGGTTCTGGTTTGGCGTCGCGATCTTCGGCGCGCTGACAGCCCTCGGGCTCTACGATTTTCTGCAGGACAGCCATTCGATCCTGCGCAACTACCCGCTTCTGGGCCGCATGCGCTTCATGTTCGAAGGCATCCGCCCGGAGATCCGCCAGTACCTCATTGAAAGCGATCAGGACGAGGAGCCGTTTTCCCGCGACAAGCGCTCCATCGTCTATCAGCGCGCCAAGGGCGTCGAGGACAAGCGCCCCTTCGGCACCCGTCAGCGGGTCTACGATCAGGGCTACGAATGGATCACCCATTCCGTGGCGCCCAAGCATCTTGAAGACCATGATTTCCGCGTGCGCATCGGCGGACCGGACTGCACGCAACCCTATGACGCCTCGCTCTACAACATCTCGGCGATGTCCTTTGGCGCGCTGTCGGCCAATGCGATCCTCGCGCTCAATACCGGCGCGGCCAAGGGCGGGTTTGCCCATGACACCGGCGAAGGCGGGATCAGCCGCTATCACCGAGAAGGCGGCGGCGATCTGATCTACGAGGTGGGCTCCGGCTTTTTCGGCTGCCGCACCGAGGATGGACGCTTCGATCCTGCGAAATTCTCCGAACAGGCGGCAGACCCGCAGGTCAAACTCATCGAGCTGAAGCTGAGCCAGGGCGCCAAGCCCGGCCATGGCGGCATGCTGCCCGCCTCCAAGATCACGCCCGAGATCGCCGAGGCCCGCGATATCCCGATGGGACAGGATTGCGTCTCACCCGCCGCAAACCCCGAGTTTTCCACACCGCTGGAGCTTGTTCAGTTCATCGGCAAGATGCGCGCCCATGCCCATGGCAAGCCCGTGGGCTTCAAGATGTGCATCGGGCACCGGCGGGAATTCATGTGCATCGTGAAGGCGATGCTGGAGACCGGGATCGTGCCCGATTTCATCGTGATCGACGGCAAGGAAGGCGGCACGGGGGCGGCACCTCTGGAATTTGCCAACCATATCGGCATGCCGCTCGTCGAGGGGCTGGTCTTTGCGCATAACACCCTGCGCGGGGCCGGTCTGCGCGACCAGATCAAGATCGGCGCTTCGGGCAAGCTTCTGACGTCGTTCGATATTGCCAAGGCTCTGGCGCTGGGCGCCGATTGGGCCAATTCCGCGCGCGGCTTCATGTTCGCCATCGGCTGCATCCAGGCGCAGGCCTGCCACACCAACCATTGCCCCGTGGGCGTGGCCACGCAGGACCCGTGGCGGCAGCGCGCGCTCGATCCCGTGGGCAAGGCCGAACGCGTCTACCGGTTCCACAACAACACGTTGAAGGCGCTGGCCGAGATGACGGGAGCCGCGGGCCTTTCGGCACCCGGCGATTTCCGGCCGCATCACCTGATGATGCGCGAAAGCGCGCGCGACATGGTCACCGGCGAGGATGTCTATCCCTATCTGCCCGACGGTTTCCTCCTGCGAGAGGAGGAGGACAAGTTCGGCTATCTCGGACGGTGGCACCGCGCGCGCGCCAATGATTTCGAACCGTTCGACGTTGTCTGAACCGGCGCCTTGGCCGGGCCGGATCGCGCAATGGAGGGAAAGCACATGACGGCGGAGCACAACCTCGCCCCCCTGCCCGACAGCAACTGGCCCAGCGAGATCGCGGATCTGCGCGACGGATTTGCCGGGCAGCTCAACGTCTATCGCACCATGGCGCACCATCCGGAGCTGCTGCGGGCCTGGATGGATCTGCGGGACCATATCGTCAACGGGACGGCCTTGGGCCCTGTCCGCAGTGAAGTCGTCATCCTGCGCACGGGGTTCCGGCTGGGGTCGGAATACGAATGGCTCCAGCATATCGAACGGGCCCGAAAGGTTGGGCTGTCGGATGCGCGCATCGCCACGGCCATGGGGCCGAAAGCCGCCATGAGCGATGAGGACACTCTGCTGACAAATGCCGTGGACGAGCTGTTCGACACCTCGCGCCTGACGCCCGCGACGCGGGACGCGATGATCGCAAGCTATGGCAAGGCGGCCCTGCTGGACCTGATGGCCACCGTGGGCTTCTACTCGACGCTGGGTTTCATGCTGAACTCGTTCGACACGCCGCTGGACGACGATATCCGCGCGCGGCTCGAGGAACATCCGTTCGACCCGTAAGGCGCAAGCCTTGAGCGGGATCAGTCGGGCAAGCAGATCTCCCCCCGAAGGGCCGCTTTCAGTGTTCGCAGGCTCAATGCGGCGATCACCCCGCACAGCAGTACCAGAAGCCCCCAGCCGATCCATGCATGCAGTGGCGATCCCGCCAGCGCGGCGAACTGGAAGCTGGCACTGGTCAGCGCGGCCAGCGGGAAGGACAGCGCCCAGAAGGACAGCGCGAAGGGCAGCTTCAGAAGCGACGGAATACGGATGGCCACCAAAGCGGCGAAAAAGTAGCCCAGATTGATGAAGATCCGCGCGAGCGCATCCACCGCCCCGCCATTGAGCTGCAGCCAGGCAAGGCAGGCCACGGCAGGCGGCGCGATCAGGATCACCAGCGTCGGGCGCATCTTGCCCGGCATCGGGTCGTGGAAGATCAGGCGATTAAAAACCAATGTCAGCAGCACGATCCAGAAGAGCACACCCACGGAGAAGAAGTACCAGCTCAGCTCCACATATCCCAAAGGCACGCCTGCCGCCGGCACGATGGCATTGCCCACGGCCGGGATGAACCATGCGGGCGAGAGATGGCCCGGCCCGAAGGCGCGATGCGATATCCAGGCCGAGAAGACGATCACGGTCATCACCGCCTGCACCGCCGCGCCGCCGATCCAGAGCGGCCGCGCGAGCCAGGGCAGATCGCGGCAGATCAGGATGGATATCAGGATCACCGACAGGCTGGCCGCCGGAAAGAAGGCCAACCGCACCGGATCTCCCCATTCGCGCGCGACATGATCGGGATAGTGCAGCGCCTTCAGCGCATAGGCCGTCAGCAGAAGCAGCAGCACCGCGCTGCCGCCCCCGCCGATCCAGAAGGACAGCGTGGTAAAGCCCGCCGCGTAGAGTGCGAGTCCAAGGCCCAGAAGCCCCATGGTCATGCCGAAAAGGGCCACCGGCAGATAGGCCAGCGCGGGTGTCTGCACGACGTCGGGCCGGGCCTCTTCGCTCATACAGGCGATGCGTCCGACAGGCCCAGCACGTCCGAGATCGCGATATTGAACGCCTCGGGCCGGTTGATATTGGCCACATGGGCCGCATCGGGAATGGCGATATAGGCGCCGCCCGGCGTGGCTTCGGCCATGGCCTGCATGACTTCGGGCGCAGCACCCTTGTCCTCGCTGCCGCCCACGAAAAGGATGGGTGCCCCGGCCTCCGGCAGATGCCGCAGGTAGTCGAGGCCCTGAAGCGCGCGGCAACAGGCGATGTAGCCCGTAGGATCATTGGCAAGGACCATGTCCCGGATCGCCGCCACACGCTCGGGGTTTTCCGCACGCCAATCCTCGGTCAGCCAGCTTGCGAGCGTGCCGTCCGCGATGGCCTCCAGCCCGCCTGCCTCGACCTTGGCGATCCGTTCGTCCCACATGGCGCGAAACGGTTCCGGCGCATCCGCACGGCCATCGGCGCAGATGACCTGCGTGATCCGGTCGGGGTGGTGAATGGCAAGGCCAAGCCCCGTCATGCCGCCCATCGACAGCCCCATGAACGCCGCAGTCTCGATCCCGAGGTGGTCCATCAGCCCCAGCACATCGCCCAAAAGGTCGTCGAAGCTGTAAGGCCCCTCGGGCGTGGAGGATCCGCCATGTCCGCGCGTGTCGTAGCGCAGCACGCGGTAGGTGCCGGTCAGAACCGGGATCTGGTCGTCCCACATGGACAGATCCGCGCCCAGCGAGTTCGACAGGATCAGCCAGGGCGCCCCGTCGGGCCCGTCGATGCGATAATGCAGCGTCACGCTGCCCAGATCTGCCTGCATGCTCACTCTGCCGCCTGTTGTGCCGCTGTTGCCGTGTCGATCGCGGGTTTCACCTTCTCGGCCAACAGCACCATGGAGCGGCGGGCGAGGTCAACATCGGCCCAGTCCTTGCCTGCAACGAGCAGCGTGCCGAATTGACCGACCTCGTCCTGGAAGGCCAGCAGATCGTCGGTGACCTTGTCGGGCGTGCCCCAGATGATCAACCGGTCGCAGACATGATCGAGCGTGACCTCGTCATCGGGCTGATCCTGATGTTCCTTGAACAATCCCAGCCGGTTATGCTTGCGCATCTTGGTCAGAAGCTGGCTGTAATAGAACCGGTAGGGGCTGTCCGGATCGGTGGCGTAGCGGCGCGCCGTGTCCATGTCGTCGGCCACGAAGACGCTTTTCGCCACGCGCCAGTTTGCGGGATCGGCGGGACGGCCCGCCCGTTCGCAGCCTTCTACGTATTTCGGCCAGTGGCTCTTGACCCATTGCGGCATCAGGAAGTTGGCGCTGATCGGGTCCCAACCGCGCGCCGCCGCCTCGGTCACGCCCTTCGAGAACGGCGCCACGGCAGTCACCACGATGGGCGGATGCGGGCGCTGCAAGGGCTTCGGCATGATGCCCTGCCCGATCTCTGTCATCTGCGTGCGCTCGGTCGAGACCTCCCAGTGCTCCCCCTTGATGTTGTAGGGGGCCTCGCGGGCCCAGATCTCAAGCACCATGTTGATCGCTTCGAGGAACATGCCCGGGCGATCCTTGTCGAGATTGCCGAACACTTCCGCATCCGAGGCGAGGCCTCCGGGTGAGATGCCGAAATTGAACCGCCCGTCCAGCATGTGGTCGAGCATGGCCATCTGCGCGGCCACGGCGGCGGGATGGCTGTTGGGCATGTTGACCGTGCCCGTCCCCAGACGGATCTGCTTGGTCGCCGAGGCGAGCGAGGCAATGAACATCGCGCAACTGGTGATGTTCTCGGCCGCGTCGGTGACATGCTCGCCCACATACGCCTCGGTGAAGCCCAACTCATCGGCCAGCAGGAACGCCGCGCGATCCTCGGCCAGAGATGTGCGCCAGTCCTTGTCGACCGGGTGTATCGGCATGGTGAAGAAGCCCAGATCCATCACGTCCTCCCTCGATGATCTGCGTCGAAGGTATATTGCCGGCCTCTCATGTGAAATTATAATGAATAAAAAAGCGGATCAAAATTATTGATGGCGCGACAATTTCGAAAGTGACCGGAGGGCAAGCCGATGATCACCCTGCGCCAGATCCGCTCCGTCGTGGCCGTGGTCGAGGAGCAGTCCTTCACCCGCGCCGCACAACGCGAGAATGCCACGCAATCGGGCATTTCCCAGCATGTGGCCGCGGTCGAACAGGCGCTGGGACTGCCCTTGTTCCTGCGCGGCCCCGATGGCGTGACGCCGACGCCGGCCGGGCAGCGCTATTACACCCAATGCATCGAGGCGCTCAGGCTTCTGGAACAGGCCAGCGGCGAGGCGCGGGCGGCGGGCGGCGCCATCAGCGGCAAGATCCGCGCGGGCCTGATCCCGGCCCTGACGCGTGCAGCACTTGCCCCGGCGCTTGATCGCTTTGCCGCCGCCCATCCCGGCGTCGAGATCGAGGTGATCGAGGGCTATTCCGGCGCACTCACGGACATGGTGCGCGCCGAGGCGCTGGATTTCGCGCTGGTGCCGGGCTTTTCCGGCCAGACCGGGCTGAAGGTCACGCCGCTCGTGCGCTCGCGGGAAATGCTGCTGTCGCGTCCGGGCCAGGGGCTCGAAAACCTCGGCCCCGTCGCACTGGCCTCCCTGCCCCCCTTGCACCTGATTGTGCCCGCGCGCGCCAATATCCGCCGCGCAAAGATCGAGGAATATCTCGAAACGAACGGCATCCGCGTCGCGCGCCTTCTGGACATGGATGCGATGCTCGGCACGCTTGAACTCGTCGCGAACAGCGATTGGGTCACCATACTGCCCTGGATCATCGCGGGGCCTGATGCCCAGGCAGGCGGCGTCGTCCGGACGGTCTCTCCGCTGATCGATCCGCCGCTCTATTCCGATTTCGTGGTGATCGAACCCGCACGCCGACCGCTGGCGCCCGAGGGTCATCTTTTCCTCGATGAGATCCGCCGCGACCTCGACGGGTTGCAGGAGCCCTGACGCCGCGCCCTTTTCCGTCAGTTCAGCATGGCCTGCGGCATCCAGGTCGCGAGCGCCGGTACGAACAGGACGATCAGCGCGGCCAGCAGGATCAGCAGGAAATAGGGTGTCGAGCCCGCGAAGATCTGGCCCAAAGTCACGTCAGGATCGGGCACGGAGCCTTTCACCGTATAGACCAGAAGTCCGAAGGGCGGCGTCAGCAGGCCTGCCTCGATCACGAGGATGCCGAAGATCGCAAAGGCAATCGGATCGATGCCGAGGATCACCGCCATCGGCGCGAAGATCGGCACGGTCAGCAGGATGATCGACACGGAATCGACCAGCATGCCGAGGATGATCCAGATCACCATCATCAGTGCGATGATCATCCAGGGCTCCGCCCCCATGCCGAAAAAGAGCCCTTGGATGAAGTTGACCGCGCCGCCGATGGCCAGAAGGCGCGAATACATCTGCGCCGTGATCAGCAGGAACATGATGGGCGCCGTGGTGCGCCCCGCCTGATAGATCGCCTCGAGGATTTCGCGGCCGCGCATGCCCTTGATGATGCCGATGATGAGCGCGCCGATGGCGCCGAACCCGGCGGCTTCCGTCGGCGTGAAGATACCCGTCCAGATGCCCCCGATCACCAGCAGGATCAGCGCGAGGATGCCGAGCCCGCCCACGAGCTCTGAGCGGAGCTCTTCGCGCGTCAGCGGGACCAGTTCCTCCTTGAAGGCTGGCGCGATCTCGGGCTTTCGCATGGCGGAGATGACCACGTAGGCCGTGAAGAGAAGCGCCAGCAGGATGCCCGGGATGATGCCCGCGATGAACAGGGCGCCCACGCTCATCTCGGTCAGGATTGCCCAGACGATCAGCAGCACCGAGGGCGGGATCAGCATGCCGAGACAGGCCGAGCCCGCGACCGCGCCCAGCGAGAAGGTCTGCTTGTAGCCCACGCGCTTCATCTCGGGATACGCGATGCGGCTGAAGGCGGCGGCGGCAGCGATCGACACGCCCGTCACGGCGGCGAAGACGGTGTTTCCGGCAATGGTCGCGATGGCCAGTCGGCCCGGAAGGCGCTTTAGCGTGCGGTCGCAGATCCGGTAAAGGTCGGACGCCGCCCCTGACCTTGATATGAAATCCCCCATCAGGACGAATAGCGGGATCACCGCGAAGACGTCCTTGCGCACCGCCTCATAGGCGGTGTTTCCAAGGATCGAGACCGCCGCCTCGAAACTGCCGAGCATCAGCCAGACGCCAAGCGCGGAGCAGACCGCCAGTGAAACGCCGATATGCACGCCCAGAAAGATCAGAACGATCAGCAGAAGCAGCATCCAAAGTACGATATCCCCACCCATGACGCGCTCCTGCTCTTATTTTTCGGTGCCGAGGGGGGCGAAGGCGCCGGGCGCTTCGGACTCGTCGATGAGCCGCCCGCGCCAGTCGAGCCAGATCATTTGCAGATAGGCCAGCGCCACGAAGGCCGACATCACCAGCACGACGCCGCGCACCGGCCAGGTGGGCACCCGCAACGAACCCTCGCCCTCGTATTCGCCGATCCGGTAGGCATCGAGGAAGGCAGGCAGCGTGCTCCAGACCAGGCCGAGAAAGACGAGGAGGCCGAGCAGCGCCGAGACGGTCCGCAGGATGCGCCGCGCGACGGGCGGCACCGCATCGGCAAAGATCGTCGTGCGCAACATGGAGCCGGAATAGATCGCCAGCGGCAATTGCAGAAAGGCGATGGAGACGATGGAGTTCTGCAGGATTTCCTTGGTGCCCGGAATGGGCGCCGTGAAGACCGTGCGTCCGATCACGTCCCCGAAGATCAGCGCCGCCAAGGCCAGCGTCCAGAGCGCGGAGATCAGATGGATCGCCCTCGAAATCTTGATGGGCACCTGCATCAGACCCTCCCCTGCCTGTTGACGCCATGTGGTTGGCAAAAGCTACTTTATCTCGGTTTCGGGTCAAGGACTTTAATTAGCGAACGATAAATAAGGCGCTCAGCTCATGTGCCAGCTTGACCGGTGCGGGATTATGTGTGGGAATGTCATCGGTAGTTAGCGGTCGATAAATAATGCCGGTCGGACAAGAGCACCGATCAGGCCAGGGCCGCCAGCTCCACGCGATATTGCGCGACACCAGGGAGGAGACATAGATGAAAAAGACGGCTTACGCGCGCGGATGCGTGCTTGTCGGGACGGCACTGTCACTCGGGGCGACCCCCGTCCTTGCCGAGGATATCACCCTCAGGATCGGGGCCGGACACCCCAACGGGCCTGCGGTCTACGTGGCGGATGTGGCGGATTTCTTCGTGCCCGAGGTCAAGCGCCGCGTCGCCGAGGAGACGGAGCACACGATCGAGTTCGTGGAAGGCTATGGCGGTGCCATCGCGGGCGTGGCCGAGACGCTCGAGTCGGTGCAGAACGGCATTCTCGATATCGGCGCCTATTGCATCTGTTTCGAGCCGGCGAAGCTGTTCTTGCACAACTTCCCCTATTACACGCCCTTCGGCCCGCAGGACGCGGCACAGGGCATGGAGGCCGTGCGCGCCACCTATGACGCGGTGCCGTGGCTGACCGAGCAATTCACATCCGAGTATGACCAGGTGCTTCTGGGTCTGCATGGCTGGGACAATTATCACCTCGGCACCACCGATCCCTGGGAGACTGTGGACGACCTGCAGGGCGTGAAGATCGGCGGCGCGGGGCCCAACCTGCCCTGGCTCGAATTCGCGGGCGCGGTGCCGGTGCAATCCACCCTGCCCGACGGCTACCTGTCGCTGCAGACGGGCGTCTATAACGGCTGGCTGATGTTCCCCTCGGCCTATCTCGGCTTCAAGTTCTACGAGCCTTCGCCCTATTACACCCTGATCGGCTTCGGCGCGATGGGCGTGAACGCGCTGACCATGAACCAGCGCAAGTTCGACAGCCTGCCCGAGGACGTGCGCCAGATCATCGTCGAAGTGGGCCGCGCCTATGAGGACCAGTCGGGTGCCTCGAACAACGCGCGGCAGGCCGCGGGCCTCGAAGGGCTGCGCGAAGTGGGTGCGGAGATCCGCGAATTGTCCGCCGAGGCGCGCGCGGGCTGGGCGGAAAGCCTCGTGAGCTTCCCCAACCAGCAGGCCAAGGACGCCGACGGCCGCGGCATGCCCGGCACGGAGGTGATGAAGACCTATATCGAAGCGGTCGCCGCGACGGGCTACGAGATGCCGGTGGATTACACCATCGAGTGAGGTCTGGCCTCAGCCGTAACGAACGGGGCGGCTTTCGGGCCGCCCTTTTTCATGATGGGGCATGCGACAACCCGGCACGCGAGGCTCGTCGCCAGCATCCATGGCCTCAATCGGGGTGCAGATGCGAAAAATGCCCCGGAGGGAACCGAGGGACGTCGAGACTGTCGCTCTGTCGCGCAGGCCCGTCCGGGGACGATACCTGCGCAAACGCCTTTCCGAGCTCTAGTTAAGCGAGGCCGGGCCGTTGACCATGAACGTGATCTTCTTCGTGCAGCCCGCCGACCAGATATGCCGGGCCGGATCGCCTCCGTTCGAGAACCAGCCCTGGCTGGTCGTGTCGGCGGCGTCGGTGGAGAAGCAATAGGCGCGCCGTCCATTGCCATTGGCCCAGCGGCCCACATAGGGCGTCCGAAAGCCGGTATTCGGCGCACCCTTGTCGTACTGGTGCACATGAACCACCGTGGCGAGCATCGCATCCTGCCCAGTTGCAGCCACGGTGACCCGCGCCAATTGGTCATCATTCGGCAACGCGATCTGCGGCGAGCGATAGACCGCAAGGCTGCCGGGCGCGCAGGTGCTGCCGGGCTGAAGGATCGCCGTGCCCGGGTAGATCCGGCCCCCGGTTGTCACGAAATTGACCGCCAGTTTGTCCCGAGTGCCGGTATTGATCACGCCGTCCTTGTGGCACTCGAACGATACCTCGTAGGCCCGGTAATTATTGGTCAGGGGGGCCGCCGTCGCCGTGGTCGCGTTGTTGGCAAGCGTGGAAACCGCGAGGGCTGTGGCGATGAGTTTCTTGGCAATCGTGTTGGTCATCGGAAATCTCCTTGGTCATTGGGTTCAGGCTGTGGACTGTGTGTCCGTTCGATGACCCAAGCTTTAGGAGATGGCAGGCAGCCACGCTGTGAACGCGTTCACAGAGAGGCAAGTTGATTGGATGAAGCGACGGTACGCACGGGCGGGATATGTGGACAGGCTCCGCTTTTTTCGACCGGATCGGACGTCCTGTGCGCTTGGTTTGCCGCGAGGTCCGAACAGAAATCATCTTCAGAGGAGCGGCGCCTGTGGACGCGCTGTTTCGAACAACGCCCAGCAGAGCGCATCAGCAGACAAATCCCGCTTGGTCCTGCGTTTACTCGCCCTGCGCTGTATGGGCCGGGCTCAGACCTTCCCCAAGGCCCGCAGCACCCGCTCGGGTGTCATCGGCATCTGGTGGATCGCCGCCCCCAGGGGTCGAAGCGCGTCGTTCACCGCGTTCATCACCGCGCCGGGCGCGCCGCCCGTGCCGGCCTCGCCAGCACCCTTGGCGCCCAGAACGGAGGTCTTGGTCGGTGTCTCCACGTGTTTCACCACGATATCCGGCATCTCGAAGGCCATCGGCACGAGGTAATCGGCCATGGTCGCGTTCTGCAGCTGGCCCTCCGCGTCATAGACGCATTCCTCGTAAAGTGCCCCGCCAATGCCCTGCACCACGCCGCCGCGCACCTGTTCGTCGACCAGCACGGGGTTGATGACGCGCCCGCAATCCTCGACCGCCCAGAAGTTCAGGACCTGCACAAAGCCCGTTTCGGGATCGACCTCCACCTCGGCGGCCATGGCGCCGTTGGTGAAGACGAAGGGGAAGTCGGTCACGCGATAATGCCGCGTTGCGATCAGTTCAGGCTTGAGATCCGAGGGCAGCTCGTTGCCGCGATAATAGACCGTCCGCGCCAGATCGCTGAGTCTCATCCGCTCCGCACCGCCTTCGGCATCGACCACCGCGCCTGCCTTGATATCAAGCTTGCCGGGCTCGGACTGAAGGATCACCGCCGCCACCTCGAGCACCTGATCGCGCAAGGCCTGCGCTGCCTGCAGGCAGGCCTCCCCGCCGATGCCCGCGCCGCGCGAGGCCCATGTGCCGCCGCCATAAGGCGTGGTCCGCGTGTCGCCGGTGGTGACCTTGACCCGTTCGATCGGTACGCCGAACACATCCGCCGCGATCTGGGCAAGAATGGCATTGGTACCCTGCCCCTGTTCGGTCACCGACGAGGACACATGCACCCCGCCGCCCGCATCGAGCCGGATCGTCGCGCCATCCTGGCTCGCGATAGGCGCGCCGCCGATGCCGTAGAACATCGGCGAGGGGTTGGTGACCTCCACCATCGAAATGAGACCAAGCCCGCGATAGATGCCCTCTTCGCGCAGCTTGGCATGTTCCGCCCGCCGCGCTTCGTAATCCATCGCGTCAACAAGGGTCTCCAAGCTCTTGTGATGGCTCAGATCGTCGAGCTTCATGCCAGAGGCCGATTGCGTCGGATAAGCGTCGTCGGGGATGAGGTTGCGCCGCCGGATCTCGACCACATCCATGCCGATCTCGTGCGCGGCATCCTCCAGCAGGCCATCCGCGACCGCCATGGCGATGGGATGCCCCACCGCCCGGTACTGGCACATCAGGTTCTTGTTCTGAAACACGACCTTGGCGTTTGCGCGGTAATTCTCCATCACGTAAGGCGCGCCCGTGAGGTTCAGCACCTGGTTCGCCTCGATGGCCGAGGTGCGCGGATACATCGAGAAGGGCCCGATCCCGGTGATGTCATCGAAGGCCAAAGCGGCGATCCTGCCGTCGGCATCGACGGCGATCCGCCCGTCGACCACGTGATCGCGTGCATGGATATCCGACAGGAAGCTTTCCATCCGGTCGGCCACGAACTTCACCGGCCGGCCCAGCAGCTTCGCCGCCAGCGCCGTCGCGATCTCGTCGCCATAGGTGTGGATCTTGATCCCGAAGGAGCCGCCCACATCCTGGCTCACGACGCGCACGTTCTCCTCGGGCAGGCCCAGATGCTTGGCGAAGATGAACTGCATCATGTGCGGCGCCTGGCCCGAATACCAGAAAGTCAGCTCGTCCTCGGAGGGATCGAACGCCGCCACGGCGCCGCGCGTCTCAAGCGTGACGCCCGTATGGCGCCCGAAGCGGAAGCGACGCTCGACCACGGTCACATCGTCCCGCGCGAAGGCCGCATCCACATCACCCACATCGACGGTGCGCTCCCAGGCGAGGTTCGAGTCCATCTCCGCATGGATCACCGGCGTCGCGGGATCGAGGGCGGTTTCCATATCCGTCACGGCGTCCAGCGGATCGATATCGACCATCACGAGCGCTGCGGCATCTTCGGCCACGGCGCGGCTTTGCGCGATGATCATCACCAAGGGCTCGCCGATCCAGCGGGTCACATCCACCGCAAGCGGCATCTGCGGGGCCGAGCGCAGTCCCGCAAGGTGGCTCAGCACGCCCACGTACGGTTCCACGTGCGGCGCGATATCCGCACCGGTATAGACCGCGATGACGCCGGGCAGCGCGCGCGCCTCCTCGACGTCGATCCCGGTGATCGTGCCATGCGCCACGGGCGAGCGGACGAAGGCCGCATGCAGCATCCGGGGCAGCTGAATGTCGTCGATGAACTTGCCCCGCCCCTGCAGGAGCCGCTTGGTATCCGCGCGCGGCACGGGCTGTCCGATATAGGCGCGCGGCGTGTCGAACATGGTCAGCGGGCCGCTCATGCCTCGACCCTCCCCTCGATCACGTCGCAAACCGCATCCACGATGGATTGATACCCTGTGCAGCGGCAGTAATTGCCCGACAGATGCGCGCGGATCGCCGCCCGGTCGGCGGCCCCGCCCGCTTCGACGTAATCGAGCGCCGTGGCCAGCATGCCCGGTGTGCAATAGCCGCATTGCAGCGCGTTGCGCGCCGAGAAGGCGGAACGCAGGGCCGCGCCCCGGTCGCTTTCCGCCAGGCCTTCGATCGTGGTGATCTCGGCCCCATCGGCCTGCACCGCGAACATCAGGCAGCCTCGCACGATATCACCATCCACCTCGATGGAGCATGCCCCGCAGACGCCATGTTCGCAGCCCACATGACTGCCCGTCAGGCCCAGATCGTTGCGGATGAAGTCGACAAGATTTTGCCGGACGGGGACGGTGTAGCTCCCGGTCTCGCCGTTCACGGTCAAACGGATCGTTCGTGTGTCGGACATGTCAGAGCCTCCCCAGGGCGCGCTTCAGAACCACGCCCGCGAGATGGCGCTTGGTCTTGGCATCGGCATTGAGATCGCCCGCGAAGTCGATCTCATCGAGCGCCGCGATGGCGCCCTCCACATCGCCTGCGGCCAAGGCGGCCTCCGCGCCGCGCGCACGCAGCGCCCGGTCCGAGACCGAGAAGAAGGCGATGCGCGGGTCTTCCAGCGCGTCGCCCGTCCCGGCAATTGCGACGCCTGCCATTGCGTAATCGCCGTGGCGTCGCGCGAGTTCATAAAAGGCAAAGCGTCGGCCCGAAGGTGCGGCCGGTACGTGGATCGCGGTCACCAACTCGCCCTCGTCAAGCGCGGTCTCGTAGAGGCCGGTGAAGAACTCGTCCGCCTTGATGCGGCGCTGGGCCTTGGCCGATTGCACCTCGATCTCGGCATCGAGAACCAACATCAGCGCGGGCATTTCCGCCGCCGGATCGGCCAGCGAGACGCTGCCCCCGATGGTGCCCCGATTGCGGATTGCGGCATGCGCGATATGCGGCAGTGCCATCGCGATGATCGGCGCGCGCTCCGTCACGAGGTCGGACGCCTCGAGCGCGCTGTAACGCGTCATCGCGCCGATCCTGAGGCCGCCACCGGCGTCCGCCGAAATGCCCCGTAATTCATCAAGCCCGTTGAGATCGACCAGAAGCTCCGGCATGGCCATCCGGAAATTCATCATGGGAACAAGGCTTTGCCCACCGGCAATGGGGCTCGCATCCCGGTCCGGATCGGCCAGAAGCGCCAATGCGGCGTCCAGGCTATCCGGTTTTTCATACGCGAAATCCGCAGCTTTCATGATCCCCCCGTCCCGGTCCGAACTGGCGCCCTTGTGCTCTGCAGACCCTTCCCGTATCACTTAATTTATCGACTTATAAATAACAGGCAAGCGCAAATTCGGAAGGCCGCGATGGTCCGGATCATGGTGAAGAGGACGACCTACTTCAGGCAGAGGCGACCGCCCTGCCCGATGAGCGCCTGCAGTCCCACCGCCAAGGCCATCCGTGCCGCCCATCCCGCTCACCGCATTCGGGAACCCATCGGCGATCAGGGCCGTTTCGCTCTCAACCGACCGATATCCAACTGAAAAACAGGAGTTTTCTCACATGTCCTCCAAGATCATGCCCGGCACGCAGGCCCCGGCCCTGTCCCTTCCGCTTGTGGGCGGCGGCACCTTCACCCTGGCCGACCAGACGCCCGAAACGGTCACGATGATCCTGGTCTATCGCGGCTTTCATTGCCCGGTCTGCAAGGATTTCCTCGCCGATCAGCTGGAGCCCAAGATCGAGGCGTTCGAGGCAGCGGGCGTGAAGGTCGTCGCCGTCTCCATGGATCCCGAGGATCGCGCGCAGAAGGCCAAGGACGAATGGGGGCTCGAGAAGACGCAGATCGCGTATGGCATGACCGAAGAGGATGCGCGGAATTGGGGGCTTTATCTCTCAAGCTCGATCAAGGAGGCCGAAACGGCCACCTTCGCGGAGCCCGGCACCTTCTGGGTCAAGCCGGATGGCGAATTGTATCTCATCGACATCGCCACCATGCCCTTCGCGCGACCCAATCTCGATATCCTGCTGAGCAAGGTCGGCGCGGTCGCGAAGGGTTACCCGGCACGCGGCACGAAGGCCTGAGCGGTTTCGGCGCGGCTGCTTTCGCGGGTCGCGCCGCCACGTCTCAGCCTGGCTGAAAACGCGCGCAGCGGGTCTCGGTCAGTCGGCCACCGCCGCGCGCACCTTCGGCAACTGGCCGAGGAACGCGTCGATGGACGTCTCGATCACGAAATCCTTGTTGTTCAGAACCGAGGCTTCGTAGATCAGCGTCCGCACACCGTAGTAGAAAATGCCGCCATGCATGATCCAGGCGAATTCCACTTCTTCGTCTGAGGGCTCGGTCTCGCCCATGCCCGTCTCGACGCGGTGCTCACGCAGGATCGGCTCCAGGATGCGGGCGCGCACCAGCTTCATGTAGCGGCGGTTGATATCCTCGCCCTTGAGGCCGGAAAACAGGAAAATCCGCATCCATTCGTCATGGAAGACGACATCGGTATAGGCGGAATAGAACTCGACCAGCCGGCTGCGCACGGGTTTCTCCCGATCGGTGAGAAGCGCGCTCCACTCATCGCGCCAACGCTTGACGTAGACGCGGTCATAGACCTCGGAAATCAGGTCGCTCTTCGACGGGAAATAGCGATAGAGCAACGGCTGCGTGACGCCCAATTGCCGGGCCAGCGCGCGGGTCGAACTTTCAAAGCCCTGCTTGGCAAAGAACTCGATGGCCTTGGCCAGGAATTCCTCGCGGCGCTCATCCGATGAAAGGCGCTTGCGGCGCGGTGCGGTCTCCGCACCCGCCCCTTTGGATTTTGTCTTGTCAGTCAATGGCCTGCCAGTCGTCGTTCACCTTGAGCCGGTGGCTGACATTCACGCCTTCCGCCAAGCTTTGCTCGATGAAACACCCTTTCTTGGCACATTCAAGAAGATGCGTGAGATCTTCGGGACTTGCATCGCTGTCGATATCCACATCGAGTGAAAAACCGACAGGCGCCGTGACATAGGGCGCGTTGCCGATCTGCTCGCCCGACCAATGCAGCTTTGCCTTGACCTCGACACCGCGCATGTCGATCCGAAGCCGCTTGGAGAAGGCGCGGATCTGGGTCATCAGGCACCCCGTCAGGGCTGCGGTGAACAGCGCAAGAGGCGGCGGCGCGGTTCCGTCCCCGCCATGGAACGGGCCCTCGTCGGTCGCAAGCTCGAACCGTTCCTTCATCATCGGCCATTCGACCGCGATGTCATTGCGCATCTTACCGCTTGAGGTGCCCGTGCCTTCGAAGATGACGTCGAAGGTCTTGCTTGCCTGATCTTCCATGCCGCGCTCCTGATCTGTGCCCGGCCTGTTTAACGCATATTTATCGGGCGATCATTAAGAATCACGCCGCGTCCGCATCTCAGTCGAAATCAGCCACCGCCGTGAGGCGCAGGATCTCGTCCTGATTGGGATTGTTGCGCCCGTCGCGGTTATGCCCCGTTGCGGGATCAGCGAAGATGTAACGCCCCAGCATCTGCGCGCGATCATGCGCCGCGCGGGCCGCGGGCACACGTTCCGCGGAATAGGATGCGAGGGCGGCTTCAACACCCTCCGGCCCCACCCCCGAAAGGTGCCGCCCGAGTGCGAGGGCATCGCCCCCGGCCTTGGTCACGCCCATGCCCACATGCGGCCGCGCCACGCAGGCCGCATCGCCAGCGATGGCCACGCGGCCTTGCGCGAAATCAGGGCTCAGATGGTCATAGATCGGCGTGAAGAAGGGCCGCTCGCTTTTCGCGAGCACGTGTTCGAACACGTCCGGCAGCCATTCCGCAGCCCTTTGCGCGGCGCGTTTCACCACCGCCTCCCGCACCAGTGGCGGCGGGATGGAGATCGCATGCCGCGTCCCCTCCGCATCGGTCAGCATATCGTCCAGATCATCGACGTCCGTCGGCACGTACCAGACGAAATTGTAGCGCCGATGCCCTGGACGCAGGTCATTGCCCTCGCCAGCGATGGGATAGCCCACGATCTGCGTCCCCTTCGGCATGAACATCCCGAACATGTCGAAGACCCGGTCGCGGATCCCCGGATCGAGATCGGCCTCATTGGCGAGTGCGCGCCAGACCACGTATCCCGCATATACGGGCTGCACCTCGGGCGCGATCTGCCCACGCACCACGGATCGGAACCCATCCGTGCCGATCAGCACATCCGCACGCTCCGTTGCGCCGTCCTCGAAATGCAGCGTGACGCCGTCCGCATCCTGATCGAAGCGGTGCAGGGCCTGACCAAGGCGATACTGGGCATCCGGGACCAGCGCGCGCAAGGCCTGGTACGTGCGATCCCAGGACGTGACGACCTGCGGATAGGGCATGCGCGCATGGGCACGGCCCTGCTGGTCGAAGGCGACACGCTCGTCCACATGCACGCCCAGATCGGCGGTCTCGGCCCCCACGCGTTCCAGCGCGTCAATGAGCTGCGGATGCGTGACGATCCCGGCCCCGCGCCCGGCAAGCGGCACATTCACGCGTTCATGCACCACCACGTCCCAGCCTGCGCGTTTGAGCGCGGCGGCCGCGAACAGCCCGCCGATCGATCCTCCGACGATTGCCGCCTTGCCTGCCATGCTGCCTGCCTCCCCTGCAATTGCGCTTTGCGCTCTTTAATTATCACTCTATAATTAAAAAGCGAGCGCAAGGGAGCCTTCTAATGACACAGAATGCCGCAACCAGGATCGACGCCGATGCGAATGCGTTTCAGGGGCCGCACTGGACGCCTGCTCTGATCGCCGAATTGGAGAGCGCGGGAACGAACGGGAATGTGGGCTCGACCCTTGTCAGCGAAAGCCCGCGCGCACGGGTCTGGCTGATCGAGATGCAGCCCGGCGACCGCCTGCCCTTTCACACGCATATGCTGGATTACTTCTGGGTCGCCACCACCCCCGGACGCGCGCGGTCCCGCTTTTCCGATGGCACGGTGTCGGAGATGGATTACGAGGTCGGCACGACCAAGCATTTCACCTTCGCCAAGGGCGAAAGCATGACCCACGATCTGGAGAATATCGGCGATACGGTCCTGTGCTTCACGACTGTCGAGTATCTCGACAGCGCGAACGCGCCGCTGTTCTGAGCGGGCGGCTTCGCGGCTCTGTCCGAAAGGTCAGGTCTCCGATGCCTGAAGGGTCGACACGCGGCCCTTGGCGAAGATCAGCGGGGCCGCTTCGCGCCAATCGTGCTGCATCACCTCGCCCAGCATGATCTCGTGATCGCCGCCATCGTAGCGCGCATAGCTGCGGCATTCGAAGACCGCGGTGCTGTCTGTCAGAACCGGCGCACCGCCGATCCCGTCCCGCCAGTCGAGCCCTGCGAAGCGATCCTCCACCGGGCTGGAAAAGATGCGCGGAAGATCCGCCTGCGCCTCCGACAGGACGTTGACCGCGAAATGATCCGCAGCGCGAAACACCTCAAGGCTCGCGGATTTCAACCCCAGGCTCCAAAGGATCAGCGGCGGGTCGAGCGAGACCGCGTTGAACGACGACACCGTCACACCGACCGGCGCCCCATCCTGCGCCCGCGCCGTGACCACGGTCACCCCGGTCGGAAAGCACGACAGGGAATCGCGCAAGGCGCGCGGGTCGCGGGTCTGTGCGAAACTCGAACTGGGTGCGTTCATGAATTGGATCCTTTCGTTGCCCGAAAGATATCCCGCGACGCCATCAAAACAAATTAAGATGCCTGATTATTTGCAGAAGCCCGAGTGATGGGCGCGATGCAGCGTCTCGTGGCGTGTCCCGCGCCGAAATGATACGCAGTCCTGCACTAAACAGCGGCGCATGTGCATGTCGGCCAAGGGAATTTGGCGCACCCGATAGGATTCGAACCTATGGCCTCTGCCTTCGGAGGGCAGCGCTCTATCCAGCTGAGCTACGGGTGCCTTGATTTGTGCACTACCGTCCTTGATGCGCGGACGCAAGACGCATCCCCCGGCCCTCCCGCATTTTGGCACGACAAATTCGCCCGGTTGTGCTAGGACCCTCCTCGGATCACGTATTTTTAGATCCGCATTTTTTGACGCAAGACGCTTTTTAAAAGGAGCTTTCCATGACTCGTGTGCATCACGGGCTGTCACGTTATGACCAGCTTGTTAAATCCCATATCGCCCCCCAGGACGCCCGCCACCTGCCCCTGCCCGCCACGTTCGGCAGGCTGCTTCCGGCCAATTCGCTTCACCTCGAAAACCTGACCCACCCCCAGCTCATCGAGATCTACGAGGCCATCGCGCTCGGCATGGGCAAGAAGACCGACAAATCCGGCGAGGCGGCCGCGGGTCTGACCTTCTTCGGGCAGTTCGTCGATCATGACATCACGCTCGATGCAACCTCGGCGCTGGGCACCCGGATCGTGCCCGCGACGATCCCGAACGTGCGCACGCCGTCGCTCGATCTCGACTGCGTCTATGGTTCGGGCCCCGAGGCGAGCCCGCATCTTTACGGCAATAGCGACGCGTCGGGATATCTGCTTTACGGCAATGCCACCAATGAGCACGACCTTGCCCGCACGCCCAACGGCACGGCGCTGATCGGCGATCCGCGCAATGACGAGAACGGCATCGTCAGCCAGATCCAGGCCAATTTCATCGCCCTGCATAATATCCTGATGACCGAGGTGGAGCATGATGCCGACACCCGCAAGGAGGTGTTCGATTGCGCCCATATGGGCATGAATGCCAACGATTGGCACGACCACGTGCCCTCGGAGGCGGAAATCTTCGAGGCGGTCCGCCGCTTCCTGCGGATGCATTATCAATTCGCCGTCTGGACAGAACTCCTGCCCGCCTTCGTGCAGCAATCCTGCCTCGATCACGCGATGACCTTCGATGATTTCGGAGCGGGTGCCGCGATCATGCCGGTGGAATTCTCGGGTGCGGCCTACCGGTTCGGCCATGCCACGGCGCAGCCCGATTACGCGATGGCGAAAGACGGCGGCCAGATTTCGATGAGCGACATCCTGGGCTTCGGGCTCCGCGACAGCTCCGCCGAGATGCGCATGTTCTTCGACCTGGGCGGTACGGCGGCGCAGAAGGCGCGACCCGTGGGCACCACGCTCGGCCTGCCGCTGACGAACCTGATGTTCATCAACCACCGCGTCCATCTTGAAGAGATCAATCACACCCTGACCCTCGATCAGAGCCGTAACCTGCCGCTGCGCAACATGCTGCGGGACCGCTACACCTATCAGCTCGCCAACGGCGAGAAGATCCGCGACTGGTTCAAGACCCACCATCACCGCGATCTGCCCGAGGTGGAGCGGCATGCCGACCTCAAGAAGAACGGCATCGTCAAGACGCCCCTGTGGTTCTACTGCCTGCAAGAGGCCGAGCAGCACGGCCACGGAAAGCTGACCGGTGTTGGCGGGGCAATCGTCGCGTCCGTGTTCGCGCGCCTTCTGCGGCTCGATCCCACGACCTACTGGCACGCTTCGGGCTTCCATCCCTCGACGAAGTTCGATGACGCGGGCGGTCTGATGGCGGGCATGATGGCCTATGCCGAGGCGCATCGCGGCAATATCGCCCATGCCGCGGCCCTGAAGGCCGGCGGCTGAGGCTTGCCCCCCGCCCGGCTGGGTGCGCGCTGCGCTCAGCCGGGTTTCGTCCCGAGCGCCAGCATCGTCATTTCCGGGATCATCGGACCGATTTCGACATCCGTGAAGCCCGCATCCGCCAAGGCGCGGGTCAGCCCGTCCGTGTCAGTCGACTTGGCTTCCGGCGTGAAGGCCGTGTGCTGCAATTGCCAAAGAGCGGCAAGGCGCGGCCCCGTGCGATCCGCATGCACGATGAAGTCGTGCACCATCACCCACCCGCCGGGGTTGAGCACGGTCATGGCCTTTTCCAGAAGTCCGGGATGCGCCTCTCCGGGCACACCCGAGAACAGGTAGGACATCAACACGGCATCCACCCCGTCCGGCCACTCGGCCTTGAGCGCATTGCCCTCCGCGTAAGCGATGCGGTCGGAGAGCCCCGCCTTGGCCACGTAATCCCGACCAAGCGTCGCCACGTTGGGAAAATCGAGGATGGTCACCTCAAGATCGGGATAGGCTTGGCACAACCCGATGGCAAAAGCGCCCGTGCCCCCGCCCACATCGAGAAGCCGCGAAACACCGCTCAGATCGACGCGTTTGGCCAGTTGCCGCGCCGGACCCGTCGAGCCCGCATGCTGACTTTCGGAATAGAGCCGCGCCTCTTCGGGATCGGCGAACCACGCCTCGTAGCTTTTCGTGGCCTCATCCCCCAGCGCGCCCGTCAGCGCGGGCGTCAGTTGGCCGAGCAGCCGGTACATCTGCTTGTCGACCTGAAACCTGAGGTAATCGCCGAAATCGTACTTGGCGCCCTTGACCAGAAACGCTTCGGCCGCCGGTGCATTGGCAAAACGCCCCTGATCGACCGACAAAAGCCCGAGCCCGGTCAACGCGGTCATCAAGGTCTCGGCCCGCGCCGGATGCAAGCCCGTCTTGGCCGCCACTTCCTCTGCCGTCTGCGCCCCGTCCGACAACGCGGTGAACATGCCGACATCGAGTGCTGCGAAAAGCGCCTTCGACCCCATGAACCCGAAGGCGATGTCGGATACCTGATCGGCGTCGGTCAGTAGGTCGGCGGGCATGAGGGCGGCTCCTTGATGGTGAACAATGCCACCACCCTAGGGACCGTACCGCCGGGTACAACCGCCCGGCGCCACGTCAACCTGGATCAGCCGAACAACTCGTGGGCCAGCTCGAGCGCGTCGATCAGCACGTCGACCTCGGCTTCGGTGTTGTAAAGCCCGAAAGAGGCCCGGCAGGTCGCGGCCACGCCCATGTGATCCATCAGCGGCCCGACACAATGCTGACCGGCCCGGACGGCGACGCCCTTCTTGTCAAGAATGGTCGATATATCATGGGCATGCGCGGCACCGTTCATCGTGAAGGAGAAGATCGCCGCCTTGTTCTCGGTCGTGCCTTGCACCGAGAGCCAATTCAGCCCGTCGAGCCGCCCGCGCGCATAATCCCGCAATGTGGCCTCGTGTGCCGCGATATTCTCCATTCCGAGGTTCATCATGTAATCGAGCGCGACACCCAGTCCGATCGTCTGCACGATGCCCGGCGTGCCCGCCTCGAATTTCATCGGAGCGTCGGCATAGGTGACGCTGTCCTTGTGCACTTCGCGGATCATGTCGCCGCCGCCCATGAAGGGACGCATCTCGGCCAACCTGTCGCGATGCACGAAGATCGCCCCGGAACCGCTTGGCCCGTAGAGCTTATGTCCGGTGATGGCGTAGAAATCCGCCCCCAGATCATCGAGATTGAGCGGCATGTGCACCGCCGCCTGGCTGCCATCGACCAACACCGGCACGCCTTTGGCATGGGCCGCATCGATGATGGTCTTCACATCAACAACGGTGCCCAACACGTTGGAAAGATGCGTTATTGCCACGAGTTTCGTCTTCGGGCCGATGGCGTCGATCACCGCTTGCGGATCGAGCGCGCCGCGGCTATCCACATCGACCCACTTGAGTGCAACACCCTGCCGTTCGCGCAGGAAGTGCCAGGGTACGATATTGGCGTGGTGCTCCATCACCGACAGGACGATTTCGTCGCCCGCCTCCATGCGCGGCATGGCCCAGCCATAGGCGACCATGTTGATGCCCTCGGTGGTGCCGGTATTGAGGATGATCTGCTCCTCATCCGCCACGCCAAGGAAGCGCGCAATGGTGCCGCGAACACTTTCATACTTCTCGGTCGCGAGGTTAGAAAGGAAGTGCAAGCCCCTGTGAACGTTTGAATATTCCTCCGCATAGGCGCGTGTGACCGCATCGATCACGACCTGCGGCTTCTGGGCCGATGCGCCATTGTCGAGATAGACCAGCGGCTTGCCGTTCACCTCTCGCGACAGGATCGGAAAGTCCTTCCGGACCTCTTGAACATCATACATTTCAGGTCATCCCCGAGGCCGTCGCCCCGATCAGCGTGAAAAAGAAGGAAAGCCCGAGCGCGAGGCCCGTGACCGCCAGAAGCAGCACGAAGGCCGCCTTTCCGAGCGTCGGAAATTCATGCGCCTCCGCAAGGAAGTTGACGAGGATCCAGAGGCCGACCAGCGATGCCGCGATGGACACAAGCGCCGCCAGCGTGGCCGCGATGGGCGCCAGCACGAGCATCACAAGCTGGACGATCACACGCAGACCCTGCAGCCAGATCATCATGAGACCCACATCCTCGATCCGGCCCGTGCCGCCCACCGCGCGGCCGCACCAGGTCAGCACGAGCGCCACGATGGCGAGAATGCCGCCCAGCCCCATGAAGAAGGTCAGAGGCTGGGTCACGAAGGGTGCAATCGCCGGATCGGGCGGCGTCAGGATGGTCGAGGCCCGCACAATGGCCGTGTTCAGCACCAGAACGAGCGCCGCCGAGACGAGAAGCGCCTCGTGCCCCAACCGCAGCGACAGCAACAGCCGCGCCACCTCGCGGGGGGCGATGACGCTTTGCCAGGCCAGCCTGAGGAACCCCAGAGGCGTCATGCCGGGCTCGCGCCCTTTTCCGCCACGCGCAGGCCCGAGATCCAGAACCACAGGAACACGACGACCCATAGGAGGCCGACGACTGTCAGCCCCGGCCCCGGCCCGATGAAGCCCGCCACAAGCCCGTTCAGCAACACGAGCGGAGACGAGGCAAGAAGCGCCCAGAACAGCGCCATGCGCGCGCCGAACCATGTGCCTTTGCCGCCCAGCACCCGCGCCAGCATGTGGCTGACCCCGGCGATGCCGTACATCAAGAGCGGCGCGATGAAGATCCAGCCAAAGAGCGCACCGCCCAAAAGCGGATTGAGATCCTCGCCCTGAAGATGCGCATCTCGCGCGAGCGACGGCAGCCGGGACAGGAAATAGAGCAGGCACGCCGCCATCAGGATGGCGAGCGCCCGCTCCTCCCGGCGTCCATCAGACAGAAGCCGACCGACCACCCGTCCCGGGCCGCGATAGGACGCGACGATATCGCTCGTGACCGGCACGGGTCAGGCGGACCGCCGACGCATGAGCCAGGCCTCGATGCGGCCATTGACCTCGTCCTGCAGGTCCTGATCCTCGATCTCGAGCACCGCTTCGGCAAGGAAAGCCAGCGTCAGCAGGTCTTCGGCGTAGCCCTGCGGCACACCGCGCGAGCGCAGGTAGAACAGCGCCTCGTCATCGATCGCGCCGGAGGTCGAGCCATGCGAACAGGCCACGTCATCAGCGTAGATCTCAAGCTCGGGCTTGGCGAGGAACTGGCTGTCATCGTCCAGCAGAAGCGACTGGCTGATCTGGTAGCCGTCCGTCTTCTGCGCGCCGTCCTTCACCAAGATCTTGCCCTGGAACACGCCCGTCGCACCGTTGCGCAGCACCTTCTTGAAAACCTGACGGCTTTCGCAATTCACCGCGTCATGGGTGATGAAGACGGTGTCGTCATGGTGAAAATCGCCGTCGCCCATGCAGGCACCCGCAACATGCGCCACTGCGTCGTCGCCTGTCAGCTCCAGCACGCATTCATTACGCGTCAGCACGCCATTGGCGGTCAGCGTGAACGACTTGAAGGTCGATTCCTGCCCGAGACGGCCGAAGATATGCGTGGCCGCACGGCGTTCATGGTCACGGCCCTGGGTGCGGATATGGTGGAAGGTCGCGTTGTCGGCGACATCCACTTCCATCACCTTGTTGAACCGTGCCGCAGCCGGACCGTTTTCCAGAACGGTCAGCTCCGCACCTTCGTCCAACTTGATGCAGTGGTGAAGGATCGCATCCGAAGTCTCTGATTTATGGTTGTAAATCAGGTTGACCGGCTTGGAGGCCTTGCCTGTGACATGAATCAGAACGCCGTCCGTTGCAAAGGCGGTATTGAGCGCCGCCAATGGACGTTCGACCGGCGTCTGCGCCGCCAGTTCGAGCGTGCCGTAGAGATCGCGCGCCCAGTGGATATCCGCCGGGCTGTCGGCCAGCCGCTCGATCTTGATGCCTTCCATCGAAAGGTCGTCCGAGGCCTCCGCATCGAAGACGCCATCGACGAAAACGACCTTCAGACGGTCGACTTCGTCAAAAATCGGTGTCTCTTCGCCCTGGAACAGCGCCGCTTTCGGCGCTTCGGCCTGTACCAGCGTCGCGGGCTTGGTGTATTTCCAATACTCGTCCCGCGCATGCGGCAGGCCCATCGCCTGCACGCGGGCCAGCGCATCGCGCCGCGCGGCCATGCTCCAGCCGCCTTCGGGCAGAGTCAGGCCGGACAACCGCTCTTCGGTCTGGTCAAATTTGATCTGGGGGGCTGCCATTACGCACTCTCCGCCATGATGTCTGCATAGCCGTTCTTCTCGACCTCGAGCGCCAGCTCGGGTCCGCCGGTCTTCACGATGCGGCCGTCATACATGATGTGCACGACGTCGGGGGTGATATGGTCCAGAAGCCGCTGATAATGCGTGATAACGAGGAAGCCGCGATCCGGTGCGCGCAGCTTGTTCACGCCATCGGAGACAAGCTTCATCGCGTCCACGTCGAGGCCCGAGTCGGTCTCGTCGAGAATGCAGAGCTTGGGCTCCAGCATCGCCATCTGCAGGATCTCGTTGCGCTTCTTCTCACCGCCCGAGAAGCCCACATTCACGGGGCGCTTCAGCATGTCCGCGCCGATCTCCAGCTCCTTGGCCTTCTCGCGCACGACCTTGAGGAACTCGGTCGAGGACATTTCCTCCTCGCCGCGGGCCTTGCGCTGTGCGTTCACCGCGGTGCGCAGGAAGGTCATGTTGCCGACGCCGGGAATCTCCACCGGGTATTGGAAGGCCAGGAAGAGGCCCGCCGCGGCGCGCTCTTCGGGGTCGAGATCGAGGATGTCCTCGCCCAGCAGCGTCGCCTCGCCCTCGGTCACTTCGTAGCCGTCGCGGCCCGACAGGACGTAGGACAGCGTCGACTTGCCAGAGCCGTTCGGGCCCATGATCGCGTGGACCTTGCCGGCCTCGATCGTCAGATCGACTCCCTTGAGGATCTGCTTGTCCTCTTCCTCAAGCTTGACGTGCAGGTTCTTGATTTCCAGCATAATTCTTTCCTTTCTCGTCGCGTGGCGGTGGGTCAGGGCCGCACCATCAATTGCATGATCCGAAGCAGGCGGTCCGGTGGGATCGGCTCCGGCGTGATCTCGAACCGGGCCATGCGCCCGGTGATTTCGGGACGGCCGAGGAACGCCTCGACCTGGTGATAATGCTTACGATGGAGGTAATCATCGAAGAGCAATGTGACAGGGCCATGCGCGAGGTATTTCGCCGCAAGTGCGCATCCCTGCCGGAAGCGTCCGTCGACCAGCACCACCTGCGGCTGACGAAATTCCGGCAGGCCCCAGACCTCGAGCGGATAGCGCGGGTAACGCCGCCATTCCGTGTCGTCAACGGGCTGTCCCCAATCGCGTGTCCGGCCGATATCGGACCAGATCACGTTCACCTCGGAGCCTTGGGCCGGCGGGTTCGCAGCAAACCAGCCGCGCATCATCTCGGCCCAGGCGCGGTCGCTCTCGACGGTGAACACGCGCTTGCCCGGCATCTCTGCCGCCATCACCGTGGAGCCGCCGGAGCCGTATTCGAGGATCACCTCCGCCTCGGCATATTCCGCGCGCACCAAGGCCGCCTCCGCGTCGGGCAGCGTCAGCTCCGGTCGCGGTATGGTGGCGACCTCGTTCATGTAGGCGCGCCCTCGCTCTCGCTCAGCATCTGGCGATAGGCGTCGAGCGCCGCCGCCGGGATGGCCTCTCGCCGCACGAGCTCGGTCAGGCAACGCGCAGCAAGGTCCGGCATGTCGAGCGCCCCGTCGGCAAGCAGCGCGTAATGCTTGAGCTGGTCGTCGCCGAAGGCCGTCATGCGGCGCGGATCACGCAGGAAGATCGCGTCGCTGTCGATGAGCTGGCCGTATTTGTGGTGTCCGCGCGGGACATGCATGTAGCGTGCATCGAACAGCGCGGAGTCGACCATTCCGCGGAAGGAATGCAGCAGAAAACCCTGCGACAGCAACTCTGTCATCTGTTGGTCCAGAAGCGGCTGATCCTTGTAGAGCGGCATGAACGCCACTTCGGTCACGACGACCAGTGCATTGGCCAGTTTTTCTCGGCCGTTCTGAAACACTGAAAGCTCGCCGCCCTGAATGTCGATCTTGAGCAGATCGAGCGCCTCAATCTCCTCCATGTCGTCCAGCCGCCGCGTCTCGACCGGGATCTTATCGAGAACCTTGGTCATTCGGGACCACCACGGACGCCAGAGATAGGTGCGGGTGATCGGCTCCGGTTCCAAGAGCGACGTGAAGCCGTCCTTGCGACAGATATGCAGCGTTCCGGGCTGCCCGTCGCCCACTGCGTAAGGCAGGTAGCGCTCATAGGCACTTTGGCGCGGACCGAGCGCCTCAAAGGCTGCGGGCTGCGGCTCGAAGCCGGTGACGCGTGCGGCTTTGGCATCGACAAGCGGCATGTAGAGCGGCAGTTCGGTCGGGTTGGCGCCGACATCGATGATCTCGGTCAGCCGCTCCGGAGCCAGCAAGCCGCGCAGGGTCTCGATGCGTTTTGCATGGGCTGCCGCGTTCATGCCAGCCGCTCCGTCACCACGGCTGTACCCGAGACCGACACCATGAGCATCGAGTCGCCCACCACCTCGTAGTCGATATCCACGCCGACCACGGCGTTGCAATCGCGCAGGCGCGCCTGTTCGGTCAGCTCGGCCATGGCCGTCTCCCGTGCATCGGCCAGCTTTGCCTCATAGGCCCCCGAACGCCCGCCGACGATATCGCGCACCTGCGCGAAGAGATCGCGGAACACGTTCGCGCCCATGATCGCCTCACCAACGACAACGCCGCGGTATTCAAGGATGCGGTAGCCTTCGAGGCTGTTGGTGGTCGAGACAATCATCCGGGCAACCTTACGTAATTCACAACCATCATGATCAGAAGCGCGGCTCCACCGGCAGCGAGCGCCGTCAGGGTGGCAGAGCCACGGATCATCCCGTCGGTCTTGCCTTTGCGGGCGCGGATCACGAAGCCCACGAATGTGCCGAGGAAGACGCCGATTCCGGCGCCTGCGCTCTTCATCACGAGGTAGATCAGCAGCTGCGCGCTCATTTGCGCCGCCCTCCTGTCACAGCCTGCGCGAACAGGTTTCCGAGAAAGCCCGACACGAAGGACACGCCCAAGAACAGCGCCATATCAAGCGCGCCCGCCAAAGCATTGACGACGATCGAAAAGATCACACAGAACGCCCCGGTCAGTACCGCTGGCAGAAGTGCGAGTTTCATCATCGTCCTGCTCCGCCCCGCCTCGGCCAGATCGGAAGATCGGGGGCCTTAGCCCACCGACCCTTCGAGCGAAATCGCAACGAGCTGCTGCGCTTCCATCGCAAACTCCATCGGCAGCGCCTGAAGCACTTCCTTGGCGAAGCCGTTCACGATCAGCGCTACAGCCTCTTCCTCGTCCATGCCGCGGCTCTGGCAGTAGAACATCTGGTCGTCATCGACCTTGGAGGTCGTGGCCTCATGCTCCACCCGGCTCGAGTTGTTCTTCACCTCGATATAAGGGACCGTGTGCGCCCCGCATTTGTCGCCGATCAGAAGGCTGTCGCACTGGGTGTAGTTGCGCGAATTGGTGGCCTTCTTGTGCATCGAGACGAGGCCGCGATAGGTGTTCTGCGCCTGCCCGGCCGAGATCCCCTTGGAGACGATCCGGCTGCGGGTGTTCTTGCCCAGATGCACCATCTTCGTGCCGGTATCGGCCTGTTGCCAGTTGTTGGTGATGGCGATCGAGTAGAACTCACCTTGGCTGTCATCGCCGCGCAGGATGCAGGACGGGTATTTCCAGGTGATGGCCGAGCCTGTCTCCACCTGAGTCCACATCACCTTGGAGCGGTCGCCGCGGCAATCGGCGCGCTTGGTGACGAAGTTGTAGATGCCGCCCTTGCCGTCCTCGTCACCGGGATACCAGTTCTGAACGGTGGAATACTTGATCTCCGCATCTTCGAGCGCCACGAGTTCCACGCAGGCCGCGTGCAGCTGCGAGGTGTCGCGCTGGGGCGCGGTGCAGCCTTCGAGATAGGACACGTAAGAGCCCTTGTCGGCGACGATCAGCGTCCGCTCGAACTGGCCGGTATTTTCCGCGTTGATGCGGAAATAGGTGGACAGTTCCATCGGGCAGCGCACCCCCGGCGGGATGTAGACAAACGAGCCATCCGAGAAGACAGCGGCGTTCAGCGTCGCGAACTTGTTGTCGGAGTTCGGAATGACCGTCCCGAGGTATTTCTTCACCAGATCGGGGTGGTTCTTCACCGCCTCCGAGATCGAGCAGAAGATGACGCCCGCCTTCTCCAGCTCCTTCTGGAAGGTCGTGCCCACGGAGACCGAGTCGAAGACCGCATCGACCGCGACCTTGCGGCCTTCAGCGGGCGCGTCCTCGGCGCCCTCGACGCCTGCGAGGATCATCTGCTCCTTCAGCGGGATCCCGAGCTTCTTGTAGGTTTCGAGCAGTTTGGGGTCGACGTCATCGAGGGATTTGGGCTTCTCCTCCATCGATTTCGGACGCGCGTAGTAATACTGCTCCTGGTAGGGGATCGGCTCGATGTTGAGCATGGCCCAGTCGGGTTCGGGCTGTTCCTGCCAGCGGCGGAACGCCTCGAGACGCCATTCCAGCAGCCATTCCGGCTCCTCGTTCCGCTCCGAGATCAGCCGAACGATATCCTCGTTCAGACCCTTCGGGGCGTAATCCATCTCGATGTCGGTTTCCCAACCGTACTTGTACTTGCCGCCCAAGGTGCGGACCTTGTCGACCGTTTCCTGGTCGACGCCGTCCTTGACTTCGCCATCCTTGATTTGGGGAGTGTCCAGAGCTGCCATTGTCCGACCCTTCTCGTGTTCGATCCTCTAGCGCAGGAAGCGGCGTCAGGCCGCCTTCGCGCGATGTTTCTCCAGATGCTTCAGCCAGGTTTCGGCAAAACGCATCACGTCGTCTTCTTTCGTCTCCGGCCCCAGGCTGACCCGGATGGCCGATGCGGCCTCGGCCTCGCTATAGCCCATCGCCGTCAGCACGGCGCTGGCCCGCACCTTTCCCGAGGAACAGGCCGACCCGGCGCTGATCGCAAATCCGGCGAGATCCATCGCCATGACCTGTGTCTCGCCCTTCCAGCCTTCCGCGATGATGCAGGAGGTGTTGGGCAGCCGCGTCGTGTCATTCCCGACAAATTTAGTTTCTTTGGCGCCCGCTGCAATGACATTTTCTAGAATGTTTCTAAGTTTCTCGACCTCGGCCCATCGACCGGTATCGAGATCACCCATTGCCGCCTCCGCCGCGGCACCAAAGCCCGCGATCCCGATGACGTTTTCGGTACCCGACCGGCGGCCCATCTCCTGACCCCCGCCGCGGATCTGCGCGGCCAAGTCGGTGCCGCGCTTCATCACCAGCGCGCCGATGCCTTTCGGACCACCGAGCTTGTGCGCGGACACGATGGCCATCTCGGCCCCGGACCAGTTGAAGGCGAAGGGCAGCTTGCCGAAGACCTGCGTCGCATCGGTCAGCGCCAAGCCCTCTGGCAGCGTCTGCACCACACCCGTTTCGCTATTGGCCGCCTGAAGCACGCTCATTGCCGGATCGGGCACATGCACACGGCCATGCCGGTCCACTGCCAGCGTCCCGTCCGACCAGGCCGCAACCGCGTCATGCTCCACCTTCGCGCCGTGCAGATCGCGCCCGGCCATGGCCAGTGCTGCCGCCTCGGTCGCACCCGAGACGAAGACGATATCGGCCCCGTCCGCGCCAAGCGCCGTGGCGACCTGTCGCCGGGCGCGTTCGACCAGGCCCTTTGCGGCGCGTCCTTCCGCGTGAACGGAGGACGGATTGCCCACCACATCCATCGCCGCGACCATCGCGTCGCGCGCCTCGGTTCGCAACGGCGCCGTGGCATTCCAGTCGAGATAGGTCCGGCTCATGCGTGCCACGTCTGTTCTGTCCCTTCGCAAAGACCCTGCGCGCAGCCACCTGCAGCGCGCCACGATCCGCCCGCGTCTTCAGCCACAGGCGCGGACAGCCCGCAAGGGATGGACAAGCGGCTCACCCCTCATCCACCACGGAAAAGAGCGACGGCACAGCCGGGCACGGAACCATCGCATTGCTCACCACATCCGACAGGCGCGTCTGATGCAGGAAGACGTAGACATGCGCCGAAAGCCCCTGCCAAAGACGGTTGGTCAGCGATTGCGCCTTGGATCCCGATGCGCCACCCGACGCGCCTGCACCCTTGTGCATGGCGTCAACCGTCTCGTCGACGGCGGCCAGAATATCCACGACCCGGATTTCGGTCGCAGGCCGCGACAGCCGGTAGCCGCCCCCCGGCCCGCGCACCGATGCCACGAGCTTCGCCCGCCGCAGCTTCACGAACAGCTGCTCGAGATACGGCAGGGAGATATCCTGCCGCCGCGAGATATCCGACAGGGTCACCAGACCATCCTCGGGCTGCATCGCGATATCGACGAGGGCCACCATCGCGTACCGCCCCTTCGTGCTGAGCTTCATCTCACACCCCTCATGCCGTCTCTTGCCGATCCCGTGCCGTCTGTCGCCGCCCGCGCAATGCCGCGGATCAAGGACCCTGCCACGGCCCAAACGCCTTAAACGATTGACCTCATCTACCCGGTTGCATATCTGCGTCAAAGCGCCGGTCGCCGCCTCATGGCCCGGATTTAGAACTGTTCTAAAGTGCTTGATTGAATTCGTCAAGAATTCCGCACTCTGAAGGAGCCAAGACCCCCATGCCCGAGGTCATCTTTCCCGGACCCGAAGGCCGCCTGGAAGGCCGCTACCATCCGCAGAAGGACCGCGATGCGCCCATCGCGATCGTGCTTCATCCGCATCCGCAATTCGGCGGGACGATGAACAACAAGGTCGTCTACAACCTGCATTACGCCTTCTACAACATGGGCTTCACCGTCCTGCGCTTCAATTTCCGGGGCGTGGGTCGCAGCCAGGGCGAATATGACCAGGGCGTCGGCGAATTGTCCGATGCGGCCGCGGCGCTCGATTACCTGCAATCGCTGAATTCGAACTCGAAGCATTGCTGGGTCGCCGGTTTCTCCTTCGGTGCCTGGATCGGCATGCAGCTCCTGATGCGCCGCCCCGAGATCACGGGCTTCATCTCGGTCTCGCCGCCCGCCAACATGTACGACTTCTCGTTCCTGGCGCCCTGCCCGTCTTCGGGCCTGATCATCAACGGCACCGCCGACCGCGTGGCGCCGCCTGCCGATACCGAGACGCTCGTGGGCAAGCTGCAGGACCAGAAGGGCATCACGATCACCCACCAGCAGATCGAGGGTTCGGGCCACTTCTTCGAAGAGCCGCATATGGACACGATGATCGGCAATGTGAGCGAATACGTGAAGCGCCGCCTCACGGAAACCACACGCTAGGTCCGGCCCCATGTCCTTCATCACCGATCTGGCCGACGATCTGGCGCGCGACACGCTCAAGGTCATGGATGCGACCGGGCAGGACCGCCTCTATGTCGAGGTGGCCGAGGTGCTCGCCGCCGCGTCCACCACGATGGAAGAGGAATATCTCACCTGCATCCGCGTGCGTCTGGCCGAGCGGCGCGGTCGCGCCTTCCTGACCAAGCTTGCCAAGGAAGCCCGCTCGCGCGCGGTGGACGGGACCGACGCCCCCGAGACCTGACGTATTCGCTTGGGTGCGGGCCGGACGGCCGCCGTTGCGCGTCACACCGTCCGCGTCACACCGAAAAGCTGACAGAAAACGCCGCCTGCTCCCCGCGAGTCAGGCGGCTTCCTTTTGCATCTCGCGCAGGATTTCGCCGTATCCGCCCTCATCCATGAAGGCGCTCTCCGACGCGGTCGAGGTCCGCGACAGAGCGTCATTGCGATAGGGAAAGCGCCCGAATTGCCGGATGACTTCGCGATGCACGCGGGCATGCAGCAGCGTGTCGCCGCCCGCATTCGGCATGCGATCCTTGACCAGCCGGATGCAATGCTCCTGATCGCACAGGTTCTCCGAATGCATCATCGGCAGGTAGAAAAACTGCCGCGCGGGCGCGTCGATCCTGAGATCCCATTCGCGCCGCACCGCCTGTTTGGCCGCAGCCAGTGCCACCGGGTCCGAAGCGAAGGCCCGCGCCTCCCCCCGGAACATGTTGCGCGGAAACTGATCCAGCAGGATGATATAGGCGAGCACCCCCGACGGATAGGTCAGCCAGAGCGCAAAGCGGCCTTCCATCGCCTCCTCGAGGACCGGAAGAAAGCGCTCCCGGATCGTCGCATCTAATGCATCGTCCTGTTTGTACCACCCCTTGGGACCGACCTCGTCGAGCCAGAAAGCCAGGATTTCCTTTGGTCCGGTCATGGCGTCACTCCTCCCCTTCACTCACACACCCCACTGCCTCAACCCTACGAAGCCGCGCCTGCCGCATGAAATCACCTTTTATGTCAACGCGCTTCGACAGGCTCACGCGGGATCACGCCACTTGCGGCCGGGCCGCACCGTCGCCTGGGTCGGAGGCGTCCGCCTCATCGGGCTCGTCTTCGGTCCAGATGTCCTGCGCCGCCTCCAGCGACATGACCGAGCTCGTATGGAGCATCGGCACGAATTCGTTGGTATCTTCGGCCACCGGACGCCGCGTCGCACGGTAGAGCGCGTAGCCCACCAACAGCAGCATCGGCAGTGCGATCAGGACGAAAAATGCCTGCGGGCCGGTCTGCACCATCAGGTAGCCTGTCACCAACGGACCGATCACGGCGAAGATGCCATTGAGGAATTGCAGACCCGCCGAAGCCGCCGCCATGTCCTCGTAATCCAGAAAATCGCTCGTATGGGCGATCAGCAGCGAATAGAGCGGGTTGGCCGCACCACCGATCAGAACAGCCGCCGCCACGAGCACGCTGAAATTGCCCGAAAAGAGCGCCGCCGTTGTGGCCGCGATGCCGCCCATCGCGGCGGTGAAGGCAATGACGATCCGGCGGTCGATCCGGTCCGACAGCATCCCCAGCGGGTATTGGAAGATCAGCGCGCCCACATAGAAGGCCGCGATGAAAATCGACGTCTGCGCCAGGGTCAGCCCCGCCTCGACGGCATAGACGGCGGCCATGCCGTATTGCAGCGCGAAGACGACGCCCATCAACGCCATGCCGATGCAGCCCAGGGGCGAGGAGGTGAAGAGCTCCCGCAGGGTCATGCGCTTGGTACTCTCGAAGGCCGGCGTCGGTGTGACCGTCAAAAGGATCGGCGCGAAGGCCAGCGAGACCAGAACCGACGGGATCACGAAGAGCAGAAAGCCCGACGGATCAGGCAGGTTCAACAGCGCCTGCGCCGCGATCACGCCCAGCATCTGCACAATGATATAGAGCGACAGCGCCTGCCCCCGTGTCGCATTGGTCGAGGCGTTGTTGAGCCAGCTTTCCGCGGTCACGTATAGCCCGCAGAACGCAAACCCCAGAACGATCCGGCCCGCGATCCAGAAGCCCGCATAGGGCAGCGCCGGAAACAGGATCAGCACCGCCGAGATGATCGAGCCCAGGGCCGCGAAGACCCGCACGTGACCCACCCGCTGGATCATCAGGGGCGCGACCTGCGAGGCGATGATGAAGCCGAAGAAGAAGGCCGACATCACGATCGACATCACGAAGGGCGAAAAGCCCGCCTCGGCGCCCCGGACCCCCAGCAGCGATCCCTGCAGTCCGTTGCCCACCATCAGCAAAAGCATCCCGAGAAGCAGCGCCCAGGATCTGTTTAGGACTACCAGCATCGCCCGCATCTCCGATCATCGTTTCCACGGGCGCCCTATCGCGATTCTCTGAAGAGGCTCAACGCGATAACGACCGTTTCGTGTCGGTTTCGGACCTCAGCGGTCGGGGATCAGCAGCGAGGCATCGCCATAGGAGAAAAAGCGGTACTGTTCTCTCACCGCATGGTTGTAGATCTCCATGATCCGGTCCCGCCCCATCAATGCCGAGACCAGCATCATCAGCGTCGATTTCGGCAGGTGGAAATTGGTCATCAGCGCGTCGGTCACGCGGAATGCGAAGCCGGGATAGATGAAGATATCGGTGTCGCCTTCGAAGGGCGCGATCCGTCCGGTCTCGCGCGCCGCGGTCTCGATCAGGCGCAGCGCCGTGGTGCCCACCGGGATGATCCGGCCGCCTGCCTCTTTCGTGGCCTGGATCTCGGCTGCGGCCTCGGCGCTCACCTCGCCCCATTCGGAATGCATCTTGTGGGTGGTCACATCCTCGACCTTCACGGGCAGGAAGGTGCCCGCGCCCACGTGCAGCGTGACATGGGTGAAGGCGATGCCCCGCGCGGCAAGCGTTGCCAGAAGGGGCGCGTCGAAATGCAAGGACGCCGTGGGGGCCGCGACTGCCCCGGCGCGCTCGGCCCAGATCGTCTGGTAATCCTCGTGGTCCTGCGCATCGGCGGGCCGCTTTGCCGCGATATAGGGGGGCAGCGGCATGGCGCCGGCCTCGGCCAGTGCCGCGTCGAAATCATCGCCCGCAAGGTTGAAGCGCAGCCGCGCCTGGCCTTCCTCCTTGGCTTCGAGGACGGCCGACAGGGCGGACGAGAAGACCACCTCTTCGCCCAGCCCCAGCTTCTTCAGCGGCTTGACCAGCGCGGTCCAGCCGCCATCGGCGGCAGGCTCCAGCAGGGTCACTTCGATCTTCGCCTCGCTCACACCCTGCCCGGTCTCGCGCCGCCGCATTCCCGACAGGCGCGCCGGGATCACCTTCGTGTCGTTCAGAACCAGCCGGTCCCCCGGACGCAGCCAATCGGGCAGGTCGCGGACCACGGCATCGGTGATCGCTCGATCTCCCTCCGCTACCAGAAGCCGCGCGGAGGATCTCGGCCGTGCGGGCCGTGTGGCGATGCGCTCCTCGGGAAGCTCGAAGTCGAAATCGGACAGCTGCATGGGCGCGCGCTCCGGCACTTTGCGAATGATCGTGGTTCAGTTCCCGGTCGAGGGCGGCGGGCGCCTGAAGATCTCCCGGAACATGCCGGGGGTGAACACCGAAAGCGGATTGACCGCAACCCTCGGCTGATCCGCCGTCCCGTCGATGTTGAAGTTGAACCCGAAGAGCCCCTCGCCGCGCCGCGTCAGCACCTGACCCACCGCGTTGATGAAATAAAGCGGGGAGAACACCCCCTGCAGATCGAGCGCCTTGGTGGCAAGGTCGATATAGCCGTCGACCGAGATTCCCATGGAGGGCCCCGTCGCCGAGGATTGCCGCAGGATCACCTGCCGGGGGGTCAGCCGGAAATCGGCCTGAACATCGGTGAAATAGATGCCGGCCCCGTTCAATTCGTCGAGTAGCCCCACCACCGAGACCGCATCGAGCATCGCGGCAAGGGCCGGCGCTTCGCGCAGCCGGGCCTCGCGCACTCGCAGCTTTCCGTCATAGGTCCCCGTGGCGCCGCGCACCGGAATGAGCGTCAGATCGAGCGTGCCGTCATCAACGTTCTGAAAGAGGCCCGTCGCCTCGAGGATCGCGCCCGCATCGTCCGATTGCAGTTGGATCGCCGTGCCGTCGTTCTGGGGGCGCGCCGCTCCGGTCAGCCGCGTGCTTTTGCCTACGATCCCGGTGCGGAACCGCCCGTTCAGCCCGTCCGTCACCTGGAAATCGCCCTCCAGATCGCGAAAGACGATGCCCTCGGTCACCACGAGCCGGTCCAGCGCCACGCTGAGCGGGAAGCCACCGGATCCGCCTCCGCCGCCACCGCCATTGCCCGTGCCGAATGTCGCCCGGCGCAGATCCAGCCGCCCGCCGCTGACGACGATGGCCGGAACCTGCCCGGCCCCCCGCGCAATCAGCGTGACCGCCCCGTCGAACCAATTGCCGAGCGACACCTGCGGCAATTCCAACCTGCGGAACCCGCCTGCTTCGGTCAGGATCACGTTCCCCTGCGCCGACAGGCCCGCCCCCGACAGCGACAGCCCGTCCAGCGTGACTTGGGAGCCGAGGCGGCCCGCGATCTCGAACCGTCCGCTTTGCTGCGCGCCCAACCGCCAGCCCAGGGCCGGAACCGACAACGCAAGGCCGCGCAGATCCGAGGACAGCGTGAAGCGCGGCCGCGCCCCGTCCCGCGGCAGGCTCATGGCGAAATCGCCCGAGCCCGAGCCGCTCAGCAGGCCTGAGGGCAATGCCACGCCAAAGGCTCGGGCCGCCGCATCGGAAAGCGCGATCCGCGCGGTGACGGTCGCCGGTGTGGTGACCGCCTCCCCGATGGGCAGGCGGAACGTGCCGCTTGCGGGCACATCCGAAAGGGACGCATCGCCTGCAACCTCGAGCGCGCTTTCCGTCACGCGCACCGCCAGCCGCTCTGCCCGCAAGACGCGCCCCGGCACGACCTGGCTGCTTTCCGCCCCGGTCACCTCGCCCGCAAGGTCGATGGTCAGATCGGAGAACTGGATCCCGCTTTTCAGGGGCAATGTCAGGCGGCCCTCAGCGGTGATCTGTCCCTCTTCGATCAGGTCCGGGGACCGCTCGGCCCGCGCCATGAGCCGCAGCGGCTCCTGGTCCAGAAAGGACAGAAGCGCGGTCACGCTGGAGCGCGTGGCCAACCGGATGTCACCGGTCGCAGGCTTCTGCCCGGTATCGGCGATGACGAAGGACGAGCCTGACACATCCACGGCCCCGCCTTCGGGCGGAACCGCCTGCCCGCGCTCCAGCATGACGGTCAAACGCTCGCCCGCGATCACCAATTGCCCGTCCGCGGCCTCGATGGAAGGCAAGGTTTGCGCGAACCGGACCTCGGCATCCTTGAAGCGCAGGTCGATATGCCGGTCGAGGCGTCCCGATGCAGGATCGAGCCGCAGCGCGATCTGCGCATCCCGGACCGCACCGCCCATGACATTCGTGGTGAACCAGTCGCGCGTCTGTGGCGCGAGCGCTGCGGGCCAGTATTGCGCCAGCGATGCGGGATCGGTCCGCGCAAGCGTTGCGTCCAGCGCGACATCCCAGCCCTCGGGGCCGGCCGACACACGGCCCTTGGCGCGCAAGGGCACCTCCTCGTCGACGATGCGCAGCCGCCCGATATCGAGCGAGAAGGGATCGAGGCTCAGGCGCAGATCCGTTTCCGCCTCCGCGATCTCGATCGGTGCTTCGAACAGCCCGCGAGGATTGGCCGCGAGATCGGACAGCGTGAATTGACCCACGAAAGACGCAGGTTCCAGCCCCGTATCCCCGGGCCCGATCCGCCCGCCTTGCAGCGATACCTGCCCCTCCGCCCGGGCGCGGCCCACCGCGCTGTCCACGGCGATCTCGGAGAATTGCAGGATCCGGCTTTCCGGCGCGAAGGAAAAGGACGTGCGCGCGCTGGCGAACTCCACGGGCTCGGCGTTGGGATTGGGTTGCAGCGCGCCTGCATCGATGGCCAGCACCACGTCGAGCCCGCCCAGCGTGCCGTCGCTGTCGAGATATCCGCCGAGATCGCCCGAAATCGGCGCCCGAAGCGCACCGAGCCACGCAAGGGCCGGGCTTTGCGTCGCGATATCGGTGGAGGCGAGGTTTTCGAGGCTCAGAGCAAAGCTCAGATCCTGCGCGCCGATATCGCTCTCGGCGCTGACCGTGACATTGGCCAGCCCCGCCGCGCCGCCCAGGAGGACCACATCCCCTTCGAGGCGCAGCCGCCCGTCCTGCCTGCGCGCGACCATGCGCCCGCCATCGGCGGTCCATCCGCGGCCCGCCCGCGCATCGTCATAGCGCAGCGTGATGGCATCGAGCGTCACCTCGTCCAGCCCGGACAAAAGCGGCGCATTGAGCGCGCGGTCCACCTGAGCCAGAACGGTGGGCAGATCGGGGCGCGGCCTCTCCCGCGGCCCAAGACCGAGCCCAAGGCTGAGCGCGCCCGTCCGGTCACGCTCGAGGCTCAGGAACAGCCCCGAGGCCTGCGCCTCGCGCAGCGCCAATTGCCGCGACACGAGCGCCCGCGCGGACAGGCCCGCCCGTATCTCGGTCAGCGCGCCCACCTGCTCGCCTGCATCTGTCGCCACGGTGACATTGCTGAGCCCGATCCGCACGAGGCCTTCGCTCAGAACCTGGAAGCGAAGGTCGGAAAAGCCGATATCGAAGCCCGGAAGCGCCCGGTCGATCCGGGCCTCGACCTCCTTGCGCAGCCAGTCCGGCGCGTTGAGCGGACGGTCGAGGGCCGACCAGAGGATCAATGCAAGCGCCGCCGCGACCGTGGCCAGAAGCCCCAAGGTCCATCCGCCGAACCGCGCGGCCCGCGCGCCCACGGAACGGCGGCGATCCTGCTCAGGCTCATTCACCACTGGAAGCGCGCCCCGCCTGCGTTACCCTTCATCACGACAGAGGTATCCCATCCACCCGGCCCATGCAAAACCGGGTTTTACGTTTGACCGATAAAGGAGTGACCATGCTGCAGACCGGCGATACAGCCCCCGAATTCACCCTGCCCGCCACCGGCGATACGGAGGTCAGCCTTGCGGATCTCAAGGGCAGCCCGGTCGTGCTGTTTTTCTACCCGCGCGACGACACGTCCGGTTGCACCAAGGAGAACGAGGATTTCACCCGCCTCCTGCCCGCCTTCGAGGAGCTGGGCGTCAAGGTCTTCGGCCTGTCGAAAGACAGCATCGCCAGCCACGACAAGTTCATGGCCAAGAAGTCGCTCACCGTGCCGCTTCTGTCGGATGCCGAGGGCGATGTCTGCGAACGCTACGGCGTGTGGAAGGAGAAGAAGATGTACGGCAAGACCTTCATGGGGATCGAGCGGTCGACCTTCCTGATCGACGCCGAAGGCAAGATCGCCGAGGCCTGGCCCAAAGTGAAGGTACCCGGTCATGCCGATGCGGTGCTGGAGGCCGCGAAAGCGCTCTGATAGGCGGATGGGAGGAAGACGAAAGGACGCCTCCTATGCCCGACACCCTGGCCGAGATGGCCGTCGATGTCCTGACAACGGCGGATGGCCGCGAGAAGACCGCAAAATCGCGCGCCCATGCGTCGCGCTGGTTTGCCGCCCGCGATGCCGGGCAGCGCCTGCCCGTGGGCCGCGCGGCGGCGCCCTTGCGCCCCGCCCGCCCCGAGGCGCCGGCCCTTCTCGATCCGCGCGACGTGCCGCGCCGCCGACCGGGCAGCCCCGAGGGCCGGATCGCGCTCCTGCACGCGGTCGCCCATATCGAGCTCAATGCCGTGGATCTACACTGGGACATCATCCCGCGCTTCGCCCATATCGAGATGCCGCCCGGCTTCTACGACGATTGGGTCAAAGCCGCGGACGAGGAATCCAAGCATTTCAATCTCATGTGCGATTGCCTCGAGGCGGCGGGCTCTTTCTATGGCGCCCTGCCCGCCCATGCCGGGATGTGGCGCGCAGCCGAGGACACGGTTGACGACCTCGCAGGCCGGCTGGCCGTGGTCCCCATGGTGCTGGAGGCGCGCGGCCTCGATGTCACCCCGGGCATGATCGAGGTCTTTCGCAAGGCAGGCGCCAAGGAGGCGGTGGCCGCGCTCGAGACGATCTATGCCGAGGAAGTGGGCCATGTCACCTACGGCTCGAAATGGTTTCATTATCTCTGCGGCGCGGGCGGGATCGATCCCACACCCGAGTTCCAGCGCCTCGTGCGCCACTATTTCAAGGGCGCGCTGAAGCCGCCCTTCAACGAGGAAAAGCGCGCCGAGGCGGGGCTTGCACCCGACTTCTACTGGCCGCTTGCACATCAATCGGGCAGTGCTCGCGACCGCTAACATCCGGTTAAGCCCCGAAAACATCGGCGGATTATTGCCAAAAGTCCGGCTTTTGGGCCGTTTCACACCCATGCGTGATCGAAAAAGTTGCGATCCATCGAAGGACTAAGTACCCCGTTTGCCAAGGTGCCGGTTTGGGGAAACGAGCGCCGTGATTGGGACGGGATAGAGGATAGACACGTGCGGACGCAGATTGCGATCAAGCTCCATTCAGCCATGGAGCGCATTTTTCCTGAACGTAGACTCTTTCTGAAATCGGAGACCGATACACGGTTCATCCGCCTGCGATCCGAAACGCAGGCCGTTGCCGCGCTCGGCGGCGGGGCCGTGATCGCTTGGACGATCATCGCGACCGCCGTGATGCTCATGGACTCGATCGGTGCGGGCAGCTTCCGCGATCAGGCCCTGCGGGACCAGCGAAGCTACGAACAGCGCCTCAACGAATTGTCGAACGAGCGGGATGCCCGCGCCGCCGAAGCCCGCGCCGCGCAGGAGCGCTTCAACGCCGCACTCGAGCAGGTCTCGATGATGCAGTCCGAATTGCTCAAGACGCAGAATACCGCGCGCGAATTGCGCACCGGCCTCGATCTCGTGCAATCGACCCTCGGCGCCACGATCAAGGAGCGCGAGGCGGTTCGCGACAAATATGCCGCCCTGCGCGGCCAGATCGAGGAAGGCGGCACCGTGCTCGCCTCCGACGAGGCCGACAACGAAACCGTGGCCTTCCTCACGGACGCGCTCTCCCGCACCGCAGAGGAGCGCGACCAGGTCGTTGCCGACGCCCAGGACGCTCTGATCCGCGCCGACGAGATGGCGACCGAGATCCGCCTGATGGAAGAGAAGAACGACATGATCTTCCGTCAGCTCGAAGAGGCGATGACCGTGTCGGTCAAGCCGCTCGACAAGATGTTCAAGGCCGCGGGCATGGATCCCGACAACGTGCTGAACCAAGTGCGCCGCGGCTATTCCGGCCAAGGCGGTCCGCTGACACCACTCTCCTTCTCCACCCGCGGCGAGGAGCCCTCCGAGGAAGCCGAGCGCGCCAACAACATCCTCGGTCAGATGGACCGGTTGAACCTCTATCGCATCGCGGCCGAGAAGGCGCCGTTTGCCTCCCCGCTGAAGGATCCGTTCCGCTTCACCTCCGGGTTCGGGCGCCGCTGGGGCCGGTTGCACGCGGGCACCGATTTCGCTGCACCGCACGGCACGCCGATCTATTCGACAGCCGATGGCGTCGTCACCCATGCGGGTTGGCAATCGGGTTACGGGCGGCTCGTGAAGATCCAGCACGAGTTCGGAATCGAGACCCGCTACGCACATAATTCCAAACTGCACGTTCAGGTCGGTCAAAGGGTCTCGCGCGGTCAGAAGATTGCTGCTATGGGGAACACCGGACGGTCTACCGGCACGCATCTGCATTACGAAGTGCGCGTCGGTGGGAAACCCGTGAACCCCATGACCTACATCAAGGCTGCGAACGATGTTTTCTAAAAGCAAGATCAACGACCCTGCCCCGAAGGCAGAGGATGCAAAGCCCGCGGCACAGGCAGACAGCGCGCGCCCCGCGGCACCCGATTACAAATCGGACTTCAAACCGTCGGCGCCCAAGGCCAAGCCGCCCGCATCGACCCTGTCCGCAGACCTGCATGTGACGGGCAACCTCAAGACGACCGGCGACATCCAGGTCGAAGGCACCGTCGAAGGCGACATCCGCGCGCATCTTCTGACCATCGGTGAATCCGCCACGATCAAGGGTGAGGTCATCGCCGATGACGTGGTGATCAACGGCCGCATCGTGGGTCGCGTCCGGGGCCTCAAGGTCCGCCTGACCGCGACCGCGCGGGTCGAAGGCGACATCATCCACAAGACCATCGCCATCGAGTCGGGCGCCCATTTCGAAGGCTCCGTGCAGCGTCAGGATGATCCGCTCTCCACCAAGGGCAAAAGCGGCGGCGCAGCTCCGCAGCAGCAGGCAGCTCCCGCGCCCCAGAAAGCGCAATCCTGACCCCCACAATCCGGGATCTCAGCTCACCGCAAAGGCCGCTCCCCGAGCGGCCTTTTTCTTATCCCGACCGATCCGTCGCGCCAGGCATCCCGAACGCGACTTGTTTGGCCGACCTCGGACCCTGCACCCGGGCGCCCGCGCCACGCTCGGACCGAACCGCGCCCCGCCCCTGCTTCATCTTTCCCGAAAACGTCGGAGAGCACGAGAGGCCGGCCTCTCGTCGGGCCGGTCCCGGCTCGATGCCGGGATCGGGCCGCCAATCAGGTCAGGCCCAAACGATCACGCCTCGAGCTCCGCGTCCCAATAGAGGAAATCCAGCCAGCTTTCATGCAGATGGCCCGGCGGGAATTTCCGCCCCATGTTGCGCAGCTCTTCCGCGCCGGGCTGGCGTGGCGGCTTGCGCAGGGACAGGCCCGACCGGTGCAGCGCCTTGGCGCCTTTCTTCAGGTTGCACGGGGCACAGGCCGCGACCACGTTCTCCCAGCTCGTCACGCCGCCGCTGGCGCGTGGGACTACGTGATCGAAGGTCAGATCCCCCTTCGATCCGCAATACTGGCAGCGAAATTCGTCCCTCAGAAATAAATTAAAGCGCGTGAAGGCCACGCGCTTTTGAGGTTTGACGTAATCTTTCAGGACGACAACGCTGGGTATCTTCAGCGTCATGGAGGGACTTCGCACCACCTCGTCATATTCGGCGATGATATCCACCCGGTCCAGGAACGAGGCCTTCACCGCCTCCTGCCATGGCCACAGGCTCAGCGGATAATAGGAGAGCGGCCTGTAATCCGCGTTCAGGACAAGCGCGGGATGCTGCCGCAAGCTGCCCGGTTCACGTACGAAATGCGTTCTGAAATCGCCATCCATCGCCTGACTCGTTCCTCGCCCTGTCTGCCCCTCGCAAGCACCAGAGCGGGGAGACCCGCCCCAGCTTCACGACCACTATATATCGCGTTGGGCTTCTGACAAGCCTCGCATGGCTAGTGGTCCGGCAAAGACCTAGCGGATGCGGGTAACGGCTGTGTGACGGACCGCCGGGTGCTCAAAAGTTGCACTTGTCGCGCAGGAACGCGAGGGCCACGCCAAGGCCATCGGGGGCGATCCCGTGAGCCGTGCCCTTCATGACATGGGCATAGACCTCGCTCCAGCCGGCCTTCTGCAGCGCCTCCGCGGCCTCGGGCAGGGATTGCGGCGGCACCACGTCATCCTGATCGCCATGGATCAGCAGCACGGGCGGGCGCACCACGGCCTCGTCGACCAGAAGTTCCGGCCGCAACAGCCGACCCGAGAAGCCCACGATGCCCGCCACCGCGTCTTCGCGGCGCGGCACGACCTGCAGGCTCATCATCGTGCCCTGGCTGAAGCCGAACACGGCGACCTGTTCGGGCATCACGTCCTCATCGACCATCAGCGTGTCGAGAAAGGCATTGAGATCTTCGGCTGCGGCCAGCATGCCCGCTTCGCTGTCCTCCTGGCTCGATCCGTCGATCCAGGGGATCGGGAACCACTGGAAGCCGAAGGGTGCGCCCGCACAGGCCTCGGGCGCGTCGGGCGCCACGAAGAGCGTGTCGGGCAGATGCTCACCCAGGGGATCAGCCAGGCCCAGAAGGTCCGCGCCATTCGCGCCGTATCCATGCAGGAACACCACGACGGAGCGCGTCTCCCCCGATTGCGGCTCTTTCCGTTCGGCTTGCAACACCCGCGTCATGCAATTCCCTCTCGATCCTTAGCTACGTGGTAGTAGGCCCAGAGCGCGCGGGCTGCAACCGACCGCCAGGGCGACCAATCCTGCGCCATCTCGCGCAATGCGCGTTCCTTGGGCCGTTCGGGCAGATCGAAGAGCAGCCGCGCGGATTCCTGCAAGGCCAGATCGCCCGGGGCGAAGACATCCGCATGGCCCAGCGAGAACATCGCATAGATCTCCGCCGTCCAGACGCCGATTCCCTTCACCTGCGTGAGCGTCGCCACGACCTCTTCGGTCGGCGCGTCGCGCAGGGCGTCGAAATCGATCTCCGCCTCCGCAAGCGCCTTGGCATAGCGCGCCTTTTGCCGCGACAAGCCCACGGCGCGCAGGTCTTCCTCGGTCGCGCCCCGGATTGCGGCCTCGTCGAGATAGCCCGCCGCTTCCAGCCGCGCCTTGATCGCGCGCGCAGACGCCACCGAAACCTGCTGGCTCACGATGGCCGACAGAAGCTGGCCGAACCCGTCGGGATTGCGCCGAAGCGGCAGCTTGCCGGTCTCTGCAAGCGCGGTGGCAAAGCGCGGCTCGGCCCGACAGAGGAAGTCCGCGCCCTCGGCCACGCAATCCTCGGTCCTTATGATCCGGCCCTGGTAAGCCATGACATTGCCTCCTCGGCTGTGCGCGCAATCGGCCCCGGCGGGGCTGCGGGCCGCGCGATCAGCGCCACGCGAATCCCCAAGCGTCGCGCTGCTGCAAGCTTGGGATAACTGCCCGTGCCGCCCGCGTCACGGGTGATGAGCCAATCGATGCGGTATCGGCGCATCAGCCGCATTTCCTGCGCGATGCCGAAGGGCCCGGCGCCGCCGAGATAAACCGCGCCGCGCAGCGGACAGGGCCCGGGCCTTTCGGCCCTGCGCCGAATGAACAGCCGCGCCTTGAGACGCCGAAGGGCCGCCAGATCCTCGCCGCCCGTCGTGGCGAAGACGCGCGCATCCGCGCGGATGAGCTGCGCCGCCGAGCGGATATTCGGCAGGTAGGTCCAATGATCGCCGCGCTGCCGCCGGTAGCCCGGCCTGCGCAATTGCACGACAGGCAAACCCCGCGCTTCCGCCATGCGGTGCAGCTGCCAATGGGTGGCGTGATCGAACGGATGCGCCCCGTCCACAAGCGCGCGCAGACCGTCCAGCGCGGCACCCTCCACCCGGCCGGGCCGCAGAATCCGCGCATCCGGCAGATGCCGCACAAGGGCCTCGGCCTCCGCACTTCCGGTCACGATCCCGATCTCCGCCCCCGTCATTGCCCCCTGCCCCGCACATTCGCAAACCCACTCCGCGAACGCACGCTCTTGCCGCCGCGTCCGGCCCCGTCTAGCAAGGCGGAATGGAACAGACCCGCGCAAAACGCAATGTTGCCGTCCTGGTCGCCGCGCAGGCGGTGCTTGGCGCGCAGATGCCGATGATCTTCACCATTGGCGGTTTGGCCGGGCAATCGCTCGCCTCGAATGTCTGTTTCGCGACGCTGCCCATTTCGCTCATCATCCTGGGCTCTATGCTCTCGGCCTCGCCGCTGTCGTCCTTCATGCAGCGTTTCGGGCGCCGAGCCGGCTTCTTTGTGGGCGCCGCCGGGGGCGCGCTCGGCGGCCTGATCGGGGCCTACGGGCTCTACCTCGCCTCCTTCCCGATATTCCTCGTGGGCAGCCTCTTCACGGGCGTCTATTTCGCCGCGCATAACTTCTACCGCTTTGCCGCCGCCGATACCGCGTCCGAGGCGTTCCGCCCGAAAGCGATCTCCTACGTGCTGGCAGGCGGGCTCGTCTCGGCGATCATCGGGCCTCAGGTGGTGAAATTCACCGCCGATGCCTATGTGATCCCCTTCATCGGCACCTATCTCGCGGTGATCGCGGTCAACGTGCTGGGCGCGTTCCTGTTCATCTTCCTCGACATTCCGAAGCCTGCCCCGCCCGCCGCGGACAGCCCCGTGGGCCGCAGCCGGATCGAGCTTCTGAAGACTCCGCGCATCGCCGTTGCGGTGATCTGCGCCATGGTCTCCTACGCGCTCATGAACCTCGTGATGACCTCGACCCCGCTTGCGGTCGTGGGCTGCGGATATGACAAGGCGGATGCGGCCAATATCGTCTCCGCGCATGTGCTGGCGATGTATGTGCCCTCGTTCTTCACCGGCCATCTGATCGCGCGCTTCGGCGTGGAGAAGATCATGGGTGCGGGCCTGGCCATCCTGGCCGCGGCAGGCGTCGTCGCGCTTGCAGGCGTCGAGCTCGAGAACTTCTACGTGGCGCTCGTCCTTCTGGGCATCGGCTGGAATTTCGGCTTCATCGGCGCGACCACGATGCTTGCGGGCAGCCACCGCCCCGAGGAGCGTGGCCGCATGCAGGGCCTCAATGACGTGATCGTCTTCGGCGGCGTGACCTTCGCGTCGCTCTCTTCGGGCGGGCTGATGAACTGCTCCGGCGGGACGGCGGAGGCCGGTTGGGCGGCGGTCAATATCGCGATGATCCCGCTTCTGACGCTGGCTGGTGCCGCTCTGATCTGGCTGGCGCTCCGGCCCCGCGCACAAGCCGCCGAATAGGCCGTCAAGTGACCCGCGCGGCCGCTACCAGCGCCCCGTCGCGCGGATCCAGGCCAGCCGCGCGGCACTGCGCGCGGGGTTCAACTCCAGCGTCCCATCCGCCACCCGGGCCGGATCGCGGGCCGCGAGTTTCAGGATCGGCTCGGCCTCCCAGGTCGCGAGAAAGGCTGGTGCCGCTTCGGAGGAGACCGCCCCGCGCCCGGCTCGCGCACGCTTCAGCCGCTCAAGGCCCCCTTTGGCAAGGGAAGCCACGGCTGCGGGGCGCCCATCGACCAGCGGGCGGCGGCCCTTTGCTTCCAGCTCCGGCACCGCGCGCAGAAAGGCCGCGAGCCCCGCCGCATAGCCCGCATCCCGCGCCACGGCGCCATCCACGAATCCCAGCGCCGAGGCAGCGGCTTCCAGAAGCAATCCGCCCGTCTCCTCGATATATCGCTCCAGATGCGCCTGATCCTCGAAGGCGTCGCGATAGAGATCCCAGCGCCGCGCCCCCACGGACAGATCCAGCCGCTCGGCCATGCCCGGTGCCAGCGACAGGGCGAGCGGCGTGACCACCTCGTGCCGCCGCACCATGCCGCCTGCCGCGATCTCGGCCAGCGCGTCGCGCCACCATTGCAGGCGCATCTCGCCGATCATCGCTTCCGAGGTCACCCAGGGCGCGCGCGCCACTTCGAGGTTGAAGGCATAGATCGGGAAAAGCCGAGCGCGGGCGGGCACCGGCGCGGCCATGACAGCGCGGAAACGGGCGGGGTCGCCCCGCTCCACCAGCGCGGCGCAGGCGATCAGATCATCATCAAATTCCATGACGGCCCAGCTAGGCCGGGATCGCCGCGCGGGAAGGCGCATCCGCCACGTCGCGACAGAGCTTCCAGTTCACCGCGTCGATGAGCGCCGAGAAGGAGGCGTCGACGATATTCGCCGACACGCCCACCGTGGACCAGCGCCGCCCCTGCCCGTCCGCGCTGTCGATGATCACGCGGGTCACGGCCTCGGTCCCGCCTTGAGTGATCCGCACCTTGAAGTCGATGAGGCGCATATCCTCAATCATCTCCTGGTAGCGCCCGAGATCCTTCGCGAGCGCTTTCGACAGCGCGTTGACGGGGCCGCGATCCGATCCGGTCTCGTCCATCGACTCGCTGACCGACAGTTTCTTCTCGCCATCGACCTTCACCACCACGACCGCTTCGGACAAGGACACCATGCGGTTGCGCTTGTTCTTCCGCCGCTCGACGGAGACGCGGTAGCGCTTGACCTCGAAGAATTGCGGCATCAGCCCAAGCTCCTCGCGCGCCAGAAGCTCGAAGGAAGCCTGTGCCGTGTCATAGGCATAGCCCTCATCCTCGCGCTCTTTCACCCGGTCGAGAATGCGCGCCAGCCGCGGGTCGTCCTCGGCCACCTCGATCCCCGCCTCGGCCAGACGCCGCTTCAGGTTCGACCGCCCGGCCTGGTTCGACATCGGCACGATCCGCGCATTGCCCACCGCGCCGGGATCGACATGCTCATAGAGGTCCGGTGCCTTGATCACCGCCGAGGCATGCAGCCCCGCCTTATGCGCAAAGGCCGAGGAGCCCACATAGGGCAGCTGCTTCATCGGCACGCGATTAAGCACATCATCCAGCATCCGGCTGATCCGCGTGAGATCCTTGAGCGCGTCGCGGCTGACGCTTGTCTCGAGGCTGTCGGCATAGGGCGCCTTCAACAGAAGCGTGGGCAGAAGCGAGACGAGGTTCGCGTTGCCGCAGCGCTCGCCCAGCCCGTTCAGCGTGCCCTGGATCTGCCGCGCGCCCGCATCGACGGCCGCGAGCGATCCGGCCACCGCCGTTTCGGTGTCGTTATGGGTGTGGATGCCCAGCCGGTCGCCGGGGATGCCCTGCGCGATCAGGTCCGCCACGACATCGCCGATCGCCAGGGGCAGCGTGCCGCCATTGGTATCGCAGAGCACAACCCAGCGCGCGCCCCCTTCAAGAGCGGCCTCAAGACAGGAACGCGCATAGCCGGGATCGGAGGCATATCCGTCGAAGAAATGCTCCGCATCAAAGAGCGCCTCGCGCCCTTCCGCCACGCAATGGGCGATGGAGGCGCGGATGTTGTCGAGGTTTTCTTCGCGCGTGATGCCGAGTGCGGTTTCGACGTGGTAATCGTGGCTCTTGCCGACGAGACAAACCGCCTTGGTGCCGGCGTTGAGCACGGCGGCCAGCACGTCGTCATTCTCCGCCGAGCGGCCCGCGCGCTTCGTCATGCCGAAGGCGGTCATCGTGGCGCCTTTGGTCTCGGCGGCCTCGAAGAATGCGCTGTCGGTGGGGTTGGCGCCGGGCCAGCCGCCCTCGATGTAATCGAGCCCGAGCGCGTCGAGCGCGCCTGCGATCTTCAGCTTCTCTGGCGTGGAGAATTGCACGCCCTGCGTCTGCTGCCCGTCGCGCAGCGTGGTGTCGTAGAGGTAGAGGCGGTCGGTCATGGGCGGACCTCCGGCAGGATGGCGCGCCAGGTCGAACGGAAAGCGGTCATCCTCGGACTTGACCCGAGGAGATGATCATCCTTGGCTTTCGCTGCGTTGCGAGGTCGTCGGGTCAAGCCCGACGATGACATCTCTTGGTTCGACGCACGCGCAACAATGTCTCGATTGCCCGCAATCGAGACAGCGCCCGACCCGCCCCCCCACGGGGCGGGCGCTTCTGGCGAAGTCGTCTCTGCCGCCGACCCGTCAATGCTTTGGGGTCCGAAATCGCGCAGCCCGACCCCGCCCCGCGGGGGCCGGGCGCTGCACATATCCACCGTCACGCGCATTACGTCTTCTCCCTTACATGGTGGGTTTTCACCCACCCTACATGTCGACTTCGCGTCAACGGGCTTCCTCCTACGAACGCTAACTCAAACGATCCCATCGAGCTTGCCCGCATCGAAATCCGGCCCCGCCACCAGTTCCACCCCCGCCTTCGACATGCGCACCTCGACGCCCGCCGCGACAAGCGCCGACTTGAGCCGGTCCACCTCGGTGAAATCCTTGGTCTCCATCGCCGCAGCCCGCGCATTGGTGAGCGACATTTCCAAACTCGACAAATCAGCCTCCGGGGCGGCGTCCCAACCGCCCAGGGCGTCCGTCAACAGCCCCATCATTTGCGCACCGGCCTTCAGCGCAGCCGCATCACCGTCATTCGCCGCCTGCCGCAGGATGGTGAGCGCCCCTGCAGAGTTGAGATCATCCGCCAGCGCCGACACCACCCCATCCGGGACCGTGCCGGCCTCGATACCGTCGCACATCGCCCGCCACTTTCGAAGCGTCGCCTCCGCCTCGCGGCGCTTCACATCGGTCCAATCCATCGGCTTGCGGTAATGGGTGGACAGCATCACGAAGCGGATCACCTCGCCCGGCACGCCCTGATCGAGCAGGTCTCGCACGGTGAAAAAGTTGCCCAACGACTTGGACATCTTCTTGCCCTCGACCTGCAGCATCTCGTTGTGCAGCCACACCCGTGCAAATCCGCCGCCTTCATGCGCGCAGCAGCTTTGCGCGATCTCGTTCTCGTGGTGCGGGAACATCAGGTCATTGCCGCCGCCGTGGATGTCGAACTCCGCCCCAAGAAGTGCATCCGCCATGGCCGAGCATTCGATATGCCAGCCCGGACGCCCCCGCCCCCAAGGGCTCTCCCATCCCGGCAGCCCCTCCTCCGACGGCTTCCACAACACGAAATCCATCGGGTTGCGCTTGTAGGGCGCCACTTCGACCCGCGCGCCTGCGATCATGTCCTCGACCGCGCGGCCAGACAATTTGCCGTAATCCTCATAACTCTCCACCGCGAAGAGCACATGGCCCTCGGCCGCATAGGCGTGACCCTTGGCGATCAGGTCCTCGACCATCGCGACCATCTCGGGAATGTACCTCGTCGCGCGCGGCATATGCGTGGGCTCGAGCGCGCCGACTGCGCCCATATCGTCGAGATACCAGCCAATCGTCTCCTCGGTGATCTCCCCGATCGAGCGTCCGCTCTCGGCGGCCCTTGCGTTGATCTTGTCGTCGACGTCAGTGAAGTTGCGCACGTATGTGACGTGTTCCTCCCCGTAGACATGCCGCAACAGCCGGTAGAGCAGATCGAACACGATCACGGGCCGCGCATTGCCCAGATGCGCCCGGTCATAGACCGTGGGCCCGCAGACATACATCCGCACATTGTCGGGATCGATCGGCGTGAACGGCTCTTTCCGCCGCGTCTTGGTGTTGGTGAAACTCAGTTCCATACGTGCCTCAAGCCTTTGGATCCCGTCGTGCCGTGGGGCGGGTCCAGGTCGCGTCATGTTCTGGGAAAGGAAAAGACGGCCCGCCGGAAGTTCAGCGGATAATGCAACAGGGGGTGATGCGTGCCGTGCTCATGCGAGGGGCGTAACCGCGCGGACGCGTTTTGGCAAGTCTCTCGGGTGTTGTCCCGCGCGGCGCGGCGGGGCATTACGGCCCGGACACGCAGATGACCGGAGAGCCCATGCCACAGATCGCCCCTCGCATTACACAGATGAACGCAGGCGGCTCCGATGGGTGGGAGGTGTTCTACCGAGCCCGCGCCATGGCCGCATCGGGCGAGGCGGTGACCGAACTGACCATCGGCGAGCATGACATCGGCACCGATCCCGCCATCCTCGACGCGATGCACCGCTCGGCGCGCGGCGGGCATACGGGCTACGCCGCCGTGCCCGGAACGGACGGGCTGCGAGCGGCCATTGCCGACCGGGTGCAGACGCGGACGGGTGTCGCCACAGGCCCCGAGAACGTACTGGTCACGCCGGGCGCCCAGGCGGGGCTTTTCGCGGCGCATATGCTGGTCTGCGCGCCGGGCGATGCGGCGCTTTATGTTGATCCCTTCTACGTGACCTATCCCGGCACGATCCGCGCCGCCTCCGCCCGTGCCGTGCCCGTTGAGACGCGGTCCGAGGCGGGCTTCCTGCCCGATCCCGCCGATCTGGACGCCGCCGCCGCCGAGACCGGCGCGCGCTCCCTCCTGATCAACACGCCGAACAATCCCACCGGCGCGGTCTATCCCCGCGCCACGCTCGAGGGCATCGCCGAGGTGGCCCGGGCCCGCGACCTCTGGATCCTGTCGGACGAGGTCTATGAGGGTCAGATCTGGCAGGGCACGCATCTCAGCCCGCGCGCCCTGCCCGGCATGGCGGAGCGCACGCTGGTCATCGGCTCTATGTCCAAGGGCCATGCCATGACCGGGGCGCGGCTGGGCTGGATGATCGGGCCGGAAGCCGCCATCGCGCATCTCATCGATCTGGCGACGGTCACGACCTACGGGGTTCCGGGCTTCATCCAGGATGCGGCGCTTTTCGCGCTGCGCGCAGGCGACACGCTCGAGACCGAGGTCTCAGCGCCCTTCTCCCGCCGCCGTGCCATCGCCGAGCGGGTCCTGGCAGACGCGCCCGCTCTTACGCTGCTGCCCGCGCAGGGGGCGATGTATCTCATGCTCGATATCCGTCCTACGGGCATGTCCGGCACCGATTTCGCGACGCGGCTTCTGGATGAGGCCGGGATTGCGGTGATGCCCGGAGAAAGCTTCGGCGCGGCGGCTGCGGGCCATGTCCGCGTGGCCATGACGGTGGAGGATGCGGCATTCGAGGCCGCCCTCGTCCGGCTGGCGGAGTTTGCCGCCGAGGCCACAGCGCTGGCATGAGCGCGCCCGTCTCCTCGATCCGCGGTCTCGGGGCAGCGATGGAGACGGCCTGTGCTCGCGCGGGCATTGACAGCGCCGCGGCTTTGCGCGCCTTGGGCGGCGACGAGGCTTACAGGCGCATGGTCGCCGCAGGAACGCGGCCCCATTTCATCGGCTATTACGCGCTGCACATGGCATTGCAGGGCCGACCCTGGAATGACCTCAAGGGCGATGAGAAGGCTGCCTTCCGCAAACGGTTCGATGCGCTGATGGCCGCCCCCCGCGCGGATGCGGACGGGTTGCCATCTGACCTCTCCGATGCGCTTGACGCGATGGGCACCCGTCCGCGCAGATCTACGGAAGATCGGAACTAGCCCGCTCACAGCCACGTTATGTCAGCAACGCATTTGGCATGAAAGGCTATGACATGGACCTCATTCGCATCATTTTCGCCGTCATCCTGCCGCCGCTCGGCGTCTTCCTTCAGGTCGGCCTCGGCAAGCATTTCTGGCTCAACATCCTGCTGACGCTCCTGGGCTATATCCCCGGCATCGTGCATGCCGTCTGGATCATCGCAAAGACCGGTCCGCGCACCGCATGAGCCTGCCCGACCGACAAGGTGATTTCGACCGGGTCGACCGGATAGAGCGGCTGGCGCGGACGATGGACCGCGCCTTCCGCCTGCCCGGCACGCGCATCCGCTTTGGCTGGGATTCGCTGATCGGACTCATTCCCGGTATCGGCGACACGGTGGCCCTGTTGCCCGCCGCCTATATTGTGGCCACCGCGCGGCGCATGGGCGTGCCCACATCGCTTCTGGTGAAGATGATCTGGAATATCGTCATCGACTGGCTGGTCGGCCTCGTGCCGTTTGCGGGCGATATCTTCGACGTGGGCTTCAAGTCCAACTCGAAGAATGCACGCCTGTTGCGGGAGCATATCGAAGCCCGGCACGGCGCCCCCGCAGGGACCGCGCCCGTGGCCTGAAACCACGCGCAATAGCTGAGCAAAGAAAAAGGGCACCGAATTTCGGTGCCCTTTCCTATTTCAAACTGTCGCCGCGCGATCAGCCGACGATTTCGAGCCCTGCGAAGAAGTAGGAGATCTCTTCCTTGGCGGTCTCGGGCGCGTCGGAGCCGTGCACGGAGTTCTCACCGACCGACTCGGCGAACTCGGCGCGGATGGTGCCCGCTTCGGCATCGGCGGGGTTCGTGGCGCCCATGACTTCGCGGTTCTTGGCGATGGCGCCTTCCCCTTCGAGCACCTGCACCACGACCGGTGCGGAGGCCATGAATTCGCACAGCTCGTCATAGAAGGGACGCTCTGCGTGCACCTTGTAGAACTCGCCGGCCTGCGCCTTGGTCAGCTGGATGCGCTTCTGCGCCACGATGGTCAGACCCGCTTCCTCGAACTTGGCATTGATCTTGCCGGTGAGGTTGCGCTTGGTCGCGTCGGGTTTGATGATCGAAAGCGTGCGTTCGGTTGCCATGTCTAGCCTCTTGCTCTGGCGGGAGGGCGGATGGCCGTCCCGGAATGTAACTGGCGGCGCGCATATCACGGCCTCGTCGGGTTGAAAACATGCGAAGCGCGGGCTTGGTGGATTGATCCATGCGCCGCGCCGATCACGCCCAGGTTTCAGCCTGCCATTCGCGCCTTTTCGCGGTGCCCGCGCTCTGCTATCGCGCCGCCATGCTGAATATTCAGGACATCTCCTATTCCGTGGAAGGCCGCCCGCTCCTGCAGGAAGCCTCCGCGATGATCCCCGAAGGCCACAAGGTGGGCCTTGTCGGCGCCAATGGCACGGGCAAGACCACGCTGTTCAAGCTGATCCGGGGCGAGCTGACCCTCGATGGCGGCGAGATCACCCTGCCCCGCGGGGCCCGCGTGGGCGGTGTGGCGCAGGAAGTGCCTTCCTCGGAGACATCGCTTCTCGAGACCGTGCTGCAGGCCGATACCGAACGCGCCGCGCTGATGGAAGAGGCGGAAACCGCGACCGATGCCCACCGCATCGCCGAGGTGCAGGCCCGTCTTGCCGATATCGATGCCTGGTCCGCCGAGGGCCGCGCCGCCGCGATCCTGAAGGGTCTCGGCTTTGACGAGCCGCAGCAGCACATGCCCTGTTCGGCCTTCTCGGGCGGTTGGCGGATGCGCGTGGCGCTGGCGGGCGTGCTCTTCGCCGAGCCTGACCTTCTCCTGCTCGACGAGCCGACGAACTATCTCGATCTCGAAGGTGCGCTCTGGCTTGAAAGCTATCTCGCGCGCTATCCGCACACCGTCATCGTCATCAGCCACGACCGCGGTCTTCTGAACCGCGCAGTAGGCGGCATCTTGCACCTGTCGGAAAAGCAGCTGACCTTCTATCAGGGCCCCTATGACCAGTTCGCCCGCCAGCGGGCCGAAAAACGCGCCAACCTGATGGCGCAGGCCAAGAAGCAGGACGCCCGCCGCGCGCATCTGCAAAGCTTCGTCGACCGCTTCAAGGCCAAGGCCTCCAAGGCCAAGCAGGCGCAGAGCCGCGTCAAGATGATCGAGAAGATGGACACGATCCGCCTGCCCGAGGATGCCGCAACGCAGGTCTTCACCTTCCCCGAACCCGAAGAGCTGTCGCCGCCCATCGTGCATATCGAAGGCGGGGCCACGGGCTATGGCGACACGACGATCCTGTCGCGGCTCGATCTTCGGATCGACCAGGACGACCGCATCGCGCTTCTGGGCCGCAACGGCGAGGGCAAGTCGACCCTGTCGAAACTGCTCTCCGAGCGGCTGCCGCTCTTTACCGGCAAGCGCACGCAGGCCTCGAAACTGCGCGTCGGCTACTTCGCCCAGCACCAGGTCGATGAGCTGCACGTGGACGAAACCCCGCTGCAGCACCTCCAGCGCGAACGCCCAGGTGAGCATCCCTCGAAGCTGCGCGCGCGCCTGGCGGGGTTCGGGCTGCTGGCCGCTCAGGCCGAAACCGCCGTGGGGCGCCTTTCGGGCGGCCAGAAAGCGCGGCTGTCGCTCCTGCTGGCCACGCTCGATGCGCCGCATATGCTCATTCTCGACGAGCCGACGAACCACCTCGATATCGAAAGCCGCGAAGCGCTGATGGAGGCGCTCAATGCCTATACCGGCGCGGTGATCCTCGTCAGCCACGACATGCATCTTCTCAGCCTCGTGGCCGACCGGCTCTGGATCGTGAAGGACGGCACGGTCAAACCCTACGATCAGGATCTCGACGCCTACCGCCGCACGCTTCTGGAGCCCGACAAACCCGCGCAGAAGCCGCGCAAGGCCGAGGCCCCGAAGGCTCCGAAACCCTCTCGGGATGCGATCCTCGCCCTGCGCTCGGACGTCCGCAAATGCGAAGCGCGGGTTCAGAAGATCGAGGAGATGCGCGAGAAACTGGCCAAGAAACTCGCCGATCCCGCGCTCTACGAGGACGCCCAGAAACATCAGCTCGCCACCTGGAACAAGAAATATGCCGAGGTGATGGAAGGGCTGGAAAAGGCCGAAGCGCTTTGGATGCAGGCGCAGGAGAAGCTCGACGCTGCCGAGGCGGCCTGACACCTCCCCGGCGCTCGGGCCCCCGGCCCCAAGGCAAGGCCAGGCGCCCCGTCGTTCAACCGCGCCTTGCCGCGCGCCCTGCGGACCCCGCACCCTCACGAAAGCGCAGGCCATGCCACCCTTGGTGCGCCAGCCCTGCTTCACCTTTCCAATAAAACGCAAACACGCCGCTTCCCGCTCGCGCTGCCACCGGATTTGTGCGCCTGCCTGCTAGGAAACGCGCGCAGTCCGCACCCTGCGAAACCAAACACCCCGAACGCCCAGCCCTGGCGTCGAAACCTCTTGCCGCGACGCGGCACCCGGATTAGGCCGCGCCCATGGATATCGCGCTCATCATCACCACGCTCACGACGCTGTTCGTGGTCATCGATCCGATCGGCACCACCCCGGTCTTCATCGCTCTCACCCGCGGGATGTCGGCGCGCCTGAAGCGCGCCATCGCTCTGCGCGCCTGCCTCGTCGCCGCCGCGATCCTCAGCCTTTTTGCCTTCGCCGGCGAGGCGGTTCTGGGCTTTGTCGGGATCACCATGCCCGCCTTCCGCATCGCGGGCGGGCTTTTGCTGTTCCTGACCGCGCTCGACATGCTGTTCGAACGCCGCACGAAGCGCCGTAACGATCAGGCCAGCGAGGCCGAAGAGGACATGCCCGACCCGTCGGTCTTTCCGCTGGCCATTCCTCTCCTGTCGGGGCCGGGGGCGATCACCTCGGTCATTCTGCTGACAAGCGAGGCCGCCAGCGCCGAGGCGATGGCCACGATCATGGGCGTTTTGTTCGGGGTTCTGCTGATCGCGCTCGTCCTGTTGCTCATCTCCGGCTGGATCGAGCGCGCGCTCGGCAAGATCGGCATCACCGTGATCACCCGCCTTCTGGGTCTGCTACTGGCCGCGCTGTCGGTGCAATTCGTGGCGGACGGGCTGTTGGCGTTCGGCTTCGGCACGCCCACGCTCTGATCTCTTCCCAAGCCGCATCCGGATGCCTATCTCCCGGACATGGACAACATTTCCTACGGACAGCTGGGCTATCTCGTTCTTCTGGGCGCGGTCCTGATCTTCTGGTTCTTCGTGCAGGATCGCGCGGGGCTCGGCACGAAGGTCAAGGCGCTGGCGGCCTGGGGCTTCATCTTTGTCGGCGTGATCGCGGTGATCGGGCTTTGGGATGATATCCGGAGCACGGTCGCCCCGCAGCAGCAGGTCATGCAAGGCGAGGGCAGGATCGTGCTGCCGCTCCAGGCAGACGGGCATTATCACGCCCGGCTCGATGTGAACGGAACGCCCGTCTCCTTCCTGGTGGATACCGGCGCCACGGGAACGGTCCTCAGCGCCGAGGATGCCGAACGGATCGGCCTCGCGCCAGACACGCTCGATTATATCAGCACGGCACAGACGGCGAATGGGATCGTGCGGACCGCGCCCGTGACGCTCGACAATGTGGCGCTTGGTCCCTTCACCGACCGGAATGTGCGCGCTTACGTAAACGAAGGGGCGCTCGGTCAGTCTTTGCTGGGCATGAGCTATCTGCAACGCTATGCGAAGATCGAAATCGCGGACAGACAGCTGATCCTGACGCGCTGACGCCTGCCACGGGATCATTTTCTTAAATTAAGAAAATGCAAACCCCCTCGACGCATCTGATTTTTAATAAAAATCAGCCTGTTATCTTTCGGCCTTCATCTCCCAGCGGCCCGATTCCTCGGACCAGTATTGCGCCGAACAGCCCGCATCGGTCAGCGCCTTCCACTGCACCCGCGCCGATTGAACCGCCGACGGATCATTGCCGTCAAAGAGCACGCAGACCCGCGCCAGCGCCTGCACCTCGTCTGCGGCCACCTCCGCCCCGTCGATTGCCATGACGCAATCGGGCGCATTGGCCGCCCGGGCTTCCGTGGTCAGCAATATGGGCTGGGCCGCGTCATGCGGCCCGCCCGCGCGTCCATGGGGCAGAAACCCCTCCTCAGGCCCGAGCCAAAGCTTTTCGTCCAGCCAGTCGAGCCGGGCCGCATCCGCGCCGCGCACGGCCACACGCCACCCGGCCCCGCGCGCCTTCTCGAGGAGCGTGGGCAACGTCTCCTCGAGCGGACGACGGGTCAGGTGGTAGAAATAGGCCGCGCCCACGGGATCACTCCGTTTCGAACCGATCCGCAACCAGCCGGTTCAGCGCCATCACGCCCCAGCCCGTCGCGCCCTTGGGTGCCAGCGGCGTGTCCTTTGCCACCTTGGCGACGCCCGCGATGTCGATATGGATCCACGGCACCTCGTCCTTCACGAAGACCTTGAGGAACTCGGCTGCGGTGATCGTGCCTGCGGGTCGGCCGCCGGTGTTCTTGATATCCGCGAGCGGCGTCTCGATCTGCTTGGCGTAGCCCGCGCCAAACGGCAGGCGCCAGGCACCCTCGCCCTCGGCAGCGGCGGCCTTCTCGAAGGCGCGATGGAAATCGTCGTCATTGGCGAAATAGCCCGCATTCTCGTGCCCGAGGGCGATGATGCAGGCGCCGGTCAGCGTGGCCAGATCGACCATCGCGGCGGGGTTTTCATGCTCCTGCGCATACCAGAGCACATCCGCCAGAACGAGCCGCCCCTCGGCATCGGTGTTGATCACCTCGATCGTGTCGCCCTTCATGGAGGTCACGATATCGCCGGGCCGGGTCGCGCGCCCGTCGGGCATGTTCTCCACGAGGCCCACAAGGGCCGTCACGTTCGCACGGGCCTTGCGCGCGGCCAGCGCCTTCATGACGCCCGCGACAACGCCGGCACCGCCCATATCCATGGTCATGTCTTCCATGCCCGCGGCCGGTTTCAGCGAGATGCCGCCCGTGTCGAATACCACGCCCTTGCCCACCAAGGCCAGTGGCGCCTCGCCCTCCGCGCCGCCCTTCCAGCGCATGATGACCATCTTCGCGGGCGTCTCGGAGCCTTGGCTGACGCACAGGAGCGCATTCATGCCGAGCTCGGCCATGCGGTCTTCCTCGACCACTTCGACCTCGACGCCGAGCGCCTCGAGATCCTTGAGGCGGTTGGCGAACTCGGTCGTGGTCAGCACATTCGCGGGTTCGGAAACCAGATCGCGGGTGAAGACGACGCCGCCCGCGACGGCCAGCGCGGTCTCGACCTCCGCGCTCACCTCGTCGGGCTTCGACACCATCAGCGTGACCGGCGCGTAAGCCTCGCCCTTGTCGGATTTGTGGTCGCTGAACGCGTAGGACCGCAGCACGAGCCCAAGCGCGATATCGGCAGCGCGCTTCGTCGTCTCTGCCAACAGAACCACCGCGCTGCGGGAGGATTTCGCGAGTGCGGCGCCGGCGCGGCGCGCCTCTTCCTGACCCGGCGCGCGCGCGAGCTTGACCAGATTGATCGCCTCGGCCGCCATGCCCGCCGGGTAGGCCAGCGACAGGACATCGCCCGCTTTCGCCTTCTCGAAGGCCGCGCTCTCCACCGCGCGCTTCACGGCGCCCTTGGACAGACGATTGAGGCGCCGCGCGCCGGGGCTCATCTTGCCATCGGGGCTGACGCAGACCGCGACGCGGCCCTCCGCATCGGCCAGGCTTTCGAGATCGGTCTGCTCTACCGTGATCCCGCGCAATTCGGTCATGCCATTCTCCTGTCTGAAATCCGTTTGCCCCAGAGGTAGCGGCCACACGCCCCCTTGGCCAGAGGCACCTTTCGCGCCCCGATCCGATGGGCTAGGGTCGCGCAAAACGACAGAAACGATCTGGGGGATCGGTGGCGAAATTCGACAGATACCTGCTGTCGCGCCTCATGGTGCTGTTTGGCTTCTTCGCGCTGGTCCTGGTTTCGGTCTACTGGGTCAACCAGGCCGTGATCCTGTTCGAGCAGCTGATCTCGGACGGCCATTCCGCGGGCGTTTTCCTGGAATTCACCGCCCTGTCCCTGCCCGGCACCATCGCCCGGGTTCTGCCGCTTTCGGCCTTCGTGGCAGCGCTCTACCTCACCCAGCGGCTGATCTCGGATTCGGAGCTGACGGTGGTGCAGGCCACCGGCTACTCGCCCTGGCGGCTGGCCCGTCCGGTGATCTATTTCGGCGCGGTGGTCGCCACGATGATGATGATCCTCACCCACCTTCTGGTGCCGCAAAGTCTTGAACAGCTGCGTCTGCGCGAGGCCGAGATATCGAACGCAGCCTCCGCCCGGCTTCTGCGCGAAGGCGTCTTTCTCAGCCCGTCCTCGGATCTGACCTTCTACATCCGCGACATCACCGACACCGGCGAGTTGCGCGATATCTTTCTGTCCGACCGCCGCCAGACCGGGCGCGAGGTCACCTATACCGCAGAGCGCGCCTTCGTCGTCGGCGACACGCCCGAAGAGGCCAATATCGTGATGATGAGCGGGCTGGCCCAGACGCTCGATCTCGAAACGGGCCGCCTGTCCACGACGACGTTTGCAGATCTGACCTACAGCGTCTCCAGCCTGATCGACCGGTCGACCACGGATCGCCAGCGGCTCGAATCCACCACATCGCTGGAGATGCTGACCGATTTCAGCGGTGTCATGGCCCGCACCGGCGACCGCCCGGCGGAACTTCTGGCCGCCCTCTTCTCGCGCATCCAGCAGCCGCTTCTGGCCATGGTCGCGGCCTCCATCGGTTTTGCAACGCTTCTGACGGGTGAGTTTTCGCGCTTCGGCGTCACCCGGCAGATGTTCGTCGCGGTGGGGCTTGTGGTGCTGGTCTACGTATTCGAAAGCGCCGTGCAGGGCCCGTCCGAGGATTCCGTGCCCGCCGCCTTCCTCATCTTCGTGCCAAGCGTGGTGGGCTTTTCGATGACGGCGCTCCTGTTGCGCTCCGCCGCCCGGCCCCGAAAACCGGGGAAAGCCTCCGCCGATACCAACGGAGCGCCCGCATGACCCTGCATGTCTATTTCGCGCGGCGCTTCCTGATGACCTTCCTGGGCATCTTCGGGGGCTTTGGCGCGTTCGTCTTCATCCTCGATCTTGTGGAGCAGATCCGCCGGTTCGACGACGAGGGCGTGGCCTTCGGCGCGCTGGTGCAGTTGACGCTGCTGAACCTGCCCGGCTCTCTCTACGAGATGCTGCCGCTGATCATGATCCTGTCGTCGATTGCGCTCTTTCTCGGGCTGTCGCGCTCCTCGGAGCTGGTGATCGCGCGGGCCGCGGGCCGCTCGGGCATCGTGTCTCTGGTGGGCCCGATGCTCGTGGCACTGATCGTGGGCGGTATTGCCGTCGCTGCAATGAACCCGATCGTGGCGGCGACCTCGCTGCGCTATAGCGAGTTGAAGGAGCTCTACGAGGATGGCCGCCGTTCCGTCATCTCCATCGGCTCCGGCGGGCTGTGGCTGCGCCAGGGCGACGAGACCGGTCAGACGGTGATCCGCGCGAGCCGCGCCAATGCCGACGCGACGCGCCTTTATGACGTCTCCTTCCTCGAATATCGCGACGAGATCGGACCGGTGCGCCGCCTCATGGCGGACGAGGCCGAACTCGTCGACGGCGCCTGGGTTCTGAGAACGGTCAAGACCTGGCCGCTGGGCCCCGGCGTCAATGCAGAGGCCAATGCCCGCGATTACGACACGCTCGAAATCCCCTCGACCCTGACGCGCGAGCGCATACGCGACCGCTTCGGCCAGCCCTCCGCGATCTCGATCTGGAACCTGCCGCGCTTCATTTCGGACCTGGAACAGGCCGGCTTTTCCGCCCGCCGCCACACCGTCTGGTTCCAGATGGAGCTGGCACGCCCGATCTTCCTCGTGTCGCTGATCCTGGTGGCCGCGGCCTTCACGATGGAGCATGCCCGCATCGCGCGCACGGGAATTGCGGTTCTTTCTGCGGTCCTGATCGGTTTCGGGCTGTTCTATGTCCGAAATTTCGCGCAAATCCTCGGCGAAAGCGGCCAGCTTGATCCATTGGTGGCCGCCTGGGTGCCACCCTTCGCGTCGCTTTTGCTGGCGCTCGGGTTCTTGTTGCAAAGGGAGGACGGATGAAGATGCGCCGATTGCTTGTCGCCTTCCTGATGACGCTGTGCCTCGTTACCGCGCCCGCCATCGCGCAAACGCCGCCAAACCCCGCGGCCGAGCCGCCCGACACAGCGCTACTGGTGGCCGATATCGTCTATGTGGAGGCCGACAGCGTCCTCATCGCCGAAGGCAATGTCGAGGCGATCTACCAGGGCCGCAGCCTGACCGCCGACCGCATCGTCTTCGATCAGGAGGCCGGGACCCTCTCGCTCGACGGTCCGATCCGCATCGTGGAGGCCAATGGTGATGTTCTGACCGCGACCTCCGCCACCCTCGATGACGGGTTTCGCAACGGCATTCTGGCGGGCGCGCGCATCGTGCTGGATGAACAGCTGCAGCTGGCCGCGGTCGAGGCCCGGCGGCTGGGCGGACGCTATACGCAGCTGTCGAAGGTGGCGGTGACCTCCTGCCAGGTCTGCGGACGCAACCGCACGCCGCTCTGGCAGATCCGGGCGGGCCGCGTCATCCATGACGAGGAAGAGCGGCAGATCTATTTCGACAATGCCACCTTCCACGTCCTCGATGTGCCGGTGCTGTATTTCCCGCGCCTGCGCATTCCCGACCCGACGCTGGCACGGGCGCGCGGCTTCCTGCCGCCGGAATTCCGCACCTCCTCGCTTCTGGGGTTCGGGATCAAGGTGCCGTATTTCATCCCGCTCGGCCCGCATCAGGACATCACCGTCACGCCGTATCTCTCGACCGAAAGCTCCACGCTCGAGCTGCGCTATCGCCGCGCCTTCCGCTACGGCAATATCACAGTGAATACCGCCACGAGCCGCGACTCGCTGTTTGACGGGGTACGCGCCTATGCCTTCGTGGATGGCAGCTTCGACCTGCCGCGGGACTTCAAGCTCGATTTTGGCCTGCAATCGGTCTCCGACGAGGCCTATCTCGACCTTTATGGCTACTCCTCCGCCGACCGGCTGCGCAATTACGCAACCGTCAGCCGCTACCGGCGCGACAGCGCCTTGTCGGCCAGCATCGACTATTACGAGACCCTGCGCGACGAGGACACGACCGAGACGAAGCCGTCGGCCATTGTCGATGTCGATGTCGAACAACGCTTCTTCCCGAAAGCCATTGGCGGAGAGTTGCGCCTGACCACCGAGTCGCACGCGCATTACCGTCCGTCCGATCGCGATACCGATGGCAGCGATGCTGACAGCATCGTCGATGGCCGCGATGTGAGCCGCCTGTCGGCCACCCTGTCCTGGCGCGACCGCTACACCTTGCCGGCCGGCATGCGCGCTGGCGTCCTGACCCAGGTCAGCGCGGATCATATCCGCATCGCACAGGACGTCCTTTCGGAGCCGGAAGCCACAATCGTCACCCCCGCCGCGGCCCTTGAGCTGCGCTGGCCCTTCCTGCGTCGTGGCCGGGGCGGCAGTGCCACGCTGATCGAGCCCCTGGCGCAGGTCGCCTGGTCCGGTGGCGAGCGTCCGACCACCGCCGCCGACGAAAGCACGCGCCAGGAATTCGACGAGGGCAACCTCCTGTCCCTGTCTCGCTTTCCCGCCACCGACCGGCGCGAGCGGGGCCGCGTGACAGCTCTCGGCCTGCGCTGGCATCACCGCGATCCGATCGGCTGGCAGGCCGGTCTGACCCTGGGTCAGGTCTGGCGCGCAGATGACGATACGGCCTTCACCCGCTCCTCCGGCCTTGGCTTTTCCACGTCCGATATCCTTGTCGCGTCGCATTTCGAGACCCGCAACGGGTTCCTCTTCACCGGCCGCGGGCTGATCGACCTCGACGACCGTGCCTGGACCAAGGCCGAGGCGCGCGCGGCCTGGGAGACGGACCGCATGGACCTTGGCGCCTCCTACCTGCTTCTGCGCGCCGATCCCGACGAGGATCGCGACGACACCCAGTCCGAATGGACGGTCGACGGCTCCTACATCTTCTCGCCCGAATGGTCCGCCGACGGGTTCTGGCGCTACGACCTCGGCGACAACCGCTCCGACCGGGCGGGCCTCGGCGTGACCTGGCAGAACGAATGCGTCTCGGCGGAGATTTCGGTCTCGCGCCGCTTCGCCTCATCCACTAACCTCGAACCATCCACAGATATCGGCCTGACCGTCCTGCTGAAAGGCTTCAGCACAGGCGGCAGCGCGAAGGAGTACCGCCGCACATGCTCGAGTTTCTGAACCGCATCCTGACCCCGAAAATCGGCGCCTTGGCGCTGGTTGCGCTGACGGCGGCGATGCCGCCCGCGCAGGCGGCAGCACAGAACCTCTTCGCGCCTGCGATCCGGGTGAATGACGCCGTCATCACCAATTACGAGATCGACCAGCGTGCGCGGATGCTGCAGCTCCTCAATGCCCCCGGCAATCCGCAGGAGGCCGCCCGCGAGGCGCTGATCGAAGACCGGTTGCGTCTTCAGGCCGCGCGCCGGGCGGGCATCGACCCCTCGCCCGAGGATCTCGCCGAGGCGCAGGCGGAATTCGCGGGCCGCGCCAATCTCAGCCGCGAGGAATTCATCCAGGCGCTCGGCCAGGCCGGCGTGGCCGAAGAGACGTTCCGCGACTTCGTTCGCGCGGGTCTTTCCTGGCGCATCCTCGTGCAGCAGCGTTTCGCAGGCCGGGCCAATGCCTCCGAGTCGGAGATCGACCGTGCGCTCTCGGGCGGTGCGGACGGCTCGAACGTGCGCGTGCTGATCTCCGAGATCATCATGCCCGCCCCGCCGCCGCAGGCCGAAGCCGTGCGCGCGCGCGCCAACCGCATCGCGCAATCGACCTCGGAGGCTGAATTTTCGTCTTTCGCCCGTCAATTCTCGGCGACGGCGAGCCGCGGCAACGGCGGCCGCCTGCCCTGGCAGGATCTGACGGAGCTGCCGCCTCAGCTGCGCCCCATCCTTCTGGGCCTCTCTCCCGGCGAAGTCAGCGATCCGCTGCCCATCCCCAATGCCATCGCGCTCTTTCAGCTGCGCGGCATCGAGGAGACGGGCTATACCGCGCCGGACTATGCCGCGATCGAATATGCCGCCTATTACCTGCCGGGCGGGCGCACGCCCGAAAACCTCGCCCGCGCACGGGTGATCGACAGCCGCACGGATCGCTGTGACGATCTTTACGGCATCGCCAAGGGCCAGCCGGAAAGCCGCCTGCAACGCGAGAGCCTGCCGCCCTCTGAGCTGCCCACCGACATCGCCTTCGAGCTGTCGAAGCTCGATCGCGGTGAGGTCTCGACCGCGCTGACACGCTCGGGCAACCTCATGGTGCTGATGCTCTGCGGGCGCACGCGCGCGGTGGCCGAGGGTCAGGACCGCGAAGATCTCGCCATGGGCCTGCGCAACCGCCGCCTGAACACGCTGGCAGAAGGCTACCTCGCTCAGCTGCGCGCCGACGCCTATATCGTCACCGAATGACGGCTGGGTCGAACGCGCGCCCCGCGCCTATCGCGCTGTCCTGCGGGGAGCCTGCGGGGATCGGTCCGGAACTGGCACCCGCCGCCTGGCGCATTCTAGGCGCGGATGTGCCGTTCTTCCTGATCGGCGATCCCGCGCATGTGCCGCTGGGCTCGGCCCCCGTCGTGCCCATCACACAGCCCCATGAGGCGGTCGCGGCCTCCCGCGAAGGCCTGCCGGTCCTGCCCCTTGAGATGGTCGGCAAACGGCGGCCCGGTCGCCCCCAGGCGGAGCAGGCGCGGGGCGTGATCGCCTCCATCGAGCGCGGCGTGCATCTGGTTTCGACCGGCAAGGCCTCCGCGCTTTGCACCCTGCCGATCCACAAGCAGGCCCTGGCCGATGGTGCGGGCTTCGCCTTTCCCGGCCACACCGAGTTCCTGGCCCATCTGGCCGAGGCGGACGAGGTCGTGATGATGCTGGCCTCCGACCGGCTGCGCGTCGTGCCCGCGACCATCCATATCGCCCTGACAGAGGTGCCTGACGCGCTGACGCCCGACCTTCTTGAACAGCGCATCCGCATCACCCATGACGCGATGATCGCGCAGTTCGGCATATCGCGACCGCGCATCGCCGTGGCCGGTCTCAACCCCCATGCGGGCGAAGGCGGCAAGATGGGACGCGAGGAGATCGAGATCATCACCCCCGTGCTCGACAAGCTGCGCAAGGGCGGCATGGAGATCGCGGGGCCGCTATCGGCCGACACGATGTTCCATGGTGCTGCGCGTGCGCGCTATGACGTGGCCATCGCCATGTATCACGACCAGGCGCTGATCCCGATCAAGACGCTGGATTTCGACCGCGGCGTGAACGTGACCCTGGGCCTGCCCTTCATCCGCACCTCGCCCGATCACGGCACGGCCTTCGACATCGCGGGCAAGGGGATGGCGAACCCGTCCTCGACCGTGGAGGCGCTGCGACTGGCCTGGCGCATGGCGGGCGGCAAGGGATGAGGCGGGCGGCGATTCTCGTTCACTCCTCCAGCGCTGTGCCCGGGACCACAGATGCGGATGCGTTTTTTTGGAAAGGTGAAGCGCAGACGCTGTGCGCCTCAGGCTGTTCGGATGGCACTGGTCATGGCGTGCTATTTTTATTTGGATACAATGCCCTGAACGCCGCACCTCATCCGTTGGATGAACAAACGTGAGCGGTCTCGACGATCTGCCCCCGCTGCGCGAGGTCATCGCGGCGCATGATCTGCGCGCCAAAAAGGCGCTCGGTCAGAACTTCCTGCTGGATCTCAACCTCACCGCCAAGATCGCGCGCGCCGCGGGGGATCTGACGGGGATGGACGTGCTCGAAGTCGGGCCGGGACCGGGCGGTCTGACGCGCGGTCTCCTCGCCTCGGGCGCGCGGCGCGTGCTGGCCATCGAAAAGGACAGCCGCTGCCTGCCTGCCCTGCAGGAGATCGCTGCGGCCTATCCCGGCAGGCTCAACGTGATCGAGGGCGATGCGCTCGCTGTCGATCCGCTGGCGCATCTGACGCCGCCCATCGCGGTCGCTGCCAACCTGCCCTACAATATCGGCACCGAATTGCTGGTGCGCTGGCTGACGCCCACCGAATGGCCGCCCTTCTGGCAAAGCCTGACGCTGATGTTCCAGAAGGAAGTGGCGGATCGGATCGTGGCCGCGCCCGGCTCCAAGGCGTATGGGCGGCTGGCGATCCTTGCGCAATGGCGCTGCGAGGCGCGGATCGTCATGACCCTGCCGCCCGGAGCCTTCACGCCGCCCCCCAAGATTTCCTCGGCCGTGGTGCATCTGACCGCCCTGCCCGCGCCGCGTTATCCTGCCGATCCGAAGGTGCTGGAAGAGGTCGTCGCGCGCGCCTTCAACCAGCGGCGCAAGATGCTGCGGGCAAGCCTCAAGGGGCTGCATCCCGGGATCGAGGATCTCTTGGCCGAGGCAGGCCTCGCCCCGACAGAGCGGGCCGAACAGATCCCGCTTGAGGGCTTTTGCGCCTTGGCCCGCGCGGTCGCGGCGGCGCGCAAGGCGGGCTAGCGGGCAGCAGCGATCCCACGAAAGCCAGATATGGAAAAAGGCCGGTCACGCGACCGGCCTTTTCAATTCATGATCCAAAAACCGGCAGGATCAGCCGTTATTCGCTGCATCCTCGGCAGGCGCCGCGGGTTCGGGCGTGTCGCCCGTGTCGTTCGCGGTGGCCGTTTCCGCTGCAGGCGCGGGCTTCTTGCGCGGCTTGCGCTTGGGCTTGGGTTTTTCCGCGTTCTCCGGGGTCTCGACCAGATGCGAGTCGCCCTCATCCGATTTCAGGTCGACGACGTCGGCATCCGACTTGCCGCCCTCACCGCCGGAGGCCTTGCCCCGGCGACGCCGGTTGTTGCCGCCGCCATTGCCATTGCCGCCTTCGTTGCCGCCGCCCTGACCGCCATCGCCCTGCGCGGCAATTTCCGGCTGGGGCGCGCGGCCCGGATCGTTGGCATCGGAATGGGGCTGGTGGGACTGACCCTGCTGACCGTCATTGCCATCCTGGCCACCCTGCTGACGGTTGTCGTCGCCGTCGCGCTCATTGCGCTCGCGGTCGCGTTGCGCCTGGCGTTCGCGGTTCTCCCGCTCCTGCTGTTCGCGCTTCTGGTCCTGCTCGCGCTGCGCTTCGCTGAGCATGCGCTGGTAATGCTCGGAATGCTGCTGGAAGTTTTCCGCAGCAACCCGGTCATTTCCAAGCTGCGCATCACGGGCGAGCTGGTTGTATTTGTCGATGATCTGCTGGGGCGTCCCGCGCACCTTGCCGTCGGGGCCGGAGCTGTCAAAAACACGATTGACGACGTTGCCCATCGTATTTCTGTTGCGGTTGCCCTTTGACCGGGACCGTGACTTGGAAGATCTCATAGCGCGGCTTCAGTCCTGTATTTGACTGTGGTTCGCGATCCTCTGGCGCTTTGCTGCGCCCGCCTCACCGGATCACGTCTGTATTGGCTTGATACCGGGCGCGACGAAAAGGATCGTCAGAGCCAATGCCCGGTAGCCTTGAGTAAACATGGCTGTCGGCGTTTCACAAGTCCTGATCGCTGAAAAAGCGACGAATTCGCTCGAAAACATGGCTTTGAGGCCGAAAACCCCCAACTTTCGCGGATTTACGCCGCTTCAGGACGTGGCCAGCAGGCTCACGCCCGTCAGGATCACCATCGCCCAGATCAGGCGGCGTTTCAGATCGCCCTCGCCCAGGATCAGGCTGCCAGCCAGCACCGAGAGCAGTACGGACACCTCGCGCAGCGGCGCCACGTAGACCACGGGCGTGAAGCGCAACGCGATCAGCACGAGGATGTACGCCAGCGGGCTCAGCACCGCGATCACCAGAACGCCAAGCCGTTCCTCGCGCCAGAGCCGCGCGACACGCGCGCGTCGCAGCCATGCCACGGGCGTCAGCAGAACAAGCCGCGACAGGTTCGAGGCATATTCCAGTATCAGCGGTGGGATCAGGATCGCGGTCACCGCATAGGCGTCCCAGACCGTGTAGGCGCCGATCAGCGCGCCCGTCGCCATGCCGAACAGCAGCGACGTTGCTCCCGCCCCGCCCGAAAGGCTGCGCCGCCCACCCGTCAGCATGAAGACGCCCGCGACGATGATGCCTGCGCCAAGCGCCATCTGACCGCTCAGCGCCTCGCCCAGCACAAGGACGGCGAAACTGCCCGACAGGACCGGCCCGGTGGCCCGCGCCGTGGGATAGACGACAGACAGATCGCCCACGCTGTAGGCCTTCTGCAGAAGCAGGAAATAGCCCAGATGCAGCACCGTGCTCCCCGCGATGAACCAAAGATCCCTGAGCGCGAACGTCTCCCAGCCAAAGGCCAGCCAGATTGCAAGCGGCGCGTAGATCACGACCGAGACGAGGGAGAACAGCCAGACAAGCTCCGCGCCCGCATTCAGCCGCTTGACGAAGAGGTTCCAGGTTGCGTGACAGAAGGCCGCCGCCAGAACGAGCGCGAAGCCCGCCGTGCTCATAGAGGCGCGTGGCCCGAAACAGCGCGGTCGCGCCCGTCGAGATCGGGCAGCACCCGCACGCCCTCAAGGCCCGCATCGCGGAAGAAACCCGCCACTGCCGGGCCTTGCGTCGGACCGATCTCGACCAGAAGACGACCACCCGCACTCAGATGCGAAAGGGCGCCGCCTGCGATGGCCCGATAGGCCGACAGCCCGTCGCCGTCATCGGTCAGCGCCATGCGCGGCTCGTAATCGCGTACATCCGGCGCGAGACCCGCCATCTCGGCTGCGGCAATATAGGGCGGGTTCGACACGATCAGGTCAAACCGCTGTCCATCCCCGAGCGGCGCGAACCAAGGCCCTTCGAGAAAGGCCACGCGATCCGTCAGCCCGAAGGTATTGCGATTCCAGAACGCCACTTCCAACGCATCCCGCGACAGATCCGTCGCCACACCGGTGGCTTCGGGCACTTCCGCAGCCAAGGTCAGCGCGATGCAGCCCGAGCCGGTCCCGAGATCGAGAAACCGGGTCACCGGGCCCGACAAGGCCGCCTCGATCAGCGTCTCGGTTTCGGGCCGGGGGTCCAGCACATCTTTCGTGACGAGAAATTCGCGGCCATAGAACATGCGCCGCCCCGTCAGATGGGACACCGGCACCCGCTCCGCCCTGCGCTCGACCATGACGTTGTAGATGACGCTCAGATCCGGCGCGACCGGCTCGGGCAGAAAGAGTGTCAGGCGACCGGGCGGGACTTTCAGCACATGCGCCAGAAGCCTGCGCGCATCCCGCCCCGGATCAGGGATGCCCGCCTCGGACAGCCGCCGCGTGGCACTGGCCAGAAGGACCGATCCGGTGGTCACGCGCCCATCTCGGCCAGCATTGTGGCCTGCGCATCCTGCGTGAGCGCGTCGATGATCTCGTCAAGATCGCCCGCCATGACCTGATCGAGCTTGTAGAGCGTCAGGTTGATGCGGTGATCGGTCAGGCGGCCCTGCTGGAAGTTGTAGGTCCGGATGCGCTCTGACCGGTCGCCCGAGCCCACCTGCGCCCGGCGCAGATCCGAGCGTTCGGACGCGGCCTTCTGGCGCTCGGCATCGAAGAGCCGCGTGCGCAGGACCTGCATCGCGATCTCGCGATTGCGGTGTTGCGACTTCTCGGACGAGGTCACCACGATGCCCGTGGGGATATGCGTGATCCGCACTGCCGAATCGGTGGTGTTGACGTGCTGGCCGCCCGCGCCCGAGGCGCGCATCGTGTCGATCCGGATGTCGTTCGCGTCGATGGCGATGTCGACCTCTTCGGCTTCGGGCAGAACCGCGACGGTCGCGGCCGAGGTATGGATGCGCCCGCCGGACTCCGTTGCAGGCACCCGCTGCACGCGATGCACACCCGATTCGTACTTCAGCCGCGCAAAGACGTCCTGCCCTTCGATCCGGGCAGTCACCTCCTTGATACCGCCGAGTTCCGTGGCCTGTTCCTCAATGATCTCCACGCGCCAGCCCTTGGCCTCGGCGTGCCGCTGATACATGCGCAAGAGATCGCCTGCAAAAAGGGCCGCTTCCTCGCCGCCGGTGCCGGGCCGGATTTCCAGGATGGCAGGCCGCGCATCCGCGGCATCCTTGGGCAGGAGCGCCAGTTGCAACGCATGCTCCACCTCAGGCAGGCGCGCGCGCAGGGTCTGCAACTCGTCCTCGGCCATTTCCCGCATTTCGGGATCGCTCAGCATGGCTTCGGCCTCCGCGATCTCGTCGCCAAGCGCGCGCCATTCGGTGATGACATCCACGACGGGCTTCAACTCGGCATATTCGCGGCCCAAGGCGGCAATGTCGCCCCCGCCCTCGGCCATGCGAGCTTCGAGATATTCGAACCGTTGGGAAAGCTGGACGAGGCGGTCTTCAGGGATCATGCCTCGGGTCTTGCCCCCGGTCCGAGGCGCGGTCAAGGGGCGCTGACTGTCACGAAAGGCTTGATCGAAGGCGCAAGCGCCGCCTAGCATCGATGGAATGAAACGCATGGCTTGCATTCTGGCCGTCATCTGCGGTCCCGCCTTGGCAGACGTGACAACGCCGGGCGGCGCCCCGATCCCGTGCTATTGCACCGATACCGAAGGGGACCGCGTGGAGCTGGGCGAAATCATATGCCTCGATGTCAACGGACGCGTGTTCACCGCGCAATGCCAGATGTCGCTGAACAATCCGATGTGGCGCGAGCTGAACGAAGGCTGCATGTCGAGCGCGCTGGACCCGCGCGCCTTTCCGACAAACCGCACGCCTCGACCGCAGGCAATGATGAGCGTCGCCGAAGCTGGCTAGCCGACCCGCGGGCGTTCATACTGCGCGCGATCTCACTCGGGCGTGGGCAATTCCGCCAGCCAGCCTTCGACACGCGCCTTGTTCACACCGAGATCCGACTGACCGAACCGCGCACGGGCATAAAGCTCGATCTGGTCCTCGACCTGCTGAACGGTGGTGTAATCCGGAAAACCCATCCACTGGGACCGGGTGACATAGGTGATGCGGCCCTCATCGACGCTGCCCGCAAGCAATTCGGTGCGCGGCGTGGACAGGATGATGCGGTCGAGATCCGCCAGCATGCCCTCGCTCGCGGGGATTCGGCGGCGCACGCCCCCGGCCAGGTCCTGATCCGCGGTGACCTGCGGGTCGACATGCCAGACCTCGGGATCGGAAGGCGCGAAGCGGATATAGGCCAGCCCCGCGATGATCAGCAGAATGATCAGCCAGAACACGAATTTCAGCACGATAACGGCCCTTTCATCGGAAGATGTGAGCCCAACGCCGGATCAGCGTTTTCGGGTCCACCCCCACAAACATAATATCTCCATCGCCACATGTGCACCGGCGACGGCGGTTGCCCCCGTCGTATCGTATGGCGGGCTGACCTCAACCACATCGCCGCCCACGACGTTCAGACCGGCGAGATCCCGCAGGCAGATCGCCGCCTGCCCCGAGGACAATCCCCCCCAGACAGGCGTGCCCGTGCCCGGCGCGAAGGCCGGATCGAGGCAATCGATATCGAAGGTCAGGTAGGCAGGCGCATCGCCGACGATGGATTTGACGCGCCTCGCGGTCTCGGCCGGTCCGTTTTCATGTACGAACCGCGCATCGAGGCAGCTCACCCCCATCATGTCGGGATTGGTGGTGCGGATACCCACCGCGACGGAGCGCGCGGGATCGATCAGCCCTTCCTTCACGGCCTTGTAGACGAATGTACCATGGTCGATGCGGTCGGGGTCGTCATCGACCCAGCTGTCGGAATGCGCATCGAACTGCACCAGCGCGAGCGGGCCGTATTTGGCCGCATGCGCCCGCAGGATCGGCAGCGTGAGGAAGTGATCGCCGCCCAGCGTCAGCGCCGCCGCACCCTGATCGAGGATGCTTGCAATATGCGCCTCGGCCAGCGCGGGCACCCCGGCCACATTGGCGTAGTCGAAGGCCAGATCGCCGTAATCGGCGATGGCGAACTCCGAGAGCGGATCGAACCCGTCCCAGCCATAGGGCGGATCATAGGGCTGGAGGCTGGAGGCTTCGCGGATCGCGCGCGGTCCGAACCGGCAGCCCGGCCGGTGCGTCACCGCCTGATCGAAGGGCATGCCCGTCACCGCGATATCATACCCTTTGAGGTCCTTGGTATAGCGCCGCCGCAGGAAGGACGTGGCCCCGGCGAAGGCGTTCTCGAAGGACAAACCGCGCGGGTCGTCGCGGGTGAAGGCGTGGTCGATCTGGGTCTTGGCATCTTCGAGCGCCATGGCGGGGTTTGTCCTTTTTCCCGTGCGACGCGGTTTGTACCGCGCGGCTTTTGCGTTTTTCTGAAAGGTGAAGGGCCGGAAATATGATGGCCGGGACGGCGCGTTATTCCGCTGCGGCCACCTGCGACAGCGCGTGCCGCCGCTCGATCACCTTCACGAAGAACGACGCCCCGAGCGGCGCCACCTCGTCGTTGAAGTCGAATTTCGGGTGATGCACGCCGGGTCCAAGCCCCTGCCCCAGCTTCAGATAGGCGCCGGGCCGCGCTTCCAGCATGTAGGAGAAATCCTCGGCCCCCATCACCGGCGGCGCATCCGCATCGACCGCGTCCCCGCCCGAGATTTCGCGCGCGATGTCGGCCGCGAAAGCAGTCTGCTCGGCATGATTGACCGTCGCGGGGTAGGAGCGGTCGTAATCGATCTCGACGCCGAGTTCCGCACCTGCCGCATGCGCCTCGGCCAACGCCCGGATGCGCGCTTCGGCCATGTCGCGCACGCCTGCATCGAAGGTCCGCACGGTGCCCGCGATCATCGCCGTCTCCGGGATCACGTTCATCGCGGAGCCCGCATGGATCTGCGTGATCGACACCACGATCTGCGCCATCGGGTCCGTCTTGCGCGACGCGATCGTCTGCATCGCAAGACCAAGGCCCATCGCGGCCGGGATCGGATCGATGCAGGTATGCGGACGCGCTGCGTGCCCGCCTTTGCCGCGCAGCGTGATGGTGAAATCGTCCACCGCCGCCATGATCGGACCGGGCCGCGTGGCGAACGCGCCCTCGGGCAAGGCGGGCGAGTTGTGCAGGGCGTAGACTTCCTCGATGCCGAAGCGGTCCATCACGCCCTCCTCGACCATGATCCGCGCGCCGCCGATGGTTTCCTCGGCGGGCTGGAACAGCAGCACGACCCGGCCCGAAAAGTTGCGCGTCTCGGCAAGGTAGCGCGCGGCGCCCAGAAGCATCGCCGTATGCCCGTCATGACCGCAGGCATGCATCTTGCCCGGCACGGTGGAGGCATGCTCCGCCCCCGTCTCTTCGGTCATGGGCAGCGCATCCATATCCGCGCGCAAGCCCGTCACCGGCCCCGGACCCTGCCCCTCGATGATCGCGACCACGCCCGTCCGCGCGATGCCCTCATGCACCTCGTCCACGCCGAATTCCCGAAGCCGTGCGGCCACGAAGGCCGCGGTCTCGTGACAATCGAGACCCAGCTCGGGATGGGCATGCAGATGCCGCCGCCAGGCTGTCATCTCGGGGGCGAATTCGGCGATACGGTTCACGGGCGGCATAGACTGGACTCCTCGAAGGGCTTGGGCCATCCCTCGGACAGGAACTGACGGGGACTGCACCATGGATGACGCGCTGATCCACGATCCGCAAGGCGGGATGCCACGGCTTCTGGCGATCATGGCCGCCCTGCGCGATCCCGAGCGCGGCTGTCCCTGGGATGTGGAGCAGACCTTCGCCACCATCGCCCCCTACACGATCGAGGAGGCCTTCGAGGTCGCCGACGCCATCGAACGCGAGGCCTGGGACGAGCTGAAGGGCGAGCTCGGTGATCTTCTGTTCCAGTCTGTCTTTCACGCCCAGATCGCCGCCGACCGGGGCATGTTCGACTTTCACGACGTGGCCAATGCCATCGCCGACAAGATGGTCGCCCGGCACCCGCATGTCTTCGGCGACGAATCGAACGCGAAAAGCGCAGAGCAGCAGACCCGCGACTGGGAGGCGGTGAAGGCCGCCGAACGCGCGGGCCGGGCCGAGACGGGCGTGCTTGACGGCGTCGCGAAGGGCCTGCCCGCCCTGACCCGCGCGGTGAAGCTGCAGAACCGCGCGGCTCGCGTGGGCTTCGACTGGCCCGAGACGGATCAGGTGATCGACAAGATCGTCGAGGAAGCGCAGGAGCTGCGCGAGGCCACGGACCCCGCTCATATCGAGGAGGAGTTCGGCGATCTTCTCTTCGTCATAGCCAATCTCGCCCGCCACATGAAGATTGACCCCGAGGCGGCCCTGCGCAGCGCCAACCAGAAGTTCATCCGCCGCTTCGGTGCAGTCGAGGCCGAGCTCAAGACGCGCGGCAAACGACCCGAGGACAGTGATCTCGCCGAGATGGACGCGCTCTGGGATGCCGCCAAGGCGCGTGAAAAGGCGCAGGGCTGAGCGCGCGGTCCCGCTGAGACGCGCGCAGCGGCGCATTCCACCCCCATTTCCAGTTCGAATACCCCCTTGCCCCGCTTTGGCGGATCATTGCTGCACGCGCCTTCGCGGCAAAAATTTTATTCCGATTTTTTTGGTCGGGTATTGACCTGACTAAATTGGTCGGGCATTTCGAGGGCATCGGAACCAAATGCAAGACCAACAGGAGACATCATGTCCGTCCGTTCCACGCCTCTCGGCGCCGCCACGCTCGCGATCCTCGCCGCCACGCCCGCACTGGCCGAGGTCAACATCTATTCGCAGCGCCAGCCTGAGCTGATCGCCCCGATCACCGATGCCTTCACCAAAGAGACCGGGATCGAGACCAACGTGGTCTTCCTCGACGAAGGCCTGACCGAGCGCCTGCAGGCCGAGGGCAGCCGCAGCCCCGCCGACATCATCATGACCGTGGACATCGCGCGCCTCAGCCAGGCGGTCGAGGCCGGTGTCACGCAGGCGGTGGAAAGCCCCGCTCTCGTCGACAACATCCCCGCCGCCTTCCGCGATCCGGGCAATGAATGGTTCGGCGTGACGACCCGTGCGCGCATCGTCTACGCCTCGAAAGAGCGCGTCGATCCGTCGGAGATCACCACCTACGAGGATCTGGCCTCCGACAAGTGGGAAGGCCGCATCTGCACCCGTTCGGGCACCCATCCCTACAACCTCGCCCTCGTCTCCGCGATGATCCATCACCACGGCTACGAGGAAGCGAAGACCTGGGCACAGGGCCTCAAGGACAACCTCGCACGCAAGCCGCAGGGCAATGACCGCGCGCAGGTCCGCGCGATCTGGGCCGGCGAATGCGATATCTCGCTCGGCAACACCTATTACATGGGCAAGATGCTCGAGGACGAAGAGCAGACCGCCTGGGCCGAAAGCGTCAACGTGCTGTTCCCGGAATTCGAGAATGGCGGCACGCATCTGAACGTCTCCGGCGCATCGATGACCGCAGCGGCACCGAACCGCGAGGACGCGCAGAAATTCCTCGACTTCCTGGCCTCCTCCGACGCGCAGGAGATCTACGCCGAGGTGAACTACGAATACCCCGTGCGCCCCGGCGCAGAGGTTTCCGAAACGGTCGCGTCCTGGGGTGAATTCACCGCCGATGACGTGAACCTGATGGACCTTGCCGCCCTGCGCTCCGACGCGCTGCGGATCATGGAAGAGATCAATTTCGACGGCTGACGGTTCCCTCCGCTCCGCTCGATGACTGGCCCCGGCACTGCGTGTGCCGGGGTTTTTTCGTCGCATTTGCTGCGGATTGTGGTGAAATCCTCATGTGGCGCTATCTTTTTCGGTGCCCAGACGAGATGACACGCAGCATGCAAACCAAATACGACAGCTATCCCGGCTCCAACGCCACACGGCCCCAGGACCTGCCCGCCCGCGCCTGGTGGCAGATCCTGAAACGCGTCTACAGCGATACGGTCGCCGACAACGTGCTGGTGATTGCTGCGGGCGTGGCCTTCTTCGGGCTTCTCGCGATCTTTCCCGCCGTCACCGCGCTGATTTCCGTGGCGGGCTACGCGCTCGATCCGACGGATGTGGCGGCAGAGCTTGATGAGCTTGCGGCCCTCCTGCCCGAAAACGCGGCCGACATCCTGCAGGACCAGGTGATCCAGGTCACAGGCGGGTCCGAAAGCGCCACGGGTCTTCTGTCGATCCTGTCGCTGCTTCTGGCGGTCTACGGCGCCACGCGCGGGGTGAAGACGCTGATGGCCGGCATCAACGTGGCCTACGGTGAGCGGGAGCAGCGGGGCTTTTTCAAGCTCAACTTCACCGCCTATGTGCTGACATCCGTGCTGATCTTCGGCGTTCTGGTGTCGCTGGCGATGATGATCGGCACGCCCGCCGCGCTGGCTTTCGTCGGCCTGTCCTACCAGGTCGAGACGCTGATCCTCGGCGCGCAATTCCTGCTTCTGGGCCTCATGTCCATCGGCGGGCTGTCGTTTCTCTATCGCTACGCGCCCTCGCGCCGTCCGCCGAAATGGCGCTGGGTGGTGCCGGGCGCGGTGCTGGCCACGTTTCTGTGGATGATCGGCACGACCGGCTTCTCGATCTACGCCAAGAATTTCGCGAGCTACAACGAGACATACGGCGCGCTTGGCGGGGTCATCATCCTGCTGACCTGGATGTGGCTGTCGGCCTTCATCATCCTTCTGGGCGCCGAGGTGAATGCCGAGATGGAGTATCAGACGGGCCGCGATTCGACCGCCGGGAAGCGCGAACGACGCATGGGCGAGCGCGGGGCGGCCAAGGCCGACAAGATGCCCGGGCGTCTCGGCAACGGCTCCATGCCCGACCCGGCCGCCGAGTAGGCCCGCACGGTCCGCCACCCCGATTTCGACCTTGTGGTGCCACGAAAAAACGGCGCCCCGAGCGGGACGCCGTTTTCAATCATTCGGTTGCGTTCAAGGGCGCTTACGCGGCTTCCTTGATGAACTTCACCGCATCGCCAAAGGTCTGGATCGTCTCGGCGGCGTCGTCGGGGATTTCGATACCGAATTCCTCTTCGAAGGCCATGACCAGCTCGACGGTGTCGAGGCTGTCTGCGCCCAGGTCGTCGATGAACGATGCGTTCTCGACCACTTTGTCCTCTTCCACGCCAAGATGCTCGACCACAATCTTGCGCACGCGATCTTCGATGTCGCTCATTGTCACTTCCTCATCGTTGTCCGGGCACCTTGGCCCAATGTGCCGCTCCGAAACGTCCCGAAGCGGCGATGTCCCCGGTTGCCCGGGGGTGAAGGGTGTCAGGCCCGGATCGTTGTCCCGGTTCCAAAACTGGCTGCGCTCTTACCACAGCGTCCGGCAGAGGCAAACGGTTTCCGGCCCCGGCGTCAAGCCGACTCTTAGAGCATCGCCATGCCGCCATTGACGTGCAGGGTCGTTCCCGTGACATAGCCCGCCTCCGGGCTCGACAAGTAGAGAACCGCCGCTGCGATCTCCTCGGGCGTGCCCATGCGCGCCATGGGGATCTGGCCCATGATCTGGCCTTTCTGCTCGTCATTGAGCTTTTCTGTCATCGCGGTTTCGATGAAGCCCGGCGCCACGGCGTTGACGGTGATGTTGCGCGTGGCGACCTCGTAGGCCAGCGATTTGGACATGCCGACCATGCCTGCCTTGGCCGCGGCATAGTTCGCCTGACCGGGATTGCCGGTGGCCCCCACGATGGACGAGATATTCACGATCCGGCCCCAGCGCGCCTTCATCATGCCGCGCATCACGCCCTTGCAGAGTTTGAAGGTCGCCGTGAGATTTACATCGAGCACCGATTGCCATTCGTCATCCGACATCCGCATGAAGATGTTGTCGCGGGTGATACCCGCATTGTTCACGAGGATATCGACGGCGCCCATCGCCTCCGCGGCCTGTTTCGGCAGCGCGGCCACGGCATCGGCATCCGAGAGGTTGCAGGGCAGCACGAAGGCGCGCTCGCCCAGCTCCTCGGCCAGCGCCTGAAGCGGCGCCTCGCGGGTGCCCGAAAGGCCCACATTGGCCCCGGCGCCGTGCAGCGCACGGGCGATCTCGCCTCCGATGCCACCAGAGGCGCCGGTAATCAGCGCCGATTTTCCCGTCAGATCGAACATGTCCGTCTCTCCCATCTCCGGCGCTTCCCGAGCGCGCTCAATTCCGTCTCGAGGTGGTGCCACCTCATCGGGCCCGGGCGGGCCCTTTTCGGCCTTATCCCGCGGCGGCAGCCGTCACATCGGCCGGTGTGCCCACGGCCCGCGTCTCGGCCTCCTTGGCGATGCGGCGGACCATGCCCGACAACGCCTTCCCGGCGCCCACTTCCCAGAAGGCATCGACGCCCTGCGCGGCCATCCAGATCACGCTTTCGCGCCAGCGCACCACACCGGTGACCTGTTCGATCAGCAGCGCGCGGATCGCATCGGGATCGCTGACCGCCTCGGCGCGCACATTGGCCACCACGGGCACGGCGGGCGCGCTGATATTGATCTCGGACAGTGCCTCTTCCATCACGCGCGCGGCAGGCGCCATCAGGCTGCAATGGAACGGGGCCGAGACCGGCAGCATCAGCGCGCGCTTGGCGCCCTTCTCCTTGGCGAGCGCCGCGGCGCGTTCCACCGCCGCCTTGTGCCCGGAGATCACCACCTGCGCGGGATCGTTGTCATTGGCCGCAGCACAGACGTCGCCCTCGGCGGCCTCAGCTGCGATCGCGCGAACCGCGTCGATATCGAGCCCGAGGATCGCCGCCATGGCGCCTTGGCCCACGGGCACGGCCTCCTGCATGGCGCGGCCGCGGATCCGCAGCGCGCGGGCGCAATCTGCCACGCTGAGCGCCCCGGCGGCGGCCAGCGCCGAATATTCCCCGAGCGAATGGCCCGCCACGTAATCGGCATCCGTGACCTTGATCCCCTCGGCCTCGAGCGCGCGCATCGCCGCCATCGAGGTGGCCATCAGCGCGGGCTGCGCGTTCTCGGTCAGGGTCAGCTTGTCGGCCTCGCCCTCCCAGATCAGCGCCGAGAGCTTTTCCCCCAGCGCGTCATCCACCTCGTCGAAGACGGCGCGGGCCGCCGGATAGGCCTCCGCCAGATCACGGCCCATGCCGATGGCCTGGGCGCCCTGGCCCGGAAAGAGGAAAGCGCGGCTCATATGGTCCTCCGATTGTCTGTCCCTCGGCCTCTTGTCGGGCCGCTGGCGCACATAACGTTGACCGGGGGTGTACCGGGCGCGGGCGGAGGGCGCAACGGGATGCGCATCTTCTGTGCGAGCGTGCGCGATTGTCCCCGCCACCAAGTCCCTTATTTCACACCGCAACGCATCCTGATCCAAACGAACGGGGACACGCCTCCATGCCTGCCGGAAATACACAGACCCGCTACGGTTGGGTCGCCAAATCCTTCCACTGGATCGTCGCCCTCGGCATGATCGCCAATATCGCGCTGGGTCTCTGGGCCGAGTGGCTGCCGCTTGGCGGCGAGGCGGAGATCGCGCTGAAGAAGACCGCCTTCTCGATCCACAAGACTCTGGGTGTGACCATCCTGATCGTGGCCATCCTGCGCATCTTCTGGGCGCTGTCGCAGCCCAAGCCCGTGCCGCTGCATCTCGAGCGAAAGTTTGAGACCTTCGCTGCCGATGCCGCCCATTGGCTGCTTTATGGCTCGATCATCCTGATCCCGCTGACCGGCTGGGCCTATCATTCCGCGACCTCGGGCTTTGCGCCGATCTGGTGGCCCTTCGGACAATCCCTGCCCTTCATTCCCGAAAGCGAGCGGCTGGCAGGCATCTTCTCGACCCTGCATTACCTCTTCAACGTGACGCTGTGGCTGGCGCTTGCCGCGCATATCCTGGGCGCCCTCAAGCATCAGTTCATCGACAAGGACGCGACGCTGGCGCGGATGCTGCCTGGCCGCAAGGAAGCGGGCATCGTGCCCACGCGTCACGGCCATGTCCTGCCCGCCTTCGCGGCGATTGCCGTTTGGGCGGTGGTGCTGGGCGGCGCAGGCTATGCGGGCTGGTACGCGCCTAAGGACACCGGCACCGAGACCGCAGCCCTGGACGAGGTCACCTCGGACTGGGTGGTACAGGACGGCACGCTGGCGCTTGCCATTACCCAGAACGGCGCCGAAGTGACCGGGGAATTCGCCGACTGGACCGCCGACATCACCTTCGCGGAGCAGGACCAGCCGGGTGTCTGGGGCGATGTGGTCGTCGAGGTTGCGATCGGCTCGATCACCCTCGGGTCGGTCACGGGCCAGGCCAAGGGCCCCGATTTCCTCGCGGCCGAGGAATTCCCTCGTGCGCGCTACGAGGCCGATATCGTGAAGGTCGCCGACGGGTACGAGGCGCAGGGCACGCTGAGCCTGAAGAGCGAGACCGCACCCCTGACCCTGCCGTTCCAGCTCAGCATCTCGGAAGAGGGCGTGGCCGAGATGGATGGCCGTCTGACCATGGACCGGCGCACCTTCGGCGTGGGCACGAACATCCAGGACGAGAGCCAGCTTGGCTTCTCCGTCGACCTCCGCGTGACCCTCACGGCCCAGCGGAATGCAGAAGCGGGCGCCTGACCCTCATCGCTTTATGTTAGAGAAACGCGCGGCGGCCCACCCGTCGCGCGTTTTTCGTTCCTGAGCCATGGATGAGCGCGCCCTGCCCCCAATCCGCCCGCTTGCGCCAGTTCCACCAACGCGCTCAAAGGCCGGACCCGGGCCCCAAAAGCCCCCGAGCCCGCAGCCTCACGAGCCCGTGAAGTCCCCGCGACGTCTCGTCTCTGGCAGGGCATGGGTTGGCAGGCCACCTCATCCCCAGACGCAGAAAGAGCAGAAAGGACAATCAGCGATGAAACGCATTCTGATGACTGCAACCGCCGCAATGGCCCTCGCCTCCCCGGCACTTGCCGAGACGATCGAGGTCGAGATGCTGAACCGCGACGACGAAGGAAACAACATGGTCTTCGGCCAGGAACTGATCGAGGCCGAGGTGGGCGACGTGATCCGCTTCGTGCCCACCGACAAGGGTCACAACGCGCAATCCGTCGATGGGGCGATCCCCGAAGGCCAGGAAGGCTTCAAGGGTCGGATCAACCAGGAGATCGAGTACGAGATCACCGAAGCGGGCCTCACCGCCGTGATCTGCCAGCCGCATGTCGGCCTTGGCATGGCCGCGCTCATCGTGGCGGGCGAAGACACGTCGAACGCCGATGCGGTGCTCGAGGCACGCATTCCGGGCCGCTCGGGCGACAAGATCGAAGCACTCGTCGAGGAAGCCCGCGCCATGACCGAAGGCGGCGAGATGGAAGATACGGATAGCGAAAACAGCTAAGCCGACATCTTTGATCGATAACGGAAAATGCCCGTCAGTTTCTGGCGGGCATTTTCATGTCCGGATCACCCGTCGTCAAATCGGCCAATCACACCGGCTGCCTGTCGCGCGGACCGTAATCATTGGCCCCGCCAGCCCCCCGCTGCACGAAGAAGTAGAGCAGCACCAAGGCGCCGATGACGGGGATCAGCACCAGCAGATACCACCATCCGGATTTGTTCACATCATGCAGGCGCCGCACGCCAACCGCGATCCAGGGCAGAAAGACCGCCAGCGAAAATAGCGCGCCGAGGATCGAGACGGGCTGGCCCGCCGCAGAGGTGCCGAACAGGGCCCGGTCGATCAGGCCGCAGAGGAAATTTCCCAACACGAGAAACAGCGCGAAGTACCAGAATTCCGGCCGCGCGGCACGGCCCTGGAACGTGGCATATTTGGAAAAGCAGGTCTTGATTGCTTCGGTGAAGGTCATCTTTGCCCTCTCATGCCAAGGGATGGGAACCAATGCCGCCAGCATGCCCCGTCCCGGCGTTTCCACCAAGCGTTCGGCGCGAAGACCAGGTGGGGCCGCATCCGATTAACTCTCACGAAAAATGCCCGCCGGACGAACCGACGGGCATCATCAAACGCTTAGAAAGCGGAGGCGCTTATTTCGCGGCCTGATCTTCGTCCGACTTCGACGCTTCGATCGAGATCATGACCTGCACTTCGTCCGAGACGTAAGGCGCGAACGCACCGACGTTGAAGTCCGAGCGCAACAGCGTGGTCGTTGCGTCGAAACCGACCCAGGGCTTGTTCTCCATCGGGTGCGACATCTGCTGGTTCAGCGTGGCGTCCAGCACGACCTCTTTCGTCACGCCATTCATCGACAGATCGCCGGTGATGTTGGCCGTGTTCTCGCCGGTCACTTCGATGCCGGTGGAGGTGAAGGTGACCATGTCGCCCTCTTCCGCGCCGAAGAAGTCATCGGCCATGAAGTGGTTGAAGCGGGCTTCCCAGCCGGTGAACATCGACATGACCGGGAAAGACACCTCGACGGAGGAGTTCGCGGGATCTTCCTCGTCGAACATGATCTCGCCTTCGAAGCCGGAGAACATGCCGTAGGTGGTCGAGAAGCCGAGGTGGTTGTAGTTGAACACGACCTGGCTGTGGCTCGCATCGAGGTCCCACTTCTCGGGCGCGGCGAGGGCTGCGAAAGGAAGGGCGGTCAGGGCTGCTGCAAAGGCAAGGGTCTTCATCTGTATCTCCATCTGTTGGCCGGATTGGCGTGATGTGATGGAGTAGTTGAGCCTTCGGGCGGAAACGCCAAGGCCCCGAGATATCACAGCATCTGTTGAATTTTGAACAAATGTCGGCGTGTCGGTCCGTACGTGCAGAGAGGGCTCAGCGCGCGCGGGCCGCGCAGCCCATCGCGGCCAGACCGGCTCCGCCCAGAAAGACCGACAGCCCGAGCTTGATCAGCGCCATTTCAGGCACGGCCAATCCGGTCTCCGCCATCCAGAGCCCCGGCACCGCGGCAAGGCAGCCGAGCCCGAGCGCCCCGAACCAGAGCCGCGCCAGGATCGAAAGGCCCACCGGCAACTCGGACAATTCGGTGCTGTGCTGATCGTTGAAATAAGCCATTGGGGTCACCCTGCGATTGTTCTCGTATTGGAATTAATCCCCGGATTCGGACTGCATTGGGGCAAGGAAGGGGTAATGCGCGGGCAGCCTGCCTCGGTTGCGCCACAATCCCGCGCAGGCGTGGTCGAAACGCCGCCGCCCAAGCCCTGCCGCGCCCCTTGCACCATGGGTCAATCCGTGTATACGGAGCGCTCCTTTCGCAAGACGTATCACCCCGCGCAGACTCTCGTGGACAGGGGCGGAAGGATGAATACCTGTCCTATGAAATGCGCCGACATATGAACGGAGACCACATGCCGCTTTACGAGCATGTCTTTATCTCGCGCCAGGACCTGTCCAACACCCAGGCCGAGGGCCTCGTCGAACACTTCTCCTCCATTCTTTCGGATAACGGCGGCACGCTTGTCGAATCCGAGTACTGGGGCGTGAAGACCATGGCCTACAAGATCAACAAGAACCGCAAGGGCCACTACGCCTACCTGCGCACGGACGCCCCCGCGACTGCCGTGCAGGAGATGGAGCGCCTGATGCGTCTGCATGACGACGTGATGCGCGTGATGACCATCAAGGTCGACGCTCACGAAGAAGGCCCCTCGGTCCAGATGCAGAAACGTGACGAACGCGACGGCCGTCGCGAGCGCCGCAACTGATCGCCTGAAGAGAAGGACATAAACCATGGCAGCAAAACCGTTTTTCCGCCGCCGCAAGGTCTGCCCGTTCTCGGGCGACAACGCGCCGAAGATCGACTACAAGGACACCAAGCTCCTGCAGCGCTACATTTCCGAGCGTGGCAAGATCGTCCCCTCGCGCATCACCGCCGTCTCGGCAAAGAAGCAGCGTGAACTGGCCCGCGCCATCAAGCGCGCCCGCTTCCTCGCCCTTCTGCCCTACGCCGTGAAGTAAGGAGAGCACGCACATGCAAGTCATTCTTCTGGAACGCGTGGCCAAGCTCGGCCAGATGGGCGACGTCGTCGACGTCAAGCCCGGCTTCGCGCGCAACTACCTTCTGCTGCAGGGCAAGGCCCTGACCGCATCGAAGGAAAACATCGCCGCTTTCGAAGGCCAGAAGGCCGATCTCGAAGCGCGCAACCTCGAGACCCGCAAGGAAGCCGAGGCCGTGGCCGACAAGCTCGGCGGCGAGCAGTTCATCGTGATTCGTCAGGCCTCCGACGGTGGCAACCTCTACGGCTCCGTCACCACCCGTGACGCTTCCGAGGTCTGCAAGGAGGCCGGCTTCTCGGTCGACCGCAAGCAGGTCATCATCCGCGAGCCCATCAAGGAGCTGGGCCTGCACGAGGTCGAGCTGCACCTGCACCCCGAAGTGATCACCACGATCACCCTCAACGTCGCCCGCTCGCCCGAAGAGGCCGAGCTACAGGCGTCCGGCCGCTCCATCCAGGACGCAGCCGCCGAGGAAGAGGCACAGGCCGAGTTCGAGATCGCGGAACTCTTCGACGATCTGGGCGCCGCTCAGCTCGACGAGCTGGAGACCGAGGCCGAGCAGGCCACCGATCAGCCCGCCGTGCAGGAAAAAGAAGAGCTGGACGAAAAGCTCGACGACGACAAGTAAGCTTCGGTTTCGACCGATCGCTTTGGAAAGGCCGCGGCGCATCACGCCCGCGGCCTTTTTGCTGCTAGCAAGTGGCACGGATTTCAAGCCGCTTCATCTGACCGGGACCGCCCACGCGCAATTCCGTTGACGCCGGGCGGAGGTTCCGATGCCCTGTGCCCATCCCGCACGCGGCTCATTCCATTGCAGCCATCGACGCAGCGCAACCCGGAGGCCCCTCATGATCACCCGCATCTACCGCGTGCGCATCAAGCCCGAGCTACGCGCGGAGTTCGAGCCACTGTTCCGGACCGTCGCCCGCGCATCGGTCGCCGAATGCGCAGGCTGCACGCAGGTCATTGTGGGTGGCCCGACCGCGGCGGCGCCGGATGAATATGGCATGATCTCGGTCTGGGAGAGCGACGATGCCTTGCGGAAATTCGCCGGGACCGATTGGACCATCCCCCACGTTCCGGACGGGATGGAGACCTTCGTCGCGGAATGCTGGCTGCACCATTTCCGTCATATCTGAGCCGCCGCGAAAGACCGCCCCGGGAGATTTGCGCTTGAATTCCCGGTCGATCCCGGCAGCTTGTCGCGAACCCAGAGGGAGAGCGTTCATGAAACTCGCCGTGCTTGACGATTACCACGATTATGCCCGGCGCTTTGCCGATTTCGGCCCGGACTGCGACGTGACCGTGTTCCGCGACCCCATCGCGCCCGAGGCGCTGGCCGAAACGCTCGCCCCCTTCGACGCGCTCTGCGTGATGCGCGAACGCACGCCCCTGCCCGCCTCCCTGATCGAGGCCCTGCCCAATCTGCGGCTGATCGTGACGACCGGCATGCGCAACCTCTCCATCGACAGCGCGGCGGCGAAGGCGCGCGGCATTACCCTCTGCGGCACAGCCAGCCGGACGCCGGCCACGACGCAGCTCGCCATGACGCTGATCCTGATGGCCACGCGCAACATCCTGCCCAATCTCGCCGCCGTAAATGCCGGAGGATGGCAGGCCGATGCGGGCCGCGACCTCGACGGGCTGACCCTTGGGCTGATCGGTTTGGGTCGTCTCGGCGCGCTCATGGCCCAGATGGCGCGCCCCTTCGGCATGAAGATCATCGCCTGGAGCGAAAACCTCACGCCGGAGCGTTGCGCGGAAGTGGGCGTGCGACACGCCGAAAGCCTGGACGCGCTGCTGTCGCAGGCCGATGTGGCCTCCATCCACCTCGTTCTGTCCGAACGCACGCGCGGCCTGATCGGGGCGGCGGAGCTGGCTGCGATGAAGCCCGACGCGGTTCTGGTGAACACCTCGCGCGGGCCGATCGTGGACGAGGCGGCGATCGTGCCCGCCCTGCGCGCCGGAACCCCGGGCTGCGTGGCGCTCGATGTGTTCGACACCGAGCCCCTGCCCGCGGATCACGTTTTGCGCGATAGCGCGCTGATCGAGGCAGGCCGCCTGATCCTCAGCCCGCATATCGGCTACGGCGCGTTGCAGACCTTTCAGATCATGTACGAAGAGGCGGGCGAGGATGTGCGTGCATACCTTGCGGGCGATCCGGTGCGGGTGATCTGAAGCGACATAGACTGATCCAGCCCGCTCGTCGCCAGACCTGAGGCGGATCTCTCCCAGATATCGTCCGCGCCTGAAATTCGGTCCGAACCACGTCATGAAGATGCGCCACGATTGGATCGCCTGCCCGCGGGATGGCGCAGCAACGGCCGAGCGTCTGCGGTTTATGGTAACCAGTATCGCCGCGCAGAAGGAACGTCGCGCAAGCCTGGACGAAGCGCCAGCCCACCCGAGCGGGCAGGCGCTTGGCGCGGCGGCTGCAGGCAGCCTTGTTCCGCGCCTTGAGTGCATCGACCAACGCTGATCGAGCCCCTCCTGTTTGCAGCGACGCCAGCCTCACGATGCCAAAACCAAAAAGGCCGCCCCGAGGGACGGCCTTTTCGCATTCTGCATCGCCGGGGATCACTCCTCGTCGAGGGCCTCCACGGCCTTCTGGAGCTCTTCCTTGGAGATCTCCTTCTCGGTAATCTCGGCCTGCTCGACGACGGTGTCGATCACCTTGTCTTCGAAGATCGGCGCGCGCATCTGCTGCTGCATCTGCTGGTTCTGCCGCACGAAGTCGAAGAAGGCGCGCTCCTGGCCCGGATACTGCCGCGCCTGGTTCATGATCGCCTGGGTCATCTCGGCGTCGGTCACCTCGACATTGGCCTTCTGGCCCAGCTCGGCCAGCAGCAGGCCCAGACGCACGCGGCGCTCTGCGAGCTTGTTGTGCTCGTCCGTGGGCTCGATCTCGCCGTGGTCGTGACCGGTGTCCTCGGGATGTTCCTCGTGGTAGATCTGGTGCGCGATCTGCTTGGCCTCGGCCTCGACGAGGCTCGGCGGCAGGTCGAAGCTCACCTTCTCGTCCAGCGCATCCAGCACCTGGCGCTTCATCACCTGGCGCGCGGCACCCTGGTACTCGGCCTCGAGCCGCTCGCGGATCTGACCCTTCAGCGCTTCGAGATCCTCGGCACCGAACTTCTCGGCCAGCGCGTCGTTGATCTCGGCCGCGACGGGCTTCTTCACGGCCTTCACGGTGACGTCGAAGACCGCATCCTTGCCTGCGAGGTTCTCGGCGCCGTATTCCTCGGGGAACTTGACCTCGACCGCCTTCTCGTCGCCTTCCTTGACGCCGACCAGCTGCTCTTCAAAGCCCGGGATGAAGGAGTTGGAGCCGAGCGTCAGGGGGTAGTCTTCCGCCGCACCGCCTTCGAATTCCTCACCGTCCACCTTGCCGACGAAGTCGATCACGACCTGGTCGCCATCCTTGGACTTCGTGCCCTTCTTGCGGTCCTGGAAGTCCTGCGCGGTCTCGGCGAGGTTCTTCAGCGCCTCGTCCACATCCTCGTCGGAGGCCTTGGCGACCAGCTTCTCGATCTTGACGTCGGACAGGTCGACCTCGGGGATCTCGGGCAGCTTTTCATAGGACATCTCGACATCGACGTCGTCGCCCTCTTTCCAGTCCTCGTTGGTCATCTTGACCTGAGGCTGCATGGCGGGACGGTCGCCGGTCTCTTCGAAATGCTTGGACATCGCGCCGTCGACAGCTTCCTGCATGGCTTCGCCCAGCACCCGCTGACCGAACTGCTTCTTGAGAAGCGCCATCGGGACCTTGCCCTTGCGGAAGCCCTTCATCTCAACTTCGGGCTGTGCCTCGGCCAGCTTTTCATTGACCTTCGCGTTCAACTCGTCCGCCGTCACCTTGATCGCGTATTCGCGCTTCAGGCCGTCGTTCAGGGTCTCGGTGACCTGCATTTCGGTGTCCTTTTCCTCATCCTACTGGTGCGGGTGGAGGGACTTGAACCCCCACGCCTTGCGGCGCCAGAACCTAAATCTGGTGCGTCTACCAATTTCGCCACACCCGCCAATATCCAAATGGGGCCGGGCAATGCCCGACCCCAGTCGAGCGCTCATTAGCAAAGGCCCGAGCGGGATGCGAGGGGAAAAATAGCGCCAGAAAAAGCGCGACATTAACGTGATCTTGCCATATTGTGCTGAAAAAACGAGGCAGACATCGACAGGACAGCGCCCATGGAACCGAAAACGGTCCGGCGCGTATCGGGGGGCACGGCCCCTCTGCGCCACGACTCCATCCAGAATATGACGAACGCCCTTGCGGCGGGCACCAGCGTGCTCACCCTCGATGGCACCTTGCCGGCGGAATATCTTTCGCCCGGCGACCGGATCATCACCCGCGATGCGGGCATGGCAATCCTGCGCGACGTCGTGATCCGCAGCGGCCCCGTCGAGGCGGTCGCGATCCGCGCAGGCACCTTCGGGCATACCCGCCCCGATCAGGACGCGCTGATGCCCGCCAGCCAGGAAGTGCTGATCCGCGACTGGCGCGCGCAGGCCATCTTCGGGCGCGCGCGGGCGCTCGTGCCTGCCTCCCGGCTGGTCGACGGCGAATTCGTGCGGGCCCTTGGCCCGACGGAGATGACGCTCGTCGCGCTGATCTTCGACGCGCCTCACATCATCTATGCCGACGGGCTCGAAGTCGCCGCATCCGCCCCGGTCACCGAAGCCGCCTGACGGGTTCGGTCTGACCTGGGGCTTTTTTCCTCTTCTCTAAGCGACGCGTGTCATGGCTTGGCTGTTCAACAGCCGAGCCTTTTCAACACGCGGGGCAAAACCTCGGGCAGGTCCTCCGCGATCAAGCCGGGGCCGACTTGCCGGGCCGCCTCCGCATGGAGCCACGCGCCATAACCGGCAGCCTCGAGCGGCGCAATCCCGCGCGCCAGCAACCCAGTGATGATCCCGGCCAGCACATCCCCTGCCCCGGCCGTGGCAAGCCAGGGCGCCGCCGCCTCGCCGGTCGCGGCCGAAATCGCCGCTGTGCCGTCGGGCGCGGCGATCACCGTCTCCGCCCCCTTCAAAAGGACCACCGCACCGGAGCGGGCCGCGGCGCGGCGCACCGCCGCCAGACGATCGTCACCCGGCGCACCGAAGAGCCGCGCAAACTCGCCGCCATGAGGTGTCAGCACGCATTTGCCATGCAGCGCATCGAACAGAACCTCGGGCGCGTCGGCAAAGCCGCTCAGCGCATCGGCATCCAGCACGACACTCCGCGCAGGATCCGCAAGGGCCGCGGGCACGAGGTCCCGCGCCCGGTCGAGCCCCAGCCCCGGCCCCAGACACAGCGCGTTCAGCCGCGGATCTTCCAGCAAGCCCGACAGTGCTGCCGCATCGTCGCAACGCCGCAGCATGATCGCTGTCACCTGCGTGGCCACTTCCATCTGCGCCGATCCCGGCACGCCCAGCGTTACAAGCCCGGCCCCGATCCGGAGCGCGCCGCGCGCGGCAAGCCGGGCCGCGCCCGTGCGCCCCGACCCGCCCGACAGAACCAGCGCATGCCCATGATCGAACTTGTGCGCCGCCTCGTCCTTGCTCAGGGCGGCACGCATGGCCGGTCCAGCCGCGATCCGGCGCGGCGCGCGCGCGGTCATGATGCGAGCCCGATATCAACGATCGCGGTCTCGGCACCGCCCATCACGTCCATCCCGTGAATGGGCTTTCGGGCGTGAAAGGTGATGGCCAGATCGCAGGGCATGGGCCGTGCGGCCAATGTCCACCCCGTATCGGCATCGTACCCAGTGGGCAGATCGACCGCGACCACGAAGGGCGCCTGCCGCAACGAGTCCAGCCAGTGCAAGGCGGGCGCCAGCACCTCGTCAAGCGGCGCGCGTTGTCCGATCCCGAAGAGCGCATCGACCACCACGAGCGGCGCGTCCTCGGGCAGGCTCAGAGCAGCCAAAGCCTCCGCATTATAGGGCTGCACATCGCCCATGGCTTTCCAACGCGCTTGATTGGTCGCGGCATCGGGCGGCAACTTTTCCGCGGCACCCATGAAGAAGACATGCACATTCCATCCCGCCTCGGTCAGGATCCGCGCGATGACGAAGCCGTCTCCGCCGTTATTGCCGGGCCCGCAAAGCACGACCGCGTGGCGCGCATCCTTGGCCCGCGCGCGGATGACCTCAGCCGCGCCCCGGCCCGCACGCTCCATCAATTCGAGGCCGGTGACGGCGCCCGACGCCATGGCCTCCGCTTCGAGCTGGCGCATCTCCTGCGCTGTGAGCATCTCGGTCATCTGAACGGCTTCACGATCAAAACGATTCACTTCTGCTTATATTTTGTGCTTCATGCACAATTCTTGACCTCGCCTATTTTTCCGGCATTCCTCTGACGGGAAATCCGCTGCCCGGCGATTGTTCCCGCTCATGGGACGTGGTCTGCAGCGTCTCAAACGGAACGCGAGGAGGCAAGGCGTGAAGAAGATCGAAGCGATCATCAAGCCGTTCAAGCTCGACGAGGTGAAGGAAGCCCTGCAGGAAGCGGGCATTCAGGGCCTCTCTGTCGTCGAAGTCAAAGGCTTCGGTCGGCAGAAGGGCCACACGGAACTGTACCGCGGCGCCGAATACGTCGTCGACTTCCTGCCCAAGGTGAAGATCGAGGTCGTCCTCGAGGACGATCAGGTCGACGGGGCCATCGCGGCCATCATCGACGCGGCCAAGACCGACAAGATCGGCGACGGCAAGATCTTCGTCAGCCCTGTCGAGCAGGCTATCCGCATCCGCACCGGCGAGTCCGGCCCGGACGCGCTCTAATCCGATCACTGACAGCAATCACTCAAGAAAGAAGGGACTTCAGGGAATGAGCAAGGACGCAGTTCTCAAACTGATGAAGGACGAGGATGTCGAATACGTGGACATCCGCTTCACCGATCCGCGCGGCAAGCTGCAGCACGTGACCGTCATGGCCGATGAGGTCGACGAGGATTTCCTCGACGAAGGCTTCATGTTCGACGGCTCCTCCATCGCCGGCTGGAAGTCGATCGAAGCTTCCGACATGAAACTGATGCCCGACACCAACTCGGTCTATGTCGACCCGTTCTATGCGGAAAAGACGATCTGTCTGCATTGCTCGGTCGTTGAGCCCGACACGGGCGAAGCCTATGACCGCGACCCGCGCGGCACCGCCGAGAAGGCCGAGGCCTACCTCAAGTCCTCGGGCATCGGTGATATCTCCTACTGGGGTCCCGAAGCCGAGTTCTTCCTGTTCGACAACGTCAAGTTCTCGAACAAGATCAACAAGGTGTCCTACGAAGTTGATGCAATCGACGGCTCCTGGAACACCGACACCGACTACGAGATGGGCAACATGGGCCATCGCGGCGGCGTCAAGGGCGGCTACTTCCCGGTGAACCCGACCGACCACGGTCAGGACATCCGCTCCGAGATGCTCTCGACCATGAAGCGCATGGGCATGAAGGTCGACAAGCACCACCACGAAGTGGCGTCCTGTCAGCACGAGCTCGGCCTGATCTTCGGCTCGCTGACCGAGCAGGCGGACCACCTCCAGAAGTACAAGTACGTCATCCACAACGTGGCGGACGCCTATGGCAAGTCGGCCACCTTCATGCCGAAGCCGATCTACGGTGACAACGGCACCGGCATGCACTGCAACATGTCGATCTGGAAGGACGGCAAGCCGCTCTTTGCGGGCGACAAGTATGCGGACCTGTCGCAGGAAGCGCTGTGGTACATCGGCGGCATCCTGAAGCACGCCAAGACGCTGAACGCCTTCACCAACCCGTCCACCAACTCCTACAAGCGCCTGATCCCCGGCTTCGAAGCCCCGGTTCTGCGCGCCTATTCGGCACGCAACCGCTCTGGCTGCGTCCGGATCCCGTGGACCGACAACCCCAAGGCAAAGCGCGTCGAGGCCCGTTTCCCCGACCCTTCGGCAAACCCCTATCTGTGCTTCGCCGCACTCCTGATGGCCGGTCTCGACGGCATCAAGAACAAGATCGATCCCGGCGAGGCGATGGACAAGAACCTCTACGATCTGCCGGCCGAAGAGCTCGAGGGCATCCCGACCGTCTGCGGCTCGCTCCGCGAGGCTCTGGACGCGCTCAAGGCGGATCACGAGTTCCTGCTGGCAGGCGACGTGTTCACGAAGGACCAGATCGACGGCTACATCGACCTCAAGATGGAAGAGCTCGAGCTTTACGAGCACACGCCGCACCCGGTGGAATTCCAGCTTTACTACGGCTGCTGATCGGCCTTCTGTCGACCGACATCTTGGAAAAGGCGCCCTCCGGGGCGCCTTTTTCGTTCCGAGACACGCAGCAAATGGTCGTCTCGGCGCATCCCATAACGCTTCACGCTGGCGAGACTTCCGTCCGAACTGCTGCCCGGTGCGCCGAAAAATACTCACATTTTCTGCGAGACCGAGGTTGCAGAAACCGTTCAAACACACCCGGATTGCGGCGGCGATGGGGCAATTCGCGCGCGTAAGGGCGCGAATGTGGCCATCCACCGCCAAGCCCGCCGTATCTGCGCGACATTACCGCGATTAAGTCCCCATTGTTCCGCAAAGCCGACCGGTTTCGCTGCCACAAGAAAGGCAAGACGAAAACAATTCGCACCGGAGCAGCCCATGATCACGACCGCATCGCTTGTATTCGACTGCGCCGTCGCCCTGTCGCGCACGCATCTCCACGACCTCGCGCGTGTCGCTGCCGCGCAGGGAGGCTTCGCGATTGACGAGGTGACAGAGACGGACGCCGGTCTGCGCTGTTCTTGCGGCGATACCGAGCTGTCCCTTCAGCCGGAGGTCAATGCGCAGGAGACACGGCTTCATCTGACCCTGCGCTGCCATGACGTCTCTTCGGAGGAAGAAAGCTATCGCCGCCTCGCGGGGATCACCCACGCGCTTCTGATCCACACGGATGCGTCTTTCGTCACGTGGCTCTCGCATGAGATCAGGCTGCCCCGCGCCGCATTCCTGTCGGCCTTTGGAGAGACGGAAACGGAGACCACCCGCGTCAAACCTCGCCGGGTCACGGCCCGTCCGACTGCCAGCCGGGCCCGCCGCGCGGCGGTTCTGCGCTGCACGCCTCCGGCCAATGCCAGCGATGCGCCCGGCATCACGCGGCTCGACGCCCACGTTCTCGCCTATGAAGCACATATGCGGGAAACGCTCTTGCGCGACGCCAGCGAAGAGGAACTCGCCGAATTGCGCCTTGAGACAGGAATCGTCCCGGTCGAGGCGCGTCTGTCCACCTGGGCCGTGTCCATCGCCGTGGCCACCGTGTCCCTGCCCGTTGCGGTTCCCGTCATCATCTACAACGTGGCACGGGGCGAGGATATGCGCGTGGCCTCGCTGGCGATGGGGCTCGCAGGCCTCTTCGTGGCGCTCGACACCTCCGGCGCGATGGCCGGGATCATGACCGGTCTCTAGGGCCCGAAAAAGCAGCATTGCCAAAACACGATGAGCGCGTAACCTTGGGCGAAACGCATTTCGTCCAAGAGGTTTTTCATGCTGCCGACATTGCCCCGCTCCTTTTCGCTCGCCGCCTGCCTTGGCGCGCTTGCACTGACCGCCTCCACGGCCTTTGCCGCCCCTTGCAGCAACACAGCCGCCGGGTTCGACGCCTGGAAGGCCGATTTCGCGCGTGAGGTCCAGGCCGCGGGTGTCGGGCAACGTGGCCTGCAGGCCCTGGCCAATACGCGCTATTCGCAATCGACGATCAATGCCGACCGGAACCAGAAAAGCTTCCGCTACTCGCTCGACAAGTTCATGCAGGTGCGCGGGGCCAACACGATCGTCTCGCAAGGCAAGCAGCGCAAGGCCCGCAATCCCAACTTCTACGCTTCGCTCGAACGCGCCTATGGCGTGCCCGCGGGCGTGCTGATCGCCATTCACGGGATGGAGACCGGGTTCGGCGGTTTCATGGGCGACACGCAGGTCGTCTCCGCCATCACGACGCTGGCCTTCGATTGCCGCCGCTCGGACTTCTTCAAACCGCATGCGCTGGGGGCGCTGGTACTGGTGGATCGCGGCTCGATCTCGCCCACCACGAAGGGCGCCAAGCATGGCGAGCTTGGTCACACCCAGTTCCTGCCCGGCAATGCGCTGCGCTACGGCGTGGACGGGAATGGTGACGGCCGGGTCGATTTCTACAATGAAACCGATGCGTTGGCCTCGACCGCGAATTTCCTGCGGCAGAAGGGCTGGCGTCCGGGGGCGGGCTATCAGCAGGGCCAGCCGAACTTCGCCGCGATCAAGGCATGGAACGCGGCCACCGTCTATCAGCAGGCCATTGCGATCATGGCCGCCCGGATCGACGGCTGACCGCATAACGCTTCAAAAAGGGCATAAAGGCGCGCGGCTTCGGCCCAAGTTTTTCCGCAATGCGTCCATAGGATCTGGGACATCGCAACAACTCAAATTGTCGGTGTCCCATGACCCTGCCCGTCCGTCCCCATGCCGCCCTAGCCGTCCCGAGCCTGACGGGTTTGCAGGAGGAACGCTTCCTGCGGATCGTGCGCGATGTGATGACGCGGTTCGACGCCAAAAGCGGACAGACGCCCAAGGCCTCCATCAAGCACAGCGCGGTCGCCTCGGACACGATGATGGTCAAGATCAACATCGAGCGGAGCCCGAAGACCGGCGCGCGCCTCGTCTTCCGGGTCGCCCCGCGTCCGAACGCCGCCACGCCCTGCATCGACAAGAGCGTCGAGATCCTGTCCGACATCGTCATGCGCAGCCTGCAATTCGTGGAGGCCGACCGCGTCGAATGGCTCGATGAGCGCACCCTGCTCTCGCCCGAGGAATTCCAGGCCTCCTGCTCCTATGTCTCGCCCAAGCGGCAGCGCCGCGAGATGATCGAGGCGCCGGTGACCGAACGCTCCATCTGCGAGATCGAGGAAAGTCTCGCGCGCATGTTCGAAGACAGCCCGCCGGTGACGGAGCCGGGGCATGGCCGGGAACGCGCCGCCAAGATCGCCGCCGCCCGCCGCGCCGCCAGCGAGACCCTGAAGAAACGTGCGGTCGCGAGCCCGGCCTGGGAAACCATGCCCGAAGACGATGATGGCATCGAGGGAGACGAGGATTACGCGACGGACGCCGCCTCGGATTGTGGTGCGGACGCCCCGGACAAAGCCGAACGCGGCTCGCTGATGCAACGCATCGCGGAAGCCCTGCATCTGCGCACTGTCGCGCATGTGAGCGCGCTCAGCGGAATGGGGCTCGTCTTCTGGAAAACCGGCATGTTCGAGCCGATCCTGGCCATCGTCGGGGTCTGACCTGTTCGCCGGTCCGTGCTTCGATGCGGATCAATCCTGCTCGCAGGTGACGCGATAGCTCAGGCCTCAGCGCCCTGCCCGGCAAGGCCCGGCACATCGGCGCTTTTCAGCACATAGGTGTGGATCGAGAACACGACCGCCCGGCTGATCGGCAGGCGTTGCAGGACCTGCCGCTCGGTGCGGAAGAACTCCGTGCCTTTATCGGTCCATTTCGGGTAATCCGGCTTTTCGGGCTGAAACAGGCGCGGGTCACGATGGCGCAGCGTGTTGTAGCGCCAGATCGGTCGCCCCACCTGCAGCCCGTCGAAGAGCCGCTGCACGCGCCGCGCGATGGTCTCATCGTAATGCGGCACCGGATCGTGGATCGTGGTCAGCGGGCGCATGAACTTGTCCCTCAGCCGCCACTGGGCGGGAAAACACAAGGTGGCAGCGGTGAGGACATGCTCGTCGCCGCCTCGCTTCTCCATCAGGACGAAATCCTCCTGAACGAGCCGGGTCAGGGTGCCGAGCGGGTCTTCTCGGTCGATGACCACGCGCATGCCGTCCGGCCGGATCACCCCCGCCTCTGTCGCCTCGTCCCGCGTGAACCCCGCGGGCAGCGCGGACAGAACCATTTCCAGCATTTCCAGAACGGCAGGCCGCGCGGCGGCGTCCTCGACGATTACCGCGTCGCGACTGGAGGCGAGCAGCCGTTCGCGTTCGGCCATCTGCGGGGCGAAGGCTTCATCTGCGATGAGCCAAGGCTGATCTCCCAAAGGCCGCGTGCCGGGCAGGCGCTCCTCCAGCGTGACATCATAGGGAATATGGGTCTGCAGGATCATGTCACGGGAACCTTCACGGAAAACGGCGCGCCGGATCTCTCCGACGCGCCGCGATCAATTGCGTCAGGCGGGCAGGCTTAGCCGCGCGCGCGCGCCACGGCTTTCCAGGCCAGCGGCAGAAGCAACGCCGCAAGGCCCAGCTTGACCGCATCACCGACGAGGAACGGCCAGAGACCCCAGGCCAGGATCGGCTGGTCCCAGCCGTAAAGCATGCCCAGCCAGATCAGGCCCGGCACGTAGATCAGCACATTGCCGAGAAGCATCGCACCGGCCATTTTCGGCGCGGAGCGGTCCCAGCCCGCGCGTGCCAGAACACCCAGAGCGACTGTGGCCAGAACGTAGCCCACGAGGTAGCCGCCCGTGCCGCCCATCATGTAGGTGAGCCCCGCGCTTTCGGCGGAGGAGCCTGCGAAGACGTCAAAGCCGAGCGCGCCGACCAGCATGTAGCCGAGGATCGTCACGAGACCCAGACGCGCGCCGTAGGCCGCGCCGATGGTCAGCACGGCGAAGGTGCCCATGGTGATCGGAACGGGCCACATCGGCACGCGAATCTTGGCGGCAATGGCGAGTGCTGCGATCCCGAGCACCACCAGCACGGCCTGCTTGAGCCGGAGCGCGGTGCCCTCGTTGGCGCCGAACATCTCGGTCAGAACGTTGCGATTGAGCGCGGTTGTCATAGGGCTGTCCCCTTCCTTTTCCTCGTCGTTGCGGATGTTGTGCCGTTTGCCGCGTGGCCGTGCAAGGGCTTTGCGATGATGTGCGGCCTTCGAAAGCGTCTCCCGCCGGGTGACGGCGTGGCAGCCGTCAGGTCTGCTCCGCCGCACGGTCACGCACGAACAGGGTGTCGATGCGGTAATCCTTGCGTGGCCCCGTCACCTCCCAGACCTGCGACCAGACGGGCCAGTCGCTCAGGTCGTAATGCACGCGGTAAAGATCGGGATCGCAATGATGCGTGTCGCGCGGCGCGGGCTCCGGCAGGCGGATCCTGTGGAACGGGCGGCCATCCTCGAACAGGACCTCGATGCCGCGCGGCGCGGGCCGCCAGAGATAGCGCCGCGTCCCCTCGATGGGCGGCTGGCCCGGCAGATCCAGCGTGACGCATTCCTCGTAATGGAGGTGCGCGCCGTCCCGCACCATGCGCAGCGTGCCCTGCCCCTGTGAGATCTGGCCGAGTTTGCGGTCCATTATCTTGCGGCGAAACCGCCAAACGCCTTCGAAATCGAACAACTCGACCGGCAGATCAGGCGCAGAGCGGGCCGGGAGATGTGCTGACATCAACCTCCCCTTCCCTTGTTCATGCTGCACCTGCAGTCTATGACCCTGCGGAACCGCGTTACAAGTCCGGAAAGGCTCACCCGATGATTCCGCGTTATTCCCGCCCCGAAATGGTCGCGATATGGGCGCCCGAGACGAAATTCCGTATCTGGTACGAGATCGAGGCCCATGCCTGCGACGCGCAGGCCGATCTGGGCGTGATTCCCCGCGCCAATGCCGAGGCCGTCTGGAAAGCGAAAGATGTCGAGTTCGACGTGGCCCGCATCGACGAGATCGAGGCCGTCACCAAGCATGACGTGATCGCCTTCCTCACGCATCTGGCCGAGATCATCGGCAACGATGAGGCGCGCTTCGTGCACCAGGGCATGACCTCGTCGGATGTGCTGGACACCACGTTCAACATCCAGCTCGTGCGCGCCGCAGACATCCTGATCGCGGATCTCGAAAAGTTGCTGGCCGCGCTGAAAAAGCGCGCGCTCGAGCACAAGGACACCGTTCGCATCGGCCGCAGCCACGGCATCCATGCCGAGCCCACCACGATGGGCCTGACCTTCGCGCGCTTCTACGCCGAGATGGACCGCAACCTCACGCGCATGAAAACGGCCCGGGACGAGGTGGCCACCGGTGCCATCTCGGGCGCTGTCGGCACCTTCGCCAATATCGACCCCGCCGTCGAAGAGCATGTCTGCGCCAAGCTGGGTCTGAAGCCCGAAACAATCTCCACGCAGGTGATCCCGCGCGACCGGCACGCGGCCTTCTTCGCGGCGATGGGCGTCGTCGGCTCCTCGATCGAGAACATCGCGACCGAGATCCGGCACATGCAGCGCACCGAAGTCCTGGAAGCCGAGGAGTTCTTCTCAAAGGGCCAGAAAGGCTCGTCGGCGATGCCGCACAAGCGCAACCCGGTGCTGACCGAGAACCTCACAGGCCTTGCCCGCCTCGTCCGCATGGCCGTGATCCCGGCGATGGAGAACGTGGCGCTCTGGCACGAACGCGACATCTCGCACAGCTCCGTGGAGCGGAATATCGGGCCCGACACGACCGTCACGCTCGATTTCGCGCTGGCCCGCCTGACGAGCGTTGTCGAAAATTTGGTCGTTTATCCCGAGACGATGCTGGCCAACATGAACAAGTTCAAAGGGCTCGTCATGTCTCAGCGCGTGCTTCTGGCGCTGACGCAAGCGGGTGTGAGCCGCGAGGATTCCTATCGCCTCGTGCAGCGCAACGCCATGAAGGTCTGGGAACAGGGCGCTGATTTCAAAACGGAATTGTTGGCCGATCCCGAAGTGACCGCCGCGCTCACGGCCGAGGAAATCGAAGAGAAATTCGATCTCGGCTACCACACCAAGCATGTCGACACGATCTTCGCGCGGGTCTTCGGCGCGGCGTAGGGTCGCGCATCGCGCGTTTTGACGTGGGGTCAAGCCATGCTACCTTTGCATCACCTCAAAGGGAGTACTGACACGATGATCCGAACGGCATTTACGGCTCTGGCCCTGACTGTGGCATCGACCTTTTCGGCCATGGCGTCCTGCGGACACGATTCCGCGAAAATGACCTGCGCTGATGGCATGGCCTACGATTCCGAGACCGGAAGCTGCACCGTGGTCAGCGGCTGAGCCCGCCAGCCAGACAGTTTTGAAAAGGCGGCCCGAGGGTCGCCTTTTTTCTTGGGCGAACCGCAAGCTTGGTGAAGATTCCTTAACCCCCGGCTCGTAGCAGTAAGGTGTCCCAGCACCGGAAAACTTGCGCCCGATGTCACAGCTCACTCCTTTCGTGCCGCAACCCGCCGCCCTGCCGCGTGGCGGCGGTGCTGCGTCCGTGCCTGCCACGCGCGCGCCCGCAGCACTCGGGCAGCGCGCCAAGGCGGCCATCGTGGTCCAGTTCCTTCTGAACGAAGGCGCGGATGTGCCTCTATCGGCGCTCCCCGAATCGCTGCAGGCGGATCTGACGCAGCAGCTGGGCAGGATGCGGTATGTGGATCGCGCCACGCTCGACGCGGTGATCACCGAATTCGCCGACGCGCTGGAACAGGTGGGCATGTCCTTTCCGGGCGATATGGCGGGTGCGCTCTCGGCACTCGATGGCAAGATCTCGCCCCAGACGGCAGCGCGGCTGCGCAAGGAAGCGGGCGTGCGGCGCATGGGCGATCCATGGGAGCGGATCAATGCCGAAAGCTCGGAGACGTTGGCGAAACTGATCGAGACCGAAAGCATCGAGGTGGCGGCGGTCATGCTGTCGAAGATCGATGTCGCCCGCGCGGCGGAGCTTCTGGGCCACCTGCCCGGTCCGCGCGCCCGGCGCATCACCTATGCGGTCTCGAAGACCGCCGCCGTGACGCCCGAAACCGTGGACCGGATCGGGCTGTCGCTCGCGGCGCAACTCGATGCGCGCCCGCCCAAGGCCTTCGCGAAGGACCCGGTCAATCGCGTGGGCAGCATCCTCAACTTCTCTGCCTCCGCCACGCGCGACGACGTGCTGACCGGCCTTGACGAGACGGACAGCGCCTTTGCCGAAGAAGTGCGGCGCAAGATCTTCACCTTCGAGAACATCTATACCCGCCTTGCGCCCGAGGATGCGCCGAAGGTCACGCGCGACGTGGAAAACGATGTGCTCGCCATGGCCTTCGGCGGCGCGCAGGGTGAGGAGCAGAACAGATCCGTCGAATTCCTGCTCGAAAACCTCTCCCGCCGGATGGCCGCCACCCTCCGGGAAGAGGCGGCAGAACGCGCAAGCACACCCCGCGCGGAGGTGGAGGCCGCCCAATCCCAGGTCGTGGCCGCGATCCGCGCCATGGCCGATAGCGGGGAAATTACGCTGCGCACCGCGGAGCCCGACGCCTGACCCACCGCTTGCCGCCTCGGCGCGCGCGTCCTAAGACTGGCCCCAGTCTCAAAACCAAGGCCATCTATTGTCCCGCCCGACTTCTGATCCCGCGCAAGACGACCCGACCGGAAGCTGGCGCGACTGGCTCACCGACCGCGTGCTGCGCGGGCTGATCTGGCTGGCGCTTGCCCTGCCCCTGCGGTTCCGGCTCTGGCTCATGGGCCGCGCGGTGTCTCGTCTGATCGCGCCCATCGCGGGCTACCGCGCACGCGCCATGGCCAACCTGGCGCATGTCTGGCCCGATATGCCAGAGGCGGAGGCGCGGCGCATCGCCGATGCTGTCGCCGATCAGGCCGGACGCACGATGATCGAGAATTACGGCGTGGCCGAATTGCGCGCCCGGATGAAGGACGCGGACGTCACCGGCGACGGGCTGCCCGCGATCGAGGCCGCCCGCGCGGAAGGCCGCCCGGTTCTCTTCGTGACCGGGCATTACGGCAATTTCGAAGCCCCGCGCGCGGCCCTCGTGGCGCGCGGCTACCAGATCGGCGGGCTCTACCGGCCCATGTCGAACCCGTTCTTCAACGATCACTACGCCCGCAACATGCACGCATTGTCCGGCCCGGTCTTCGAGCAGGGCCGCCGCGGCACGATGGGCCTCATCCGCCATGTGCGCGAAGGCGGCATGGCCGTTTTGTTGTTCGATGTCTATGACAGCGCCGGGGCCACGTTCGATTTCCTGGGCCAACCCGCACCCACGCTCACCTCCGCCGCCGATATCGCGCTGAAAACCGGCGCGCTTCTGGTGCCTTTTTTCGGGATCCGGCAGGCCGATGGCCTCAGTTTCACATGCGTGTTCGAGGCGCCCATCGAACATAGCGACGCGCTCAGCATGACCAAGGAAATGAGCGCGCGGCTCGAGGCGCGCATCGCCCAGGACCCGACCCAATGGTTCTGGATTCACCGCCGCTGGAAGCCCAAGCGGCAGATGAAACGTCAGCGCAAACGGGCCGCCGCCAAGACCGGGCCGTAATCCGGTTTCTGGACGAGGACGACGATCGGCTCGTCTCCGGTGACCGGGGTTTCCGTGCGGAACGCATCGCGCCCGTCCCAGCGCGCCACGACATCCCAATCGAGCACGATCTGCGAGTAATGCAGGGAATGGCCCGCATTCTCGCCGCGATGGATCGCGACCTCCGCCTCGGGCATGTAGCGCACAAGATGCAGATCGACCGGGCCCACGGGGCCCGACGTGGACAACGCGACGCTCAGCATGTCGCCCGACCGGGAAAGCTCGACGCTGACAGGGGTGGGCTTGTCATCGGCGCGGTCAATCAGCGCGGCCACATCCATCTCCCGGTTGCCGACGACATCATGCGCGCCGTCGATGATCATCTGCGGCGTGTAGATTGAGCTGCGCCCCGACGTCCGGGCATAGCCTTTCTGACGCTGGGTGAAGGCAGGCTGAGCGAAGCTGTCGGCCCAGCCGATGTAATCCCAGTAATCCACGTGCAGCGCGAGCGCGATCACGTCATCACGCTTGGACAATTCGTGCAGAAGCGCGTCCGCGGGCGGACAGGAGGAACATCCCTGGGAAGTGAAAAGCTCGACCACGACCGGCATGTCGCTGTCCTGCGCCTTGAGCGCGGCGGGCGCCGTTGTCCCGAAAGCAGTCGCCGCAAGGAGGCACAGGAATGGTCGGATGGTCATGTCAGGCTTCCCCGTTACACTGAGCATCTGATGTAGCCACGCCGGCCTGAAATGAACAATCAACGAATTGCGATAGGCTGCGATCAGCACCTGAGTGATGCGTCAAATGGACTTTCTGTGCACGACGGTATACATTTTACGCGCAAACCCCTTGATCGGTTCGCCCGCATCAGGCAGACAGCGATCAAATTCCCCATTCACGTCAAGCCAGGGAGGCTCATCCATGCCCATTACCGTAGGCCAGGACAGCAACAAGACCCGCCAGACCATGACCGTCGGCGGCAACACCGTGTCCTATTACTCCATCGCTGCCGCTGAAAAGGCCGGGCTTGGCGATTTCTCGAAGCTGCCCATCGCGCTCAAGGTCGTGCTGGAGAACATGCTGCGCTTCGAGGACGGCAACACCGTCACCACCGACGATATCAAGGCCTTTTCCGATTGGGCCGCACAAGGTGGCAAGACCCAGCGTGAGATCGCCTACCGCCCCGCCCGCGTTCTGATGCAGGACTTCACCGGCGTGCCGGCGGTCGTTGACCTTGCCGCGATGCGCGACGGCATCAAGGCACTCGGTGGCGATCCGCAGAAGATCAACCCGCTCAACCCCGTCGATCTCGTGATCGACCACTCGGTGATGATCGACGAGTTCGGCAATCCGCGCGCGTTCCAGATGAATGTCGACCGCGAATATGAGCGGAACATCGAGCGTTACACCTTCCTGAAGTGGGGCCAGTCGGCGTTCAACAACTTCCGCGTCGTGCCCCCGGGCACCGGCATCTGCCACCAGGTGAACCTCGAATATCTCGCCAAGACCGTCTGGTCCGACAAGGATCAGAACGGTGAGGTCGTGGCCTATCCCGACACGCTTGTGGGCACCGATAGCCACACCACCATGGTCAACGGCGCGGCCGTTCTGGGCTGGGGCGTGGGCGGCATCGAGGCCGAGGCGGCAATGCTCGGCCAGCCCATCTCCATGCTGATCCCCGAGGTCGTGGGCTTCAAGCTGACGGGTGCGATGGTCGAAGGCACCACCGCCACGGACCTCGTCCTGAAGGTCGTCGAGATGCTGCGCGCCAAGGGCGTCGTCGGCAAGTTCGTGGAATTCTACGGCGACGGGCTCGACAACGTGCCGCTCGCCGACCGCGCGACCATCGGCAACATGGCCCCCGAATACGGCGCCACCTGCGGCTTCTTCCCCATCGACGACGAGACGCTGCGCTATCTCGACACGACGGGCCGCGACAAGGAGACCATTGCGCTGGTCGAGGCCTACGCGAAAGAGCAAGGCATGTGGCGCGAGCCGGGCTACGAGCCGGTGTATACCGACACGCTCGAGCTTGACATGTCGACCGTCGTGCCTGCCATCTCCGGCCCCAAGCGTCCGCAGGACCACACCCCGCTGGATCAGGCGGCGGCGCGGTTCATGGATGTCGTGTCCGAATACCGGGGCGAGGACGATTCCGTCGAAGCGCGCGACATGCTGGCCGAAGCGCCTGCAGCCGACCCGATTGCCGGCGATCCGCGCAAGACCGCCAAGGTCGAGGGCGAGGATTACGAGCTTCGCGACGGCTCCGTGGTGATCGCCTCGATCACGTCCTGCACAAACACGTCGAACCCCTACGTGATGATCGGCGCGGGCCTCGTTGCCCGCAAGGCACGCGAGCTGGGCCTTGATCGCAAGCCCTGGGTGAAGACCTCGCTCGCCCCCGGCAGCCAGGTCGTGTCGGCCTATCTCGAAGCGGCCGAGCTTCAGGACGACCTCGACGCCATCGGTTTCAACCTCGTGGGCTATGGCTGCACCACCTGCATCGGCAATTCCGGTCCGCTGGAGGAGCCGATCTCGAAGGCGATCAACGACAACGACCTGATCGCCACTTCGGTGCTGTCGGGCAACCGCAACTTCGAGGGCCGGATCAGCCCCGACGTGCGCGCCAACTACCTGGCCTCGCCGCCGCTCGTCGTGGCCTATGCCATCGCGGGCGACATGAATATCGACCTCAGCCGCGATCCGCTGGCCCATACGGCCGATGGCAAGCCGGTCTACCTGAAGGATCTCTGGCCCTCGCAGAAGGAAATCGCGGAACTGGTCGAGAAGACCGTGACGCGCGCATCCTTCCAGGAGAAATACGCCGACGTCTTCAAGGGCGACGACAAGTGGCAGTCGGTCGAGACCACGGATAGCGAGACCTACGACTGGCCCGCGACCTCGACCTACGTCCAGAACCCGCCCTATTTCCAGGACATGGGCGCCGAGAAGGGCGAGATCACCAATATCGAAGGCGCGCGTGTGCTTGCGATCTTGGGCGACATGGTCACCACCGACCACATCTCGCCCGCAGGCTCCTTCAAGGAAACGACGCCCGCCGGTCAGTATCTTGTCGACCGTCAGGTGCCGGTGCGGGAATTCAACTCGTATGGTAGCCGCCGCGGCAACCACGAGGTCATGATGCGCGGCACCTTCGCCAATATCCGCATCAAGAACGAGATGCTGGACGGCGTCGAAGGCGGCTACACCAAGGGTCCTGACGGCAACCAGATGCCCATCTTCGACGCGGCCATGGCCTACCAGGAACAGGGCACGCCGCTGGTGATCTTCGCCGGTGAGCAATACGGCGCGGGCTCCAGCCGTGACTGGGCCGCGAAGGGCACCAACCTTCTCGGCGTCAAGGCCGTGATCGCCGAGAGCTTCGAGCGCATCCACCGCTCCAACCTCGTGGGCATGGGCGTTATCCCGTTCGAGTTCACCGGCGGCGATACGCGCACCTCGCTGGGCCTGACCGGAGAGGAAACCGTGGCCATCGAAGGGCTCGACGACGTGAAGCCCGGCGCGATCTGCCCCTGCAAGATCACCTTCGCCGACGGCACCGAGAAGACGATCGAGATCAAGTGCCGGATCGATACCGCCATCGAGGTGGAATATGTCGAGCATGGCGGCGTGCTGCACTACGTGCTGCGCAACCTCGCCAAGGCGGCCTGATCGGGGCCGCGCCATTCCCTACACATTGTTGCAAAAGGCCGCCTTCGGGCGGCCTTTTCTTTTTCTGACAGCCCCATGAGCGGCCGATTCTGACTTGCACAAATGCAATCCTGCGCCTGCCGTTGGGTCAGCTACCGGCGCTTGTTATCCCTGCTTCAAATCTGATTCGCAGAGGAGACCAACAATGCTAAACGCCCTCTCCCGACCGATGGTCCGGGTCGTGGACCGCTACCTGCCCGACCCCTTCGTCTTCGTGATGATCCTGACGCTCGTGGCCGCCGCGGCTGCCTTCTTCACGCAAGGCACGACACCCCTGCAGATCGTCGAGATCTGGGGCGACGGCTTCTGGTCGCTCCTGACCTTCTCGATGCAGATGCTTCTGGTGCTCGTCACCGGCTACATGATGGCCTCGACACCGCTGGTGAAGGGCGGTTTGGCGAAGCTCGCAGGGCTGGCCGCTAGCCCCGGCGGCGCGATCCTGCTCGTCAGCTTCACGTCGCTTGCGGCAAGCTGGATCAACTGGGGGTTCGGCCTCGTCGTGGGCGCGCTCTTTGCCAAGGAGCTCGCGCGCCAGATCAAGGTCGACTACCGCCTGCTCGTGGCCTCGGCCTATTCGGGCTTCATCGTCTGGCACGGCGGTCTGGCAGGCTCCGTGCCGCTGTCCATTGCCACGGAAGGCCATCCCTTCCAGGACATGACCGGCGTGATCCCGACCTCCGAGACGATCTTCTCGCCCTTCAACCTCGCCATCGTGGTGGCGCTGTTCATCGCCGTGCCCTTCATCAACCGCGCGATGATGCCGAAGGCGGGGGAAGAGATCTTCGTCGATCCCGAGCTTCTGAAAGAGACCGAAACACAAAAGCCCGAGGTGCCCACGCCTGCCGACCGGCTCGAGCATAGCCCGGTTCTAACCATCCTGATCGGTGTTGCGGGCCTTGCCTGGACGCTCAATTACTTCATGGGTGGTGGCGGCCTCTCGCTCAACGTCATCAACTTCCTCTTCCTGTCGCTCGCGATCCTGCTGCATGGCTCGCCGCGCAACCTGCTGAACGCGCTGCAGGACGCCGTCAAAGGCGGCGCGGGCATCGTCATCCAGTTCCCGTTCTATGCGGGCATCATGGCGATCATGGTCGATTCGGGGCTCGCAGCCTCGATTTCCGAAGGCCTGATCGGGCTGGCGAGCGCAACGACCCTGCCCTTCTGGACCTTCCTGTCCGCAGGCATCGTGAACTTCTTCGTGCCCTCGGGCGGCGGTCAATGGGCCGTGCAGGCGCCGGTGATCCTGCCCGCGGCCGAAGCGCTCGGTCTCGATATGGCGAAGGCCTCGATGGCCGTGGCCTGGGGCGACGCCTGGACCAACATGGTGCAACCCTTCTGGGCGCTGCCGATCCTCGGCATTGCCGGGCTGCGCGCCAAGGACATCATGGGTTTCTGCATCATTCACCTGATCCTGTCGGGCGCGATCATCGTGACAGGCCTGACCCTGCTCTGATCTCCGAGGATTCTTTGACCGATGAAAGCGCCGGGCCACACCGCCCGGCGTTTTTTTTCAGGACAGGTTCGGCCGTCTCGGCACATCCCCGCCCATCGCGGCCCCGTGAGAAGACAATCTGCCGGTCCGGGGTTCTAACTCTGCGCATGGGTGCCCACCTACCCCAATGACAAAAGACGAGGCAGAGACAGATGAAGATTCTCACGACGATCCAGGCCCTGATCCTGGCCGCGCTCACCGTGTACGGCGCATCAGCCGCGGCGGAAAAACCCGTCCACGCGCCCGATTGCCCGCCCACCTCCAGCGATTGCCTTGAAGCCGATGTCACCACGGTGATGAACTAGCGCCAATCCGGAGTGGCAGGCTGCAGGCCTGCCGCGACACGACCAGCGCGGGGCTTTCAGCCCCGCACCGCCAGATCACTGTTCCCAGTTCACTGCGCGAGCGCCGCGTCCAGTTCCGGCACGAACCGGGTCTCGAATTCCGTGCCCGTGAGGGGCCCCGTGAACCGGTGCAGCACCACGCCCTCCCCATCAACGATGAAGGTCTCGGGCGGCGCGGTCACGCCCCAATCGATGGCCGTCCGGCCCGCCGGATCGAAGGGCACCGCGATGAAGGGGTTCTCTTCCTCGGCCAGGTATTTCGCGGCATTGCCCGCCTGGTCCTTGATGTTGACCCCGACGATCCGCAGGCCCTGCGCCTGGTACTCCAGCAATTGCGGATGCTCCACGCGGCAGGGCGGGCACCAGCTGGCCCAGAAATTCACCAGCGTCACCTCGCCCGAGCTCAGCGCATCGGGCGCAAGCCCGGCATAGCCCTCGAGGGCCGCATCGGTGATCGGCGGCGCGGGTTGCCCCACGCGCGTCGACGGCAGGCCTTCGGGATCCTCGCGATACATGCCCACGAAGGCCAGCACCGCGAAGGCCGCGAAGATCAACGGCGGCAAAGCCATGAGCGGCGAGACCTTAGCCACGGCGCGCCTCGACCTCATCGAGCGCGCGGCGCACCTTGCGCGCGCGCATCACCGTGAGCGCCACCAGTGCCACGATCAGCACCAGCGACACGGCATAGGCCGACAGCACCGTATCGGCGTATTTTCCCAGATCGGGCATCATGCCATCCGCTCCCGCGCCAGAAGTGCGCGCATGCGCCGGGCCCGGATCTCGGTCTGGGTTCCCAGGAAGACCAGCGTGATGAACAGCAGAACGAAACCGCCGATGGAGACAAGCAGCGGGTACCAGAAGATATCCGCCACGTTCTCTTCCGCATCGAGCGAAAGCGATGCCCCCTGGTGCAAACCCTGGTTCCAGAAATTGACCGCGTAGCGCGACAGAAGCGCGAAGACCGAGCCCACCAGACACAGGATCGAGGTCAGATCGGCCGCCGTGTCGTCATTCTCGATCGCGGCCCAAAGCGCCATGTAACCGAGGTAGAACAGGAACAGGATCAGGAACGACGTGAGCCGCGGATCCCAGGCCCAATAGGTGCCCCACATGGGCTGGCCCCAGATCGCCCCCGTGGCCAGCGCGATCACGGTCATCGTGGCCCCCACCGGAGCCGCCGCGCGCGCGGCCAAGGCAGAGACGTGATGCCGCCGGACGATCCAGATGAGCGAGGCCACGAGCATCATCAGCCAGCCATTGATCGCCATCAGCGCTGACGGCACATGCAGGTAGATGATCTTCACGGTCGATCCCTGGCGGAAATCATCCGGCGTGAAGAAAAAGCCCCAGATCAGACCGATGGCAAGGCAGGCCGCCGAGGCCCAGGCCAGTGCCGGCAGCACACGGTCGGTCGTGGCGATGAACTTGACCGGATTTGCATATTCCCAAAGCGACATGGCTCTTCCTTATCGGCCCGTGACCGCTCGCACAATTCACATATCGGCAATGTTTGTCCACGGTCGGCGCGCGCTATCTCAGATTGATGCGCAGCACCGCGGCCGAGGCGAAGGGCAAGAGGGCGATGGCGCCGAAACTGAGGCCTGCCAGCATGGCAAGCGGCGTCTCCACGGCGAGCCCCTCCGCGCCGCGCCGTGCCACCTCTGCCCCGAAGATCAGCGTGGGCACGTAAAGCGGCAGCACCAGCAGCGACAGCAGCAGGCCGCCCCGCTTCAACCCGACCGTCAGCGCCGCGCCGAAGGTGCCGATCACCGACAAGGCTGGCGTGCCGATCAGCAGGGACAGGAACAGCCACAGATATCCCGGCCCGGGCAGGCTCAGAAGCAGACCCAGCGCAGGGGCGGCCAGCACCAGCGGCAGACCGGTGGTCAGCCAATGCGCCAGCGCCTTCACGGTCACGATCCCCTCCATCGGCAAGGGCGCTGTCGCCAGCAGATCGAGCGACCCGTCCTCCCAATCCAGCGCGAAGATCCGGTCGAGCGACAGAAGACAGGCCAGAAGCGCGCCAACCCACAGAATGCCGGGCGCGATCCGCGCCAGAAGGGTCGTCTCGGGCCCCACGCCGAAGGGCACCAGAACGACCACGATCAGGAAGAAGGCAAGGCCCAGACCGAAGCCGCCGCCCGCCCGGATTGCAAGGCGCAGATCCCGCATCAGAAGCGCGATCACAGGAAGGCCTCGTCTTCGGCGCGCGCGCGCGGCTTGGCCTTGAAGGGGGCGACATCCAGCATGCGTGCGTCGGGCAGGCCCAGATCGATATGCGTGGCCATCAGCGCCGCCCCGCCTTCAGCCAGATGCGCCTTCACCGCCTCCGCAAAAAGCCCGACAGAGGCGGTATCAAGGGAAACGGTCGGCTCGTCCAGGACCCAGACCGGCCGTCCGGTCACCAAGAGACGCGCAAGCCCCAAACGTCGCTTCTGGCCCGCCGAAAGGTTGCCCGCCAGCCGGTCGCGCAAGCCTGTCAGATCGAAGCGCGCCATGGCTGCCTCGACATCGCCCGCGCCATAGACGGCGGCCCAGAAGGTCAGGTTTTCCGTGACGCTCAGACTGGTCTTGAGACCGTCCTGATGGCCCGCATAAGCCACCGCCTCGATGCCCTCGACCCGGCCTGACAGCGGCGGCTGCAACCCCGCCACGGTGCGGATCAGCGTCGTCTTGCCCGATCCGTTGGGCCCGCGCAGCACCAAAGCCTGACCGGCCTCCAGCGTAAAGGAGAGCCCTTCGAGGACCGGCACGCCGCCACGCGCCACGGCAAGATCGTCAATCCGTAACATTCCCACAGGCTTAGCCCGCCCGCGCCTTGGGCGGAAGCACCGACCCGCGCTCCGAGGGGAATTTTTCACGCCGCCCCCGACAACCGCCCGCGCGTCCCACGCCTCAGAAAGAAGTGCTGCCCCCTGTCACGACCGGACCAGAAATACCTCCGGGGAGCGCGAGGGGCTGGCCCCTCGCTCCGCCGCCCGCCGCAGGCGGACCGTCAGGTCATTTGGAGAACGCTCTCAATCACGCCCGGATCAGACCCAAAAGGCCCGGCTCAGACGGGCAGCACCGCCAGCGCCACGCGGCGCCCTTCGGACAGCAGCACGTTGTAGGTCCGGCATGCCGAGGGCGAGGCCATCACCTCGACTCCGATCCCGGCCTCTTCCAGCCGGTGCCGCAGATCCTTGGGCAGGTGCCGGATCTCGGAACCGGTGCCCACGAACAGCACGTCGATCTCATCGGCAAGATCAAGAAGCCGGTCAGCATCTTCAAGCCCGCCCCAGGCGGATGTGCCGCGCGAGGACAGGCACAAGGGCCCCTCGACGGCCTCGCCCGCAATGCGGAAAAAACCCGGACCGTAGCCATCGACCGGTTGCGCATCGGAAAACGTGATTTCGTTCAGCCGCATGCCTGTCACCTCCAGCACCCATTGTCCGTTTCCAAGGCTCTATATGCCCCGGGCATGCAATCCGGCAAGACCGGCCTTGCCGAAACCGACGCGCGTTCAGGCGTCGATATCGGCGAATTGCGTCCCCGCACCGGCATCGGGCTTGTCCCAATCGCGCTTTACGCCAAGGCGGTAAAGCAGCGCGGAAGCCACGAAGATCGACGAATAGGTGCCGACGATCACGCCCCAGATCATCGCGAAGACGAAGCCCCGGATCACGTCACCGCCGAGGACAAACAGCGCGATCAGCGCAAGCAATGTCGTCATCGAGGTCATCAATGTCCGGCTCAGCGTTTCGTTGATCGAGATGTTGAGCACCTCTTTCAGGTCGCGCTTCTTGTACTTGATCAAGTTTTCGCGGACCCGGTCGAACACGACCACGGTGTCGTTCAGCGAATAGCCCACGATGGTCAGAAGTGCGGCGATAATCGCCAGGTCGAACTGGATGCGCAGCTCCGAAAAGATGCCGATCGTCAGAAGCACGTCATGCACGAGGGCTGCCACGGCCCCCAGGGCGAACTGCCATTCAAACCGCAGCCAGATATAGACGAGCACTGCGCCGATGGCCAAAAGCACCGCGATGATCGCGGTCTGGATCAGTTCGCCCGACACTTTTGGACCGACGGATTCGACCGACGTAAACGATATATCGGGCGCCACGTTCTGCAACGCGGCCTCCACGGATTGGATCGTCTCGGGCGTGACCGCCTCGGCGCCATCCTGCGCGGCGATCCGCACCATGGCGACGTTCTGGTCGTCATCGAAGCTTGGATCGAACACCTCCGAAATGACGATATCGCCTAGCTCGAGCTGTTGCAGCGCTGCGCGGTAGGCGCCCACATCCACGGGCTCGGCGCTTTCGGTACGGATCGTCGTGCCGCCCCGGAAATCGATGCCGAAATTCAGCCCCTGGAAGATGAAGGAGGCGAAGGCGATCGCCATCATGACAGCCGAAATGCCCAGCCACAGCTTGGTGCGGCTGAAGAAATCGAAGGAGGTTTCGTCGCGAACGAGCTTGAGGCGCATGGATTTCGCTTTCTCAGACGGTCAGGGTCTTCGGGCGCTTGCGCTCGAACCACATGGTGACGAAGAGACGGGTGACATAGATTGCGGTGAAAACCGAGGTCACGATGCCGACGCCGAGCGTGATGGCAAAGCCCCGCACCGGGCCCGATCCCATGGCAAAAAGGATGATCGCGGTGATCATCGTGGTGATATTGGCATCCACGATGGCCGAGAGCGCCTTCTCGTAGCCGCGCTCGATGGCGCGGGCGGGCCCTTTGGCGGTCTTCAGCTCCTCGCGGATCCGCTCGAAGATCAGCACGTTGGCATCGACTGCCATGCCGACGGTCAACACGATCCCCGCAATGCCCGGCAGGGTCAGCGTGGCGCCGATCACCGACAGGACCGCAAACAGCATCGCCACGTTCAGGATCAGCGCCACGTTGGCGAAGAGCCCGAAGAGCCCGTAAGCCGCGAACATGAAGACGAGCACCATGGCGAAGGCGACCATCGTGGCGATCTTGCCCGCCTCGATGCTGTCCTGGCCAAGCTCGGGGCCGATCGTGCGCTCCTCGAGAAAGGTCAGCTCCGCAGGCAGCGCGCCTGCGCGCAGCAGCACGGCCAGCTGGGTTGATTCCTCGACGGTGAAATTGCCGGTGATGATGCCCGAGCCGCCGGGAATGTGGCTCTGGATCACGGGGGCGGAGATCACTTCGTCATCGAGCACGATGGCGAAGGGATTGCCGATATTCTCCGCCGTGTAATCGCCGAAGCTGCGCGCGCCGGAGGTGTTGAAGCGGAAATTCACTGCCGGTCGGCCGTTTTGGTCGAAGGCAGGCTGCGCGTCGACCAGTTCCTCGCCGGTGACGACGGGGGCGCGTTCGAGCTCGTAGAAGACGCCCTCCTCGTCGAGCGACGGGACGACCTCGTTGCCGATGCCGGGCTCCGAGCCCTCGTTCGCGCGGCCCACGACCGGTTGGAAGGTCAGCTGCGCCGTGGTGCCGATGATTTCCTTGAGTTCCGCCGCCGAGCCGATGCCGGGCACCTGGATGAGGATCCGGTCGGCGCCCTGGCGCTGGATCGTGGGCTCCCGCGTGCCGACCTCGTCGATGCGGCGGCGGATGATCTCGAGCGACTGGCGCACGGTGCGGTCGTCCGTGGCACGCTGTTCGGCCTCGGACAGGCGCACGACCAGCTCATCGCCCTCGCCCGCAACGTCGATATCGGTGGCGCCAGCGGCTGCAACCGAGGCCACGGGCTGGGCCAAAGCGCGCACGGCGGTCAGCGCCTCGCCCATATTTTCGGGGTTGCCGATCCGCACGCGCAACTCGCCGGGCGTGTTGTCGCGCAGACGGATCGTGCCCACGCTGTCGCGCAAGGGGCGCAGGGTGTCGCGCACTTCGGGCCACATCGCCTCGAGCCGGGCGTCATAGACATCCGCGACCTGCACTTCGGCCAGTAGATGCGCGCCGCCGCGCAGATCGAGACCCAGATTGACGATGGTGGCGGGCAGCCAGTCCGGCCATTGCGCTTGCGCAGCCAGCCGCTCTTCGGTTTCGCCCTGCCGTTCGATGGCGGTCACGGCGTCGTTGTGCTGCTCCACCCGGTCATAGAAGAGGTTCGGCGCCGAGAAGACGACGCCGAAGGCCACGACCATGAGGATGAGGACGCGTTTCCAGGTGTCGATCTGAAGCATGGTCGCGCTTTCTTGGGCAGGGGCGTCGGGGATGGGCCGCGCCGTGGCGGGCCCTCTCCCGGGATCGCGGGGATCAGCTGTTGGCGGGCTCGGTCTTCGAGATGACCTGCGCGATGGTGTTCTGCACGACGCGTACCTTTACGCCTTCGGACAGCTCGACTTCGAGCTCGTTGCCTTCCTTGACCTTCACGACCTTGCCGATGAGACCGCCCTGCGTGACGACCTGATCGCCCCGGCGCAGGTTCTCGACCATCTTCTGATGCTCTTTCATCTTCTTCTGCTGCGGGCGGATCAGAAGGAAATACATGATCGCGAAGATGAGGATCAGGGGCACGAATTGCGCCAGCGCGTTGCCGTCCATCGAGGGGCTCCTTGTTGGTGTGAGGGCGGGCGCGAGCCCGGTCTCCCGAAGTTGCGCGGAACCTATGGATTGGGACGCGGCGATGCAAGCGGGGTTGGGGCTTTCCCCAAGGGACGGTTTGCCGCGCTGGTTGGGGCGGGGTTTGCGGAATCTTGGCCCGCGCAAGGAAATTCTTTCGCATGCGAAAGGTTTAACGCTTTATTTCCAATACTTTAGATACCGTTTCCATCACGTCCTGAATATCAACGTCGTTGAATCCGCCTTACGCGATATGACGATCAATAAGGCGCTTTCGAGATTGACCGCCATGGCGACGGGCTTAATTTCCGCCAATGCTTCGTTTGGTTCTTCTCACCATTTTCTTTGCAATGCCCGCCACAGCCCAGGACCTGTCCATTGGCAGGCTCTTCGGGGGCGGGTTCTCGTCCGTGCGGCTCTGCACCGCGACGCTCGTTGGCCCTGCCACGCTGCTGACCGCCGCGCATTGCGTCACGCTGCCCGACGGACGGGCGCGCTCCCCCATCGGGCTTGGCTTCGTCGCGGGCTGGGACGGCAAAAGGCATGAAGCGGCGGCGTCGGTCGAGGAGATCGTGCTGCATCCCGATGCCGTGCAGGAGGGCGAGGTGGACGTCGCCCATGACATCGCGATCCTCCGGCTCAACCGGGCCTTGCCCCCTGCCCCGGTCAACGTGGGCTCTGCCGCCCCCACGGGGCCCTTTGCCATGGTGGGCTATCCGCGCGAGGCCCCGGACCGCCAGACCCGGCGCGAGGATTGCGCGGGCGAGGCGCGGCGCGGGCGGTGGTATCTGGGCTGCGCGGTCTCCAAGGGCATGTCGGGCGGCCCGGTGTTCTACGGCACGGGCGACGGTCGGCGCATCGTCGGCGTCATCTCGGCCATCGCGGGCAGCGACGCGGTGATCGCGCCCGTGGACACCTGGGTCATCCGCGAAGTGGCCCGCCCCTACACACCGTAGATGCTTTGGGGCATAAGCGCAGACGACTCATGTTTCTGCCCGAGAGGCCCCCGATGCACGATATCCGCATGATCCGCGACACTCCCGAGGCGTTCGACGCCGCCATGGCCAAGCGGGGCATTTCGGGCGCCTCCGCTCCGATCCTTGCGCTTGACGAGGAACGCCGTGCGGCGATCCATGCCGCCGAGACCGCGCAGGCCGAGCAGAAGCGGGCCTCCAAGGATGTGGGTGCCGCCAAGGCCAATGGGGACGAGGCCGAGTTCGAACGGCTGCGCGCGCTGGTCTCGGAGAAGAAGGACGAGGTCGCGGCGATGCAGGCGCGGGCCAAGGACCTCGATGCGGAGCTGACGGGCAAGCTGATGGAGCTGCCGAACATCGTGGCCGAGGACGTGCCGGAAGGGGCGGATGAGGCCGACAACGTGGAGATCCGCCGCTGGGGCGAGCCGAAGACCTTCGATTTCGCGGCGAAAGAGCATTACGATCTGCCTGCCGTGCAAGACGGGCTAGATTTCGAGACGGCGGCGAAGCTTTCGGGCTCGCGCTTCGTGGTGATGTCGGGGGCCGTGGCGCGGCTGCACCGGGCGCTCGCGCAATTCATGCTTGATACGCATATCGAGGAGAACGGGCTGACCGAGACCTGGACGCCGGTTCTGGTGCGTGACGAGATGATGTATGGCACCGGGCAGCTGCCCAAATTCGGCGAGGACAGCTACCGCACGACGAATGGCTGGTGGCTCGTGCCTACGGCGGAAGTGACCCTGACCAATATAGTGAACGGCCTGACCGTGGACGAGGATTACCTGCCCCGCCGCTACGTGGCCCACACCCAGTGTTTCCGCTCCGAGGCGGGCAGCGCCGGTCGCGACACGGCGGGCATGCTGCGCCAGCACCAGTTTGAGAAGGTCGAGATGGTGTCGGTCACCCATCCCGATGAAAGTGCCGCCGAGCATGAGCGGATGACGCGCTGCGCCGAAGGTATCCTCGAGAAACTGGGTCTGGCCTACCGGACGGTCACGCTTTGCACCGGCGATATCGGCTTCGGCGCGATCCGGACCCACGACATCGAGGTGTGGCTGCCCGGTCAGAACACCTATCGCGAGATCTCGTCCGTATCGGTCTGCGGGGACTTCCAGGCGCGGCGCATGAATGCGCGGTTCAAGCCCAAGGATGGCGGCAAGCCGGAATTCCTGCACACGCTCAATGGGTCGGGCCTCGCGGTGGGCCGCGCGCTGATCGCGGTGCTGGAGAATGGTCAGGAAGCGGACGGATCGGTCACGATCCCAGAGGTCCTGCATCCCTATCTGCGCGGCAAGACCCGGATCACCGCCGAAGGGCAGCTCGCATGAGCGACTTCGCGAAAACCCTCTGGGCGGTGGCGCTGCTTCTCGCCGCAATCGCCTTCGCGGCCTCGCCCTTCCTGTCTTCGGGGTTCAACGGCTTTTCGCCGGATCAATTCCCGGTGCCGCAGGAGGACCCGCCGGTACAGCCTGCGGGCTATGCCTTCTCGATCTGGGGGCTGATCTATCTGTGGCTGATCGCGGGCGCGGGCTTCGGTCTGTTGAAGCGGCGCGACGAGGCGGATTGGGCCGAAGCGCGGCCCATCCTGACGCTGAGCCTCGTGATTGGCGCGGCCTGGATCCCGATCGCGAACGCCTCGGTCTTCTGGGCCACGGTGATGATCTGGGCGATGCTCGGCACGGCGCTGGCCGCCCTCTTTCGCGTCGGCGACGAGGACCGGTTCTGGCAATTGTCGCCCGTGGCGATCTATGCAGGCTGGCTGACAGCGGCCGCGTCGGTGTCCATCGGGCTGGTGATCGCGGGCTACGGCTATCTTGGCGGGACCGAGGCGGCGATCCTCGCGCTCATCATCGCGCTTTCCATCGCGGTGGTGGTCCAGTACCGGCTGCACCGCGCGCCAGAATACGGGTTGACGGTGATCTGGGCGCTCGTCGGCATCATCGTGTCGAATACGGCACCGCTGAACATCGCGGTCGTTGGACTGGCCATCTTGGGCATCGTGGCGATCCTCGCGCTGCGCGGCACCGATACGGAATAACGCCATGGCCGCGCCCACCTTCTTTCTGGGCCTCGGCGGGCAGAAATGCGGCTCCTCCTGGGTGCAGGCCTATCTTGCGCGGGCCAAGGGCAGCGATTTCGGACGCCTGGGCGAGTACCAGGTCTGGGAGCATGAGCTGGGCGGCGTTTTCGCGCGCTATGCGGTGGACGCCCCCGGCACGTTCGAGGCCGCGCGTGCGCGCATCAAGATGGCCCTTGGCGGATCTGAGCCCGCGGCGCATCTGCGCTGGCGGTTGCAGCAGGATCGCACAGCCTATTTCGACTATTTCGAACGCCTGCTGGCCAAGCGCGGCGTCGTGCGCACGGGCGACATCACGCCCTCCTATTCCGGCCTGCCCGCCGAGACGCTGATCCGCATCCGCGACGGGTTTGCCGAGCGCGGCATTACCACCAAGGCCATCTTCGTCATGCGCGACCCGGTGGAGCGGTTGCGCAGCCATATGCGCATGGAGATGGAAAAAGGCCGCATGACGCTGTCGGATGCCAATGACGCGCCGTTGCGCGGCTTTTACGCCAGCGCCGAGGCGGAGGCGCGGAGCCGCTACGACCTGACGCTCGAAGCGATGGAGGCGGCCTTCGCCCCCGAGGACCGCCATATCGCGCTCTTCGAGGAGATCTTCACGCCCGAGGGCACGGCAGCGCTTGCCGCGTTCGCGGATGTCCCGGTCGAGGCCGAAGCGGGATCGCGGCAGGTCAACGCGCGCGGCAAGGGGTCGAAAGTGTCCGAGGATGTGCGCACCGAAATCGTCAGTCACTACGCGCATGTCTATCGCGCCGTGGCGGAGCGCCTGCCGCAGGTGCGCGACCTTTGGCCCGGAGCGGACCGGGTTCTGGACTAGGCCTGGGGCGCGGGCCAGCGCATCAGACCCGCATCCACTAATTGCTCGGGTGCTGCGTAACGCACGGATGACGGGTCCGCGAAACGCCCTTCCTCGGCGCGCATGCAGCGCAGAAGCTCCGCGTAATGGTCGTATTTCGCAGCGCCTTCGGTATGCGCTTTCCAGCTGCGCGCGCGGTCGATCTTTGCGGCAAATTCCGCCGTGAATACGAAATGTGCGATGGTCAACAGGTGATCGGCCGAGGGCGGCTGGCTGGCGTAATGCGAGCCTACCTGCCAGGTCGTGGCATCCCGGCGCAGAAAGGGCAGCTTGTGCCGGGGCGAGCGGTTGAAGCGCGGTTTCGGCCTGCGCCTGGTCAGACGCTGCAGAAGCGACGGCTTGGGCACGCCGATGCCATAGCTTTCGAACAGATTGTTGGTCTTGGACGTGCCGAACGGATCGGGCTGTGCATCCGGTGTCAGGGCAACGAGCGGCTCCGGCTCGAAATAGGGATAGGCGCTGAAAAGCCCCTCAGCCGTATCGGGCATGGGGCCCGCGAGCCCGTCCAGCGTTTCGGGAAAGAACTCCACCACCGAGGCGCAGATCGCCGGGATGTCGCCCCGCGTCATCGTCTCGAAAATCTCCGCGACGGAGGTCATGCCCGGCGGCAGGATCAGGAACTCGTCCGTGTCGAAATAGGCCACGATTTCGCCTGGCGCGTCCACATGCGGCAGGGCCGCCTTGATCCATGTGCCAAAGCGATCCGCGCGCGTGGTGCCGTCTGGAAAGACGATCTCGACAGGCGTGCCGAAACGGTGATCGGCCTCGTAGAGCACCACGTCCCCCTGATCCGCGAGATGGGCGCGCGTGCCATCTGTCGAGCCATCGTCGAAGATCAGGAACTGCTCGAACCCGAGCGCGCGGTAATGTCCCAGAAAGGCCGGAAGAAGCGCGATCTCGTCGCGCATGATCGCGAAAAGCTTGCGCGCACCGGGTCTGGGCGTGCCGTGGCGGCGCGTTTGGGCGTTGAGGTCGTCGAGGGTGAGGCGCATGCGGGCTCCGGGCGAGGTCGCAAATGTGGTAACGGGGATGGGCTGCGTAGGAAAGGGTCTGGACGCGTCTGGCTGCCCTTGCGCTTTCGGCTGCTGCTCGTGCATCGGTAGGTCTCGCCGGTCCGGCGGGTTGGCGCTACAACGACTAAGCGCGGCGCTTTGTCAGCGCAGATCATTGCATCGAACGAACGAAGCGCCAACGTCACCAAATCGCCAATCCGGTGGGGCCGGGTCATGCCGCAGGCATGCGTCCCGGATGACGCTCGCGCGGCGGCTGCGAACAGCCTTGGTTCCGCGCCTATGGGGCGTCAGCCGACGCTGTCCCGTCACGCAACGTCCGACCTCTTCACAACGAAAAAGGCCGCTCCGAAGAGCGGCCTTTCCCAAATCTGGAACCCGAACGCCTTAGCGCTTGGAGAACTGGAAGCTGCGGCGGGCCTTGCGCTTACCGTACTTCTTACGCTCGACGACGCGGCTGTCGCGGGTCAGGAAGCCGGCCGCTTTCAGCGCGGGACGCAGGCTCGGATCGAAGAGCTGCAGCGCGCGGGACACGCCGTGCTTCACGGCACCGGCCTGACCGGACAGACCGCCGCCCTTGACGGTGGCCATCACATCGAACTGGTCCTCGACACCGGCGACGGTGAAGGGCTGACGCAGGATCATCTGCAGCACGGGACGCGCGAAATACGCGTTGATTTCCTTGCCGTTGACGGTGACCTTGCCGGAGCCCGGCTTGATCCAGACGCGCGCGGTGGCGTCCTTGCGGCGGCCGGTCGCGTAGGCGCGGCCGAATTCGTCGCGGACGGGCTCGCGGGGCGTCAGGGTTTCGGTCTCGGGCGCGGCAGCGGCGTCGACGCCTGCGGCCTGGCCCAGTTCTTCGAGGGAGTTGATCTGCTCAGCCATTACTTCGCCACCCGGGTGTTCTTGGAGTTCATCGACTTGACGTCGACCACTTCAGGCGATTGCGCCTCGTGAGGATGCTCGGCCCCTGCATAGACGCGCAGGTTGGTCATCTGCTGGCGGCCAAGGCGGGTGCCGGGCACCATGCGCTTGACGGCCTGGAAGACGACGCGCTCGGGGTGGGCGCCCTCGAGGATCTGCTCTTTCGTGCGGGACTTGATGCCGCCCGGATAGCCGGTATGCCAGTAGAAGTGCTCCTGGCGCTTCTTGCCGGTGAGCTGGACCTTGTCCGCGTTCACGATGATGACGTTGTCACCCATATCCATGTGAGGCGTGAAGGAAGGCTTGTGCTTGCCGCGCAGGCGCGTGGCCACAATCGAGGCGAGACGGCCGAGAACAACGCCCTCGGCGTCGATCACGATCCACTTCTTCTCGATATCGGCCGGTTTTGCCGAAAAGGTTTTCATGGTCAGGTATCCCCTGGGTCTTGGTGTCTGTGGCCGGACCGGGGCAAATCCCCGGAATGGCGCGATCCGATGGGCGGGTTATAAGGATGCGCGGGGCACAGTCAAGCGGAGGAAAGCGGGCAAAATCGCGCGTTTTCAATGCTTTGCAAAATAGGTATCAATATACCCCATGAATTTCAGTGCATTCTGCAGACCCGGATCACCCTTGGCGGCAATGCGCCCTGCCCTGTCTCTCATATACTCAGAGGCTCAGACCGCAATCCGTTCGGGCGGATCGCCCAGAAGACGCCGCAACCGGGCCAGAGCCGCCTCGAAATCCTCAAGCGGAACCTGCGCATTGATCGACAGGCGCACGGCATGGGGCGCAAACCCGTCGCGCAAGGCGAATTCGTCGGCAGCCCGGATCTGCACGCCCTCGGCCTCGGCGGCCTGCACGAAGGCCGCAGCCCGCCAGCCCGCAGGCAGGCGCAGCCAGAGGAAGGGCATGTCCTCGCGCCAAGTGATGTCGAAGCTGCCCAACGCATTGACCGCCGTGCGGATATAGCGGGCATATGTGGCGCGCACCTCGTTCAGGATGCCCGGCAGCGACGGGTCGCGCAGCACATCGGTGACCAGATCAGCCAGCGGCTGGGCAAGGCCGAAGAAGCCATGCTCGGCCGCGCGGCGCAACTCGGCCTGCCATCCTTCGGGCGCGACGGTGAAGCCCACGCGCAAGGCCGGCGTGATCGACTTGGAGATCGAGGAGACATACCACGCCTGCCCCGGCAGGATCGCGCGGTAACTGAGCGCGGAGGGTCGACCCAGCCGGTAGCAATCATCGTCGAGGATGTGAAACCCGCGCCGCGCGGCAACGTCCGCCACCGCTTCGCGCCGGGCCAGCGGCGTGCACAGACCGGTCGGGTTGTGGATCTCCGGCGAGGTGCAGAGCAGCTGGGCGTCATGTTTGCGCGCCAGCCGGTCAAGCTCCTCGGGGATGATGCCCTGCGCGTCCATCGGCACGGCCACCACCTCGGCGCGCAACAGCTCCGCCGCGCGGCGAAAGCCGGGATAGGACAGCTCTTCCACGAGAACGGTGGGCCGCGCCCCGCGTAGCACCGTCTGCATCACGAGGCCGATGCCGTTCTGCCCGCCATGGGACAGGACCAGATCGCGTTCGGATACGGGGCCGAGCGGCGTCTCGCCCAGCCAGTCGAGCACCGCCTGCCGCGCAGGCCGGAACGCCGCACGGGAGGGGTAATTCATCAAGCGCTCCACGGGCATGTCCGCAAGCCGGGTGAAAGCCGATTGTATCAATTGTACCTGTCCGCAATCGGGCAGACGCGGTGAGTAGAAGGAGACAAGGCCCGGTTCGGAGGGGGCGATGGGCTGATGCCAGACGGGCGCCACCTCGGGGCGCGCGGGCTCCGGCGCCGCGACGAAGGTGCCGCGCCCGACCTCGGCTGTTGCAAGGCCGGTATCGGTGAGGATCGTATAGGCGCGCGCCACGGTTCCCGGCGTCATGCCAAGATCATACGCCAGATCACGCACTGGCGGGAGCTTGGTGCCCGGCGCCAGATCGCCCGCGGCGACGCGCCCCCGGATCGCATCGGCGAGGCGGCGGTATTTCGGGCCATCCGCAGGCACGTCTCCGTAGGCCGATATTATTGTATCCATGACAATGTTTCCCTCGACCCAGACACATTTCACATTGTATCCCTATTTTGTAGCCAGCGCGATCTTTTGTGTCAATACAATCCATCGAAGAGGCCACATGCCAACTGACGACATTCAATTAGGAAAGACACCCAAGGAGTAAGATCATGACCAGCACCGTTTCCCATGCCGCCAACCTCGCCTATCTCGCCGATGCCCCCCGCCTGGGCGTGCCGGCGACGATCGCGCTGAAGGTCGCCGTGGCGATGACGGTCTGGTCCGAGCGCGCCCGCACCCGCCATCATCTGGGCCAGCTCGACGATCATCTCCTGCGCGATATCGGCGTCTCGCGCAGCAGCGCCGAGGCCGAGGCGCGTCGCCCGTTCTGGCAGGGCTGAGCCTTGTCCGATCTCCGGCCAGGCCCCTGGTATCCCGGCCTGTCCGGACCTCTCCCTGATGGGCCGCCTCCGGGCGGCCCCTTTTTGTTGGCGCAAGCGTGGGTTCGTGGCACAATGCGCTCATTGTTCAAAATTCATTTTCGGGGGCTCTGATGGCCATCCTCTCCCTGCCCTGCCAATGCGGCACCTGTCATTGGGAAGTCGTCGATCGCACGCCCGGCACGCTTCTGCGCTGCTATTGCAAGAGCTGCCAAAGCGCGCAGCACCATCTGGGCCATGCCGACACACGGCTCAGCCCGGAGGGCGGCACGCTGATCTTCCAGACGCTGCCCGACAATTTCCACATGATCCGCGGCGTGCCGCACTTGCGGGCCTTCCGCGTCACCGGGCGCGGCGTGGTGCGCTGGTATGTCGATTGCTGCGGCACGCCGGTTGCCAACACGATCGCGACCGCCGCCCTGCCCTTCGTCGGGGTCGTGCTGCCGTCGGATTGCGCGGCCTTCGGGCCTTGCCAGAACCACGCCCATACCGCCGCGGCCCTGAAACCGGTCAAGCAGACCGGCATGGCGCGCATGGGCTGGGGTGTGATCGGGCGCGGGATCTTCGGCAAGATGACCGGGCGCACGCGCTCGCCTTTCTTCGAGAAGGGGCATCTGCGGGTGGAGCCAGACATCCTCGATGCGACGGCGCGGCAATCTGCGGGCCTGGCCTGACGCGCCTGCCCTGGCGCGGGATATCGTGAAGCGCGCCCGAAAGGCGCAACCGGCAACACGCACCGCGTGAGGGCCTTCACACGCCGGAACGCTTGGCTTACAGAGCGGCCAAGCTGCCCTCCGGAGGTCCCGCGCATGCAAGAACCGGCCATCACGCCCGATCTGATCGACGCCCATGGCATCAAGCCCGATGAATACGAGCGTATCCTTGAGATCATCGGACGCGCACCGACATTCACTGAATTGGGCATCTTCTCGGCCATGTGGAACGAGCATTGTTCCTACAAGTCGTCGAAGAAATGGCTGCGCACGCTACCGACCGAGGGGAAGCAAGTCATCTGCGGGCCTGGCGAGAATGCGGGCGTCGTCGATATCGGTGACGGACAGGCCGTGGTCTTCAAGATGGAGAGCCACAACCATCCCTCCTATATCGAGCCCTATCAGGGTGCCGCGACGGGCGTGGGGGGCATCCTGCGCGACGTCTTCACCATGGGCGCACGGCCCGTAGCAGCGATGAACGCTCTGAGCTTCGGCGAAGTAGGCCACCCCAAGACACGGCAGCTCGTGCACGGGGTGGTCGAGGGCATCGGCGGCTACGGCAATGCCTTCGGCGTGCCCACTGTGGGCGGCGAGACGCGCTTCGATCCCGCCTATAACGGCAATTGCCTTGTGAATGCCTTTGCCGCAGGGCTCGCGGATGCCGACAAGATCTTCTACTCCGCCGCGAGCGGTGTCGGCCGTCCGGTCGTCTATCTTGGCGCCAAGACGGGCCGCGACGGCGTCGGCGGCGCGACCATGGCTTCGGCGGAATTTGACGAGACCATCGAGGAAAAGCGCCCCACCGTGCAGGTGGGCGATCCGTTCACCGAAAAGCGCCTGATGGAAGCCACGCTCGAGCTGATGCAGACGGGCGCTGTCGTGTCGATCCAGGATATGGGGGCCGCGGGCCTGACCTGTTCCGCGGTGGAGATGGGCGACAAGGGCGATCTGGGCGTGCGGCTCGATCTTGAGAAGGTTCCCTGCCGGGAGCCGGGCATGACCGCCTACGAGATGATGCTGTCGGAGAGCCAGGAGCGCATGCTCATGGTGCTGGATCCGGCGAAGGAAGACGCGGCCCGCGCGGTCTTCGAGAAATGGGATCTGGATTTCGCCATCGTGGGCGAGACGATCCCCGAAGATCGCTTCCTCATCGTGCATAATGGCGTGGTGAAAGCCGATCTGCCGCTGAAGGCACTGTCGGGCAATGCGCCGGAATACGACCGGCCCTGGGTGCCGACGCCCGCCGCAGCTCCCTTGGAAGACGTCCCGCAGATCGATCCGGTGGACGGGTTGCGCGCGCTTCTGCGCTGTCCGAATTACAGCGCGAAGAACTGGTTGTTCGAGCAATATGACAGCCAGGTCATGGCCGATACGGTCGCGGGTCCCGGCTATGGCGCGGGCGTGATCCGGGTGCATGGCACGGACAAGAAGCTGGCCTTCACGTCGGACGTGACACCGCGCTACGTCAAGGCCAACCCCGAGGAAGGCGGCAAGCAGGCGGTGGCGGAAGCCTTCCGCAACCTCTGCGCCGTGGGCGCGCGGCCCCTTGCCACGACCGACAACATGAATTTTGGCAATCCCGAAAAGCCCGAGATCATGGGCCAGTTCGTGGGCGCGATCAAAGGCATCGGGGCGGCCTGCGCGGCGCTCGACATGCCTATCGTGTCGGGCAATGTGTCACTTTACAACGAAACCGACGGCACGGGCATCCTGCCCACGCCGACGATCGGCGCGGTGGGCCTCATTGCGGCGGGCGAAGAACCGATCCTCGGTCAGGCCCGCGAAGGCCATGTCCTGTTGATGGTGGGCGAGGCTGCGGGCCATCTGGGCCAGTCGGCCCTTCTGGCAGAGGTCTTCAACCGCAATGACGGCGATGCGCCTGCCGTGGACCTCGCGGCAGAGCGGCGCAACGGCGAATTCATCCTCGCGCAGCGCGACTATATCCGCGCCTGTCAGGACATCTCGGATGGCGGGCTGGCACTTGCCGCCTTCACCATGGCGGAGGCCGCAGGCGTGGGCGTCGTGATCGACGAGGACGACACCGCGACCTTGTTCGGGGAAGATCAGGGCCGCTACCTGATCGCGTGCAATTTCGACACGGCCGAATGGCTGATGTCGGAAGCCGCGAAGGCGGACGTCACGATCCGCACGGTCGGACGCTTCAAGGGTGACGCGTTCCGCATGGGCGGCTCCGAAGCGCCGCTTGCGGAGCTGTCGGCACTCTATCGCGGCGCCTTCGCGGAGACCTTCGCCTAGTCCCCGTCCCGCATCTCACGCTGGCGCATGGGCATGGCGTCGATGGTGGCAAACAGGCTGTCCGCCGTGACGGGGGATGCCTCGCGCCGCTTGACGCCGCCATCCTTGCCGATCAGCACGAAGGTGAAGGGCCCCTGAGCCAGCCGACGCGCCAGCGCGCCGCGCGCCGCAGGATCGGTATCGGTGAAAACGACGATATCCCTCTCGGCAAGGCCCGCCCGCACGTCTTTCAGATGGTCCATCTGCGCGCGGTAGGCCGCCAGCCCCGCATCGTCCGCCAGCACCACGACGATCCGGGCCCGCCAGCGCAGATCGGCGAAATCGGCGCGCGCCGGATCAAGCGCGCGGAAGTCCGCAGCCGCTGCGCCAGTGCCAAGGCCCGCGGCCATGAACACCGCTCCGGCCAGGTATCTCGATCTGAGCATGCGTGCCCTCCTTTCGGCCCCACGGCTTCTCCCGCGGGAACAAACGCCACGGACCACACGCCAGGCACCGCCCGGGCGTTTCACCTTTCCAGATAAACGCAAACACCCGGTCGGCCAGCCCGCAAGAGGTGCGACAGGCGCGCTACCCCTCGGCCACCGCCCGCAACAAGCGATCCTTTTCGCCGGGATCGTCGGGCTTGGAGATGGCAAGCGCCAGTTCTTCCAGCGTCTGGATCGAATGGCCCGCGCGGAAGCTGTCCACATGGGGCAGCATGGCGCGAATGCCGCGTGCCTTGGGCGCGAAACCGTCCCAGCGCAGCAGCGGATTGAGCCAGATGAGCCGTCGCGAGGACAGGTGCAGCCGCTCCATCTCCCGCTCCAGCCCCTCCTCGGGGTCGCGGTCGAGCCCGTCTGTGATGAGCAGCACCACCGCGCCCTGCCCCATGACCCGCCGCGACCAGTCGCGGTTGAAGGCGTGCAGGCATTGCCCGATCCGCGTGCCGCCTTCCCAATCCTGCGCCTCGGCGCCCGCGGCCTTCAGCGCCTGATCCACGTCGCGCGTGCCCAGATGCCGGGTGATGTTCGTCAGCCGCGTGCCGAAGGTGAAAGCATGGACCTTCGCCCAGCCTGCGCCCTTCTCGTTCGCGACTGCGTGGAGGAAATGCAGCACCATCCGGCTGTACTGGCTCATCGATCCCGAGATATCACAAAGGACCACCAGATTGGGCCAGCGCGGTCGCCGCTTGGTTTTCGCAAAGCTGCGGATCTCGCCCCCCTGGCGCATGGCCGCGCGCATGGTGCGGCGCCAATCGGCATGGGTGCCGAGATTGGCTGCCATCTGGCGGCGTGACTGGATGGGTTTCACCGGCAGGCTGAGCTTGGCCAGCATGCGCTTCGCCTCGGCAATCTCGGCATTGGACATCTGCTCGAAATCGAGACTGCGCAGACGCTCCTTGTCGGACATGGTCTGGGAGGCGTCGATCTCGATCTGGACGTCTTCCTCGCGCTCCTCCTCCCGCTCGGGCATGTCGGGTGTGAGGCCATCGAGCAGCGATTCCGCCGCGCGCTTCTCGGCGGCTTGCGCAACGCGCTCTTCCTGCACGCCGCGGATCGCCGGGATCATCATCGACATCATGTGTTCGAGATAGCGCGGATCGCGCCAATAGAGCCGGAAGATCTGCGCGAACACGGCGCGGTGTTCGGGGCGTGAGACGAAGCAGGCATGCAGCGTCCAGAAGAAATCCGAGCGCTCGGTGAAGCCCGCCGCCTCAACCGCGCGGATGGCATCGATCACCCGTCCCGGCCCCACGGGCAGGCCCGCCTTGCGCAACGCACGGGCGAAATGGATGACGTTCTGCGCGAGGCGCGGATTCTCCGAGATTTCGAGCGGCGCGTATTCCATCCTAGAGCGCCGGGGCTATTGCGACGGCTGGGCTCACGCGTTCACCACGCTCGCGCGCGCATCGTCGAGGATCTTCTTGGCCTCTGAGCCCTGCAGCTTCTGGATGTCGTCCTGGTATTTCAGGATCGCGCCCAGCGTGTCGGAGATGACCTCGGGCGAGAGGTCGATCACGTCGAGGGCGAGGAGGCATTTCGCCCAGTCGATGGTCTCGGCCACGCCCGGTTTCTTGAAGATATCCTCGGTACGCAGGCGCTGGACGAAGGCCACCACCTCGCGCGACAGGCTCTCGGCCAGGTCGGGCGCCTGTGCGGTCAGGATCTCCACCTCCCGCTCGAAGGTCGGGTAATCGACCCAGTGATAGAGGCAGCGGCGCTTCAGGGCATCGTGCACCTCGCGGGTGCGGTTCGAGGTCAGGATGACGATGGGCGGCTCGGGGGCCTTGATGGTGCCGAGTTCGGGGATGGTGACCTGAAAGTCCGACAGCGCTTCCAGAAGGAAGGCCTCGAAGGGTTCGTCCGTGCGGTCGAGCTCGTCGATCAGCAGGATCGGCGGGCCGTTCTCGTCGGGGCGCATGGCCTCCAGCAGCGGCCGTTCGATGAGGTAGTCGGGGCTGAAGAGTTCGCGGTTCAGCACTTCCTTGTCGGCATTGCCCTGAGCCTCCGCGGTGCGGATCGCGATCATCTGCGCGGGGAAGTTCCACTCGTAGACCGCCGATGCGGCGTCGAGACCTTCATAGCATTGCAGACGGATGAGCTTGCGCCCGAGGCAGGCCGACAGGGCCTTGGCGATCTCGGTCTTGCCGACGCCCGCCTCCCCTTCGAGGAACAGGGGCCTGCCCAGTTTGAGCGACAGGAAGACCACGGTCGCAAGCGCGCGTCCGCAGACATAGCCCGCCTCGCCCAGCATGGTCTGAACCTCGTCGATGGATGCCGGTGTCGTCATGTCGCCTCCCCGCGCGTGCTGTTCGGGCCAGAGGGCCCGGAACGCTTCCGGGAATCAATAGCGCATAGGTCGCAGTTTTGGAGTCGCCGGGAGATGCGGAATTGACGCGATTCCCGGCGGTGGCCTATGTTCAGGCAAAAGAAACGGTCCCGCGTTAGACGGGCACCGACGGATCGAGCGGATCGAGCAAGGGTCAGGGCGAATGGGCGGCAGCGGCGAAGGCGCGCGGTCATGCGGATAACCGCGGTGACATGCGTGAAGAACGAAGGCCCGTTCCTCTTGGAATGGATCGCCTTCCATCGCCTGCTCGGCGTCACGGATTTCCTGTTCTATTCCAACGATTGCACCGATGGGACTGATGCACTGCTCGACGCGCTGGAGGCCCGCGGCGGCGTCATCCACTTGCCGAACCCGGCAGAGGGGCGGAATTACCAGATGGAGGCACTGAAGGACGCCGCGCATCAAAGCGTGGTCAAGGCCGCCGATTGGGTCTGGATCGCCGATGTGGACGAGTTCCTGAACATCCATGTGGGCGATCACACGATCCCCGCGCTGGTGGAGGCCTGCGGCGATCCCGGCGCCATCTCTGTCACCTTCCAGTTCTTCGCCAATGACGGGATCTGCGACTATGTCGACCGCCCGGTGATCGAACAATTCACTCGCAGCCACAATCCCGACCTGTGGTGTGGCGAGAGCGCGATCGAGGTCAAGTCGCTGGTCCGGCAGGATTTTCCGTTGCAATATTACGGCGCGCACCGGCCCTTCTTCAACAAGCGGGTGGAGACGCATCATTATCCCGCCTGGACCGACGGGTCCGGGCGGCGCGTGCCGCGTAAGTTCCTCATGGCGGAAAATGCACGGCGGATTCGCAAGTTTCCCGCCGCAGGCGCGCGCGCGTTTGCGACGCTCAATCACTACGCGCTGCGCTCGCTCGACAGCTACCTCGTGAAGAACGACCGGGGCGATGTGAACCGCGAAAACCGGGATTTCGACGATACCTATTGGCGCGAACGCAACGATCCCGCCTGGGAAGATACCTCGATCCAGCGCTACCTTCCGGCCCTCGAAGGGGCGCTCGCCGCGCTGAAGGCCGACCCGGAACTGGGCGCGCTGCACGAGGCCTCGGTGGCCGCGCATATCGCCAAGCGCGATCAGCTCATGGCGCAGGAGGCCTATGCGGAAATGTACGCGCATCTCAAGGCGCTGCCGCCCTACCCGCCCGGCGAATACGAGCTGATGCAGGAACTGGGACTCGTGGCATGAGCCGTTTGCGTGTGGTCAATCTGGGCCTGCCGAAATCGGGCACCACGACGCTGGGCAAGGCGTTGCGCCGCGCGGGCCTCAACGTGGCGGATTGGAAGATCCGGCCCGAGCAAAGCACGCACGACGCCCTTGAGGGCGAGTTCGTCGGCAAGTGCCTTTATGAGGCGTATTTCACCACCGGTGATCCGCTGGCCGCGATGGCGGAATTCGACGCCTTCTCCGAGATCAGCGCCATTGGCGGCGGGGCGAATTACTGGCCGCAATTCGATTACGGGCTTCTTGCGGCCATCTCGGCCCATCATCCGGGCACGAAGTTCCTGCTGTCCTACCGCGCACCCGCCGATATCGTGGAAAGCATGCTGGCCTGGCGGAACCTTGGAACGGGGCGGCTGCCGAAGAACGCGATCCCGGGCCTGCCGGAAGGATATGGTCAGGACGCGCCGGAGCTGGAGCGCTGGGTTGCGGGCCATTACGCCTATCTGCGGGCCGCTTTCGAGGGGCGCGCCGACTTCATGGAATACAACATCTCCGACCCGCAAGCCCCTGAAAAAATTGGCGCCTTTCTGGGATTGGAGCTGCCCTGGTGGGGCCACGCGAATGAACGCGCGCCCGAGGCCGCCTCGTGAGGATCGTCCTGCATATCGGCCCCGAGGCACAATCCTCCGAACGCATCCAGCGCATCTTCAACGACAAGCGGGAGCAATTGGCGGGCAAAGGCGTGCTTTACGCCCGCTCGCCCGGTGCCAAGAACCACACGCGGCTTTTCATGGCCGTCAGCGATCCCGATGCGGTCGATACGCTGCGGTTCAATCGCGGCTTCACCCTGCCCGAGAAACAGGCGGCCTTGCGCGATGAGGTCGCCGCGGCCTTGCGCGCGGAGGCCGAGCGCGTCGCGCCGGACGTCCTGATCCTGTCGTGTCATCAGCTGGGATCGGCCCTGACATCGACGAGCGAACGTGCGCGCTTGCGCGACCTGCTGCTGCCGATCTCGGACGATATCACGGTTCTGGCGCAGGTGGATGACCCGGCGCGGATGCTCGCGCGCGCCTATGCAGCGCAGGTGATCGAAGGACGCGCCGTGCCTTTGACCCAGGAGTTGGGATTGCTGGAGGCCGAAAGCTGGTGGGATGCGGCGCTGGCAACCCGGCCCGATCCGGCCCCTGAGAAAGGCGTCTTTTCGGATGTGCAGGGCGCGCCCTACTGGCTTGATCTGAAACGCCTTGTCGCGGAATGGGATGGCACCTTCGGGGCCGGTGCGACCCGGCTTTGGGGGCTTGATCCCGATACGCTCTGGTCGGAGCGCGCGACGGAGGCCTTGCGCGCGGCGTTCGGCATCGAGGCGAATTTCGGCCGGGCCGAAGAGGTCACCCGTCCGGCCGCACCGCCCGAGGTCTGGCTGACGCGGGCGCGGATGTTCAATGATGTTGTGCTGCGGCTTCTGGAAAAGCCCGAGACGATCCTCGGACGTCCGCTTTGGCGCAAGCTTGTCATGGAAATGAAAATCGATGGCGCGCCGATCAATACCGGCGCATTGTTCAGCATTTCCAATCGGTTCAAGCCTGACCTTGAAGCACTGCATGAAGCGCATCCGCTGCTCGGTTTCGCCCCGCTGATCCCGCCCGTTCAGTCCGACCCCTGGACCGAGGCTGATCCGCAGATGGGCTTTCGCGCGACGCAATACCTGATGGCCGCGCGCTGGCGCATCGATCAGGCCGCGAAGGAGGAACGCGACAGCAAAGCGGCGGAGCTCGCACAACTCGAAGTGGGCCTGCCCAGCGAGGCGCCCGAGACGGGCCCCGTGCCGGAAGCCGGGCTGACCACGACGGCAAAGGCGATGATGCCGCCGCTTGCGAAACAGAAATTCGCGCAGCTCAAGGGATCGCCCTTCGCGCCCCACAACAAGCTTGGCCGCGTCAACGAGGAAGAGCTGGCAGCGGCTTTCACCGAACACCCGCCGCGCGATCTGCCCGAGGGTCAGAAAGGCCGCGTCATCGTGGGCTGCATGAAGAACGAGGCGCCCTATATCCTCGAATGGGTGGCCTATCACCGCGCGATCGGGGTCGATAATTTCCTCATCTATACAAATGGTTGCGAGGACGGGACGAGCGAAATCCTCGACCGGCTCGACGCGCTTGGCATCGTCCAGCATCGCAACAACGACGATTGGAAAGGCAAGTCGCCGCAGCAGCACGCGCTCAACCAGGCGCTGAAGGAGCCGGTGATCCGGCAGGCGGACTGGATCATCCATATCGACGTGGACGAGTTCATCAATGTGCGCTGCGGAAACGGCACGCTGGACGATTTTTTCGCGCGCGTGCCGGAGGCCACGAATGTCGCGATGACCTGGCGGCTTTTCGGCCATTCTGGGGTGACGCAGCTCTCCGATCAGTTCGTGATCGAACAATTCGATCAATGCGCGCCGCGTTACTGCCCCAAGCCGCACACGGTCTGGGGTTACAAGACGATGTTCCGCAATATCGGGGCTTACCAGAAGATTTCCTGCCACCGGCCCAACAAGCTGATCGATGGCGCCGAGGCCCGCGTGCGCTGGGTCAACGGATCGGGCGAGGACATGACGGGCGAGGCCATTCAGAACGGATGGCGCTCTTCGAAAAAATCCATTGGTTACGACCTGTTGCAGCTCAATCATTATGCACTTCGGTCGGCGGAAAGCTTCCTGATCAAACGCCAGCGGGGCCGCGCGCTGCATGTCGACCGCTCCATCGGTCTGAACTACTGGATCCGCATGGATTGGTCCGGGGCGCGGGATATCACGATCAAGCGCAACGTGCCGCGGCTCAAGGCGGAATATGACCGCTTGCTGGCCGATCCGGAACTGGCGCGCCTGCACGCGGCGGGCCTCGATTGGCATCGCGCGAAAGCCCGGGAATTGCACGGCATGCCGGAATTCGAAGAGCTTTATCAGCAGGCCGTGCGGTTGGAGCTGACCGAAATGGAACGCGTCGCCTATGCGCTGGCGCTCGATATGGAGAGCTGAACATGGACATGGACGTCACCGACACCTTCGAGACCCCGAATGGCCTGCGCTTTCCCCGAGACCGGGATTTCATCTCGCGTCGTACGGAAAAGGCCCTGACGACAGAGGGTTACGAGGACAAGGAAACGCGCGCGGTGGTGCAGCTTCTGCGCCGGGACGACCGCGTGCTCGAACTGGGATCGGGCATCGGCTACATGTCGACGCTCATGGCGCGGCGGCGACCGCTGGAGGCGATCGAGACCTATGAGGCCAATCCGCGCCTGCTGCCTTTCATCCGGGCCGTGCACGCGCTGAACGAGCGCACGGAGATCGCGTCGCACAATGCAATCCTGTCGGAGGGCGGCGGCGACCCGGTACCGTTCTATATCCGCCGCGACTTCCTGGCCTCGTCGCTGTGCCGCGAGGACGATCCCGACACCATCGTCGAGACCGTGGAGGTGCCGCAGATCGACATCGCGGCGGTGACCGCGCGGCTGAAACCCACCTTCCTCGTCTGCGATATCGAAGGGGCCGAGGCCCATCTGCTGCCCGCCGCGGACCTGTCGCATCTGCGCGCGGCTGTGGTGGAACTGCATCCGCAATGGATCGGTCAGGATGGCGTGCAGGCCGTGTTCGACGCCTTCCACCGCGCCGGACTGACCTATTTTCCGAAAGTCAGCCACGCCAAGGTGGTCTGCTTCAAGAAAGGCTTCTAGCCCATTGAATATACTTGCGATCCTCTGTGTGCGCAACGAAGGGGCCTATCTTCTGGATTGGCTGGCCCATGCGCAGGCGGCGGGCATCAGCCACGTTCTGGCCTATACGAACGCGTGCGAGGACGGCACGGATCGGATCCTGGACCGGCTGGCCGAGCTCGGCCATGTGACGCATCGGCCCAATCCGGGGCCTTATGACAAGGGGGGCATTCAGTTCACCGCGCTGAAGGATGCGGCCAAGCAGCCCGTCACGCAGGCTGCGGACTGGATCCTGCCGCTCGATGTGGACGAGTTCGTCAACGTGCATGTGGGCGCGCGCGACCTGCCCGCGCTGATCAACGCCCTGCCCGAGGCGCAGGCGATCACCCTGACGTGGCGGCTGTTCGGATGCGGCGGGCAGGCCCGCTACGATCCCGCGCCCGTGCCGGAGCGGTTCACGCGCGCCGCCCCGCAGGTCATGCACTGGCCTTGGCGGTCGGCGATGTTCAAGACGCTCTATCGCAATGACGGCACGTATCGAAAACCCGGCGTGCATCGCCCGCGCGATCCCGATCCGGCGCGCGTCGAGACGGCGCGCTGGTTCGATGGGTCGGGGCGGGAACTCGACGCGCAGTTTCGCACGCGGCGGATTTTTTCGAATTTCGGGCAGGACAATTGCGCGCTCGTGCAGCTCAACCATTATCCCCTTGGATCGATGGAGGAATTCGTCCTGAAGGCGGCGCGCGGCCGGGCCGTGCATTCGGATGACCTGCTGGGGCTCGACTACTGGGTCGAGCGCAACTTCGACACCAAGGACGACCATTCCATCGCCGAGGTCAGCGCCCGCGCGGCCCCCTTGCGCGCAGCGTTTGCCGCAGATCCGGCACTGGCGGAGCTGCACGCGCGTGCCGTGGCATGGCGTCGCGCGCGGTTCGATGCCTTGATGCTCGAGGAGCCCTATCGCGCCCTGATGGGGCGCCTCCTGATGACGCCATCATCGCGCCCCTTGCCCGCTGATGCCGCACAATTTCTCAAGTCCTACGGGCTGCGTGCGGCAAAAACCCGGGCTGTCTGAACCAAACCCCCTTTGAATTTCCCTGCATCAGGCGCATTTTTGTCAAAATGAAAGGGCATTGTTTCCAGAACACGGCGCTCCTTTCCGCGCCTTTTGTCGATGATGGGTGGCATTATGCCGATTGAGACCGCATGGGATACCGAGCTTGCCGGGCTCGACTATGATGCGTGGCGCACGCAACTGGGCGAGATCGGCGAGGAGACCGGTTTCTTCGAGCCATTGGGCGATCGCCACCATGCGCTGTTCGACGAACGCGGAGACACGCTGCTGGTCAGCTTCGAGACGTTTCCAGGCATCATCACCTATGACAAGGGCGCGCGCCCGATCGCGCTGTCGGTGGCGGAGGCCGAGGATTGGTCGCTTCTGTCCGTGGTGTCGAAGAACGATACCTGGTTCCGCGACGGCGATGTCTTCGCCTTTTTCGACCAGCTGACGGATGACGGCTTTTTCGACGATTTCGAGCGGGTGATCTTTTACGGCGCAGGCCCTTGCGGTTACGCGGCGGCGGCGTTTTCGGTCAGCGCGCCGGGCGCTGTCGTGGTGGCGGCGCAGCCCCAGGCGACGCTCGATCCCGGGCTGACGGGCTGGGACGAACGCTTCACCGAATACCGGCGCATGGATTTCACCAATCGTTACGGCTACGCGCCGGACATGATGGACGCGGCCCTGCGCGGCTATGTGCTGTTCGATCCGCGCGAGACGCTCGATGCGATGCATGCAGCCCTGTTTCACCGCGAAGGCGTGACGCGCCTGCCGATGCCGTTCATGGGCTCGGCCCTGCAAGCGGCGCTGATCGAGATGGAGATCCTGCGCGACGTGTTGCGCGAGGCGGCAGACGGGACATTGAACAGCGTGAGCTTCGCCAAGCTGATGCGGGCACGGCGCGATTACGGGCCGTATCTGCGCAAATTGCTGGCGCGGGTCGAGGCCGATGAGCGTCTGGAGCTGACGCGGTGGCTCTGCACCAATGTGGCCACCCGCAAGAGCGCTCCGCGATTCCGACGCCGTCTGCGCGCCTTGCGCCGGATCGATGAGGCAAGCGCGGAGGTCGACGAGACCCCCAACGATCAGGACGGAAAGACCGCCGCAGAGTGAAGCGGGGTTAGTTCCGGCGGGCGAGGATCGCTTCGCGCAATTCCGACTGGAAATGGCCGATCAGCCCGCCTGCGAGCAGGGCCAGCGGACTCGTCTCGACCCCAATAAGCCCCAGAAGCGCAACCGCGATGGCCAGTGCCAGCGCGAAGGCGACGACACGGCGGCCCGGCTCGTCCGGCAGGTGCTCCTCGCCCAGCCAGCGCCAAAGCGCTTCGGTCACACGGGGTTGCAGCGAAGTCACCGCAGCCCCGGCGAAGATGGCCACGAGAAAGGTCATCAGCATCACGTTCTCCGTTCGATCAAATCGCGCGTCTTCTAGCCTGAACGGGCGCCGGGGCTCAATCGGGTGCGGAGCCGAACCGGGATGGCCCCCATAGGATATCTGGCGCGCGCCGAGCCGCCATGCTACCGCAGATCCATGAAAAGCTTGACCCTCCGCCGCCCCGACGATTGGCATCTGCATCTGCGCGACGGCGCCATGCTGAAGGCCGTGCTGCCCGAAACCGCCCGGCACTTTGCGCGTGCGATCATCATGCCGAATCTCGTGCCGCCCGTGGTGACCGGCGCCGAGGCTGCCGCCTATCGGGACCGGATCATGGCCGCCCTGCCCGAGGGTGCCGCGTTCGAGCCGCTGATGACGCTCTACCTGACCGAGGAGACCGACCCCGAGGATGTGGCCCGCGCCCATGCCGACGGGCTGGTGCGCGCGGTGAAGCTTTATCCTGCCGGGGCGACCACGAACTCCGCCTCCGGCGTGCGGGATTTCGACCGCGTGCGCCCGGTGCTCGAAAAGATGGCGGAGATCGGCCTGCCACTTTGCGTGCATGGCGAAGTGACGGATGCCGAGATCGACATCTTCGACCGCGAGAAAGTGTTCATCGACCGTGTGCTCGATCCGGTGCGCAAAGCGACGCCCGGTCTGCGCGTGGTGATGGAGCATATCACCACCCGCGAAGGCGTCGAATATGCGCGCGCGGGCGGGCCCGATCTTGGGGCCACGATCACCACGCATCACCTGGTCATCAATCGCAACCACATCCTCGTGGGGGGCATCAAGCCGCATTATTACTGCCTGCCCGTCGCCAAGCGCGAAATTCACCGGCTGGCCTTGCGCGCCGCGGCCACCAGCGGCGAGGCCTCGTTCTTTCTGGGCACGGACAGCGCGCCGCATGTGGACGCCGCCAAGGAGACGGGCTGCGGTTGTGCGGGGTGTTTCACCGCGACCAACACGATGTCGGTTCTGGCGGAGGTCTTCGAAACCGAAGGCGCACTCGACCAGCTTGAGGCCTTCGCCTCGCTCAATGGCCCCGCCTTTTACGGGATGGCGCCCAATGAGGCACAGATCACGCTGACCAAGGGCGATCCGGTCAGCTATCCGTCGAAGATCGAGACGGGCGACGGGCCGGTGACCGTGTTCGATCCGGGCTTTCCGCTGCATTGGCGGGTGGCATAAGCGGCGGCTGGTGGTGGGTTTTCACCCACCCTACGAAGAGTCGTCGCAGTGCGGCGGGCGCCACGGCCGCCGCGATCCCGCACGCCCCTTCCCCCCGCGCGACTTTCCCGCTACCGACAGATCGACGAGCGTGACGAGAAAGGCCCGAGAATGATCCCCAGCACCTACCCTGCCCGCGAAGAGATGGCGCGCCTGACCGCCGCCATGCTGCTCGATATCCAGGCGGTGAACTTCAACACCCGAGAGCCCTACACGCTGGCTTCGGGCCTGCCCTCACCGTCCTATATCGATTGCCGCAAGCTCATCTCCTTTCCGCGCATCCGCTCCACGCTGATGGATTTCCTGACGGTGACGGTGATGCGCGATGCCGGGCTCGAGGCGTTTGACAATATCGCGGGCGGCGAGACGGCGGGTATTCCCTTCGCCGCACTGGTGGCGGAGCGCATGGCGTTGCCCATGACCTATGTGCGCAAGAAGCCCAAAGGGTATGGTCGCAACGCGCGGATCGAAGGCGCGATGAGCGAGGGGCAGCGCGTCCTGCTCGTGGAGGATCTGACCACCGATGGCGGCTCCAAGCTGTCCTTCGTGGATGCGATCCGCGAGACGGGTGCCGTCTGCGCGCATACGGCCGTGATCTTCTATTACGACATCTTCCCCGAGACGCGGAAGACGCTCGGCGATCACGGTGTGGCGCTGCATCACCTCTGCACCTGGTGGGACGTTCTAGCCGAAGCCAAGCGGCGCGGCGCCTTCGATGCGGAGACGCTGACGGAGGTCGAGCGCTTCCTGAACGACCCGCGCGCCTGGCAGGCCGAACGCGGCGCTTGAGCCGCTGCCGCGCGAAGCTGACGTAGCGGCAGGAAGGCGCTGTTCCAGTGCCCGCGCGCGCCCGTCCAGCCCGCCACAATTCCCAGATATTGACAGATCGCGTCTGCCTGCCGCACCATGTGGCAGGCAACGCCCGGGATGTGAGTTATCCCCAGAAACATACAAGTTGCGCCAAAGGGGGCCCGTGTCTTAACTAGTGCACCTCAGGCAAAATCAAAGATTCGGAGTGGTGATGAACGAGGTCACAGCCTTCAACGCGACCGGTGCAGAAGTTCAGTCTCCCGATACGATGCCGCATTCCATTGAGGCTGAGCAGCAGCTTCTGGGTGCCATCCTGACGAATAACGACATCTACGACCGCGTCGCCTCGATCATCTCGGCCAAGCATTTCTACGATCCCGTCCATGCGCGTATCTACGAGGTGGCCGCGGCGCGGATTGCGCAGAACAACCTTGCCTCGCCGGTCACGCTCAAGGCCTTCATGGAGGATGACGAGGGCCTGAAGGAACTGGGCGGCCCGGCCTATCTTATGCGCCTTGCCGGGGCGGCGATCGCGTCCTTCGCGGTCAAGGATTACGCCCAGATGATCTACGAGCTTGCGGTGCGCCGCGAGCTGATCGGCCTCGGGCGCGATATCTCCGCCAAGGCGGCCAAGGTCGATGTGGCCTCGGAGCCCTCCGAACAGATCATCGAAGCCGAACAGGCGCTCTACCAGATGGCCGAACAGGGCCAGGCGCAGCGCGGATTCGTGTCCTTCCTGCGCGCCGTGACCGGAGCCGTGAACGTCGCCAATGCCGCCTACAAGCGCGAAGGCGGTCTGTCGGGGGTCTCCACCGGTCTGATCGACATGGACAAGAAGCTGGGCGGCCTGCACAAGTCGGACCTTCTGATCCTCGCCGGGCGTCCGTCGATGGGCAAGACGTCGCTTGCGACGAACATCGCCTACAACATCGCCAAGGCCTACAAGCGCGGCGTCCGCGAGGACGGCACCGAAGGGGCGGTCGAAGGCGGCGTCGTCGGGTTCTACTCGCTCGAGATGTCGGCGGAGCAGTTGGCGGCGCGGATCCTGTCCGAAGCCGCGGAAGTCCCGTCAGAGCAGATCCGCCGCGGCGACATGACCGAAGAGGAGTTCCGCCGCTTCGTGGAAGCCGCGAAAAGCCTGGAGGCCTGCCCGCTTTATATCGACGACACGCCGGCCCTGCCCATCTCGCAGCTGGCGGCACGGGCGCGGCGGTTGAAGCGGACGCATGGGCTCGATGTGCTGATGGTGGACTACCTGCAGCTCGTGCGGGGCACCGGCAAGGGCGATCAGAGCCGAGTGAACGAGATCGCGGAAATCTCCATGGGTCTGAAAGCCATCGCCAAGGAGCTGGAAATCCCGGTCATCGCGCTGTCGCAGCTCAGCCGCCAGGTCGAAAGCCGCGACGACAAGCGGCCGCAGCTGTCGGACCTGCGGGAATCGGGCTCGATCGAGCAGGATGCCGACGTGGTGATGTTCGTGTTCCGGGAGGAATACTACAAGGAACGCGAGAAGCCCGGCGATCATGATCTCGACAAAATGGCCGCCTGGCAGGAGGAGATGGAGCGTCTGCATGGCCGCGCCGAGGTCATCATCGGCAAGCAGCGTCACGGACCCATCGGCACGGTCGAGCTGTCCTTCGAGGGTCAGTTCACGCGCTTCGGCAACCTCGTGAAGCCGTGGCAGAACGCCGATGGCGGATTTTGATCACGGGGCTCAATCATCTGACGCTGGCCGTGTCGGACCTTGATCGCTCGGTCGCTTTTTATCGCGATATATTGGGTGGGACGCCGCGCGCGGCCAGTGACGGCATGACCTATATGAGCCTTGGCGCGCTTTGGCTCTGCCTTGAAGCATCGGATGAAGTGCGCCCCGCAAGGGGCGGAACACATTACGCCTTTTCTGCCTCTGGCTCTGCCTTCGAGGCGCTGGCTCGCCGCATCAGGGGGGCCGCGCCGATCTGGAAAGAGAACCGCTCCGAAGGCGCGTCGGTCTATTTCCTCGATCCCGACGGGCACAGGCTGGAACTGCATGACGGCGATCTGGACAGCCGCCTTGCCCATTACCGTGCGCATCCCGAAAAAGGCGTAGCGGTTCTGTCGTAGCATAGGTGCGGCGCAATTCCGGCTTGACCTGAGCGGGTGCCGTGGCAAAGAGCGCGCATGGCTCAGGCGACCTTGAACATTGATCTCGACGCGATTGTCACCAATTGGCGCAATCTCGACCGGCAGAATACCGGCGAGACGGCCGCGGTGGTGAAAGCCGACGCTTACGGGCTCGGGGCCGAAAAGGTGGCGCCCGCGCTCGCGCGTGCCGGGGCGCGCCGCTTTTTCGTGGCGATTGCCGAAGAAGGCGTGGCGCTGCGCCGGATCCTGGGCCACGGCCCGGAAATCTGCGTCTTTTCGGGCCATATGGAGGGCGACGCCTCGCTCCTACGCGACGCGGACCTGGTGCCGATGCTCAACTCCATCGACCAGATGCTGCGCCATGTGGAGGCGCTTCCGGGTCATCCGCTGGGCATCCAGCTTGATTCGGGCATGAACCGGCTGGGGATGGAAGCGGCAGAATGGGCGGCGTTGCGCGACATCGCCCTGGCGCAATCCCCGCGCCTCGTGATGAGCCACCTGGCCTGCGCCGATGAGCCGGATCATGCCATGAACGGCGACCAACTTGCCGCCTTTCAGGAGATGACGGACGGGATCGACGCGCCCCGGTCGCTTGCGGCAACGGGCGGCATCCTGATGAAACCGGATTTCCATTTCGACCTCGCGCGGCCGGGGATCGGGCTTTATGGCGGGCTGCCCTTCGCCGATGCGCAGCCTGTGGCCTATCTAGACATTCCGGTGATCCAGATCCGCGACGTGGAGCCGGGCGAGAGCGTGGGCTACGGCAATACCTGGATCGCGCGGGCACCGACGCGCGTTGCGACCATCTCGGCGGGCTATGCCGACGGGGTTCTGCGCGGTATGGGACCGGACGCGCATGTCTGGGCGGGCGAGACGCGCTGCAAGGTGCTGGGCCGGATCTCAATGGATCTGATCGGCGTCGACGTGACGGATGTGCAGGGCAACCCCGCGACCGTGGAGTTGCTGGGCCGGCATCAATCCGTCGATACGCTGGCCGGATGGGCCGGAACGATCGGCTACGAGATCCTGACATCGCTGGGCGCGCGGTATGCCCGGCAGTATCACGGCGGCTGAGATGGGCAATTTCCAACCCGACCCGACGCTGATCGCGCTCATCTTCGTCAAACGCTTCGTCTATTTCGAACTCCTTTTCGCGCTGGCCCTTCTGCGCACGATCCTGGCGCGCGGCCTGTCGCGCTGGATTGCCGTGGCAACCCTTGCTTTGTGCGCGATCTGCATCCTCGTGACTTTCGCGCCCGCGCTCGGATTGCAGGAAAGCGGGTGGTATCCGCCGCTCGCCCGCGCCCTCAGCGCCGGTCAGGGCATGCGGATCCCGCTGGCGTTGTCCGCGCTGTTCTTCGTCTCGGGCTTTGTGCCGGAGCGGTCGCGGCGCTGGATCGACGCGCTCCATGTGGCGCTTTTGCTAGGTTTTCTGGGGCTTTGGGGCAGCACGCTTCTGTGATTGTCGCCACGCGGCGGACAATCGGCGCGATGCCCCGGATCTGTTCGCGTTTTGTGACAAAGCGCACATTTTTCGACACATTTTAGCAAAAAGTCCCATTCTGCCAGTACCATGCGTATGGATCGCCAATTTCGGGCGATTCGCTGAGGTCTCGGGGGACCGAATTATGTCACGTGTTGGTTTATCGCTTTTTTGGGCGATCAGGGTCGCTTTTCAATTCATTACAATGGCGCTTTTGATCGCCGCGGGCCTTGCGGCCCTTCTGGCCACTCTGGCCGCAGCGCTGGGGCACCTGCCCTGGCTTGATCTGTCGCTCAGCTTTGGCGGCACCGTCTATCCGCAGGCGGGCATGGCGGTGCAGATCGCAGGCACCGCGCTGATCGTGGGCCTTCTGGCCTATCTGCCGGGCAATGCGCGCGTTCTGGCGCTGGAGAATTCGCACCGGAAATTTCACATCACGATGGAAGATGTGACGCGCGCCTACCGCATCGCCCATGCCGCGGACCGGACGGGCGTCTTTAACCTGAAATCGGAGTTCGATTCGGTGCGCGAACGGATCGCCTATCTGCGCGATCACCCGGACCTTGCGGAGCTTGAAGCGCCGGTCATCGAGGTCGCGGCACAGATGAGCCACCTGTCGCGGGATCTCGCGCGGGTCTATTCCGATGACGCGGTCCGCCGCGCCACGGATTTCCTGACCCAGCGCCAGACCGAGGTCGACGATTTCAACCGCAGGCTGGATGAAGCCAAGTCCCATGCGGTCGGGCTGCGCGCCTGGATCGAAGATGTGGAAATGGACGAAGCCGTCGCCGAAGCGCAGCTTGCGCGGATCTGCGAGGAGCTGCACGAGCTTCTGCCGGAGCTGTCCGAAACCCTGCGGGAGGACGCACAGCCCGTGGTCGAGGCCACCGCGCGAGACGCGGCCCCTGCCCGCGACGCCGCGCGGGACTGGATCGACGATGTGGCGTGTGACGACGATTTCGCGGCCGATCCCGTGAAATCCGACAGCGACATCGTCGAGCTGCTCTCGCGCAGGGCTGCGCAGTAGCGTCAGGGGATCTCGCGTCTCCGGACCGCCGGCCGCAGATCATTTTCCTCAAAGGCAAGGCACCCCGCATCTTGCGGGCAAAGCCGTGATCGGCCACAAGATCGGGCATGGCACGCCCTCCCAAATCGACCTTCGTTTGCACCGAATGCGGCAATACCACGTCCAAATGGTCGGGGCGCTGCGAAGCCTGCGGCGCATGGAACACGATCCAGGAAGAAACCCCGCTGTCGGCGGGTCCCGCAGCCAAGACGCTCGGTGCCGATCGCGGACGCACGGTTCCGCTGAGCGATCTGTCTGCGACGGAAGCCCCGCCCCCGCGCACCGCCTGCGGCCTGTCCGAACTGGATCGCGTGCTGGGCGGCGGGCTTGTTCCCGCGTCAGCGATCCTCGTGGGAGGCGATCCGGGCATCGGCAAATCCACCCTTCTGCTGCAGGCGGCGGCGGCCTTTTCGGCGTCGGGTCTGAAGGTGGTCTATATCTCAGGCGAGGAAGCCTCCGCCCAGATCCGCATGCGGGCTCAGCGGCTGGGGCTGTCTGACGCGACCGTGGCCCTGGGCGCGGAGACGAACCTGCGCGACATCCTGACGACGCTCGAGGCGGAACGCCCCAATCTCGCGATCATCGATTCGGTGCAGACCATGTGGGCCGACCATGTGCCAAGCGCGCCGGGATCGGTGGCGCAGGTCCGTGCTGCGGCGCATGAGCTGACAAGTTTCGCAAAGCGGCGGAATACCGCCGTCATCATGGTGGGCCATGTCACCAAGGACGGGCAGATCGCGGGCCCCCGCGTCGTGGAGCACATGGTCGATACCGTGCTCTATTTCGAGGGTGAGCGCGGGCACCAGTTCCGCATTCTGCGCGCGGTGAAAAACCGCTTCGGCCCCGCAGACGAGATCGGGGTCTTCGAGATGACGGGCATGGGGCTCGCCGAGGTCACCAACCCCTCGGCGCTGTTTCTGTCCGAGCGTGGCAACCCGAGCCCCGGATCGGTGGTTTTTTCAGGCATAGAGGGTACGCGGCCCGTCTTGTGCGAGTTCCAGGCGCTGGTCGCGCCCACGCCCCATGCGCAGCCCCGCCGCCAGACAGTCGGCTGGGACGGCGGGCGGCTGTCGATGATCCTCGCCGTGCTGGAGGCGCGCTGCGGCATCCCCTTCACCGGGCTCGATGTCTATCTGAACGTGGCGGGCGGCATGAAGGTCGCGGAACCTGCCGCGGATCTCGCTGTGGCGGCGGCGCTACTTTCGGCGCGCGAGGATGCGGCATTGCCCCCCGAGACTGTCGTTTTCGGAGAAATCAGCCTATCCGGTGCCCTACGTCCGGTCAGCCAGACCGAAAACAGGTTGAAAGAAGCGCAGAAACTTGGTTTCTCCGCGGCGATTGCGCCCGAGGGCGGTAAAAACGTGGATGCATCCGGGCTGCGCCTGACCCGCATGGGCGATCTGGCAAGCTTTGTGGGCGAGGTATTCGGAGCGGGCTGAGGCCCGGCCGATTAGAGTCGGAAGAAAGAGGCAGGCAATGGAAGGCTTTACAGCAATCGACGCCGTTGTGGCGGTGGTGATCGTGTTGTCGGCGCTTCTCGCCTATTCACGCGGTCTGGTGCGCGAGGCGATGGCCATCGCAGGCTGGGTCGCGGCGGCCTTCCTCGCGTTCATCTTCGCGGCGCAAGTGCAGCCGCTGGTCAAGGAATTGCCGGTAATCGGCGAATTCCTGTCGGATAGCTGCGAACTTTCCATCATCGCGGCCTTCGCGGGCGTCTTCGCGCTGGCGCTGATCGTGGTGTCCTTCTTCACGCCGCTTTTCTCCAGCCTCGTGCAGCGCTCCGCTTTGGGCGGGCTCGACCAAGGTCTCGGCTTTCTGTTCGGTGTGGCGCGCGGCATCCTGCTCGTCGCGATCGCGTTCTTCGTCTACGAGACGGTGATCACCGCGCAGGACGTGCCGATGGTCGATGACAGCCGCGCGGCGGCGGTCTTCTCGCGCTTCACCGATGAGATCGAGGCGCGGAATCCCGATGAGGCGCTGGGTTGGGTCACCCGTCAATACGAAGAGCTGGTCGGCGTCTGCGCTGCCCCCGGGGCCAACGACGCCTGATCTTCACGGCCCGCGTGTTGTAACAAAAACCAAAGACTGCCAGGCTTTTGTGATAGTGCCGTGACAGAGCCGCGGACAGACACTAAGTAAGGCTCAAATCCGCACTGGAATCGGAGCGCTGCCTCTTGTCCGACGCCCATATGCCCCCGGCCCATCCCTTCGACGATGACAAACTGCGCGAGGAGTGCGGCGTCTTCGGATTGATCGGATCGGCGGATGCCGCCAATTTCGTCGCCCTCGGCCTGCACGCGCTGCAGCATCGCGGGCAGGAAGCGGGTGGCATCGTCAGCTACGAGCCCTCTCAAGGCTTCAACTCCGCGCGGCGCTTCGGCTATGTGCGCGACAACTTCACCTCGCAATCGCTGATGGAAACGCTGCCCGGCAGTCTGGCCATCGGGCATGTGCGCTACTCGACCTCCGGCTCGAAGGGTCCGACGCAGATCCGCGACGTGCAGCCCTTCTTCGGCGAGTTCTCCATGGGCGGTGCGGCCATCGCCCATAATGGCAACATCACCAATGCCGACGCGCTGCGGCGTGAGTTGATCGAGCGCGGCTCGATCTTCCAGTCCTCCTCGGACAGCGAATGCATCATCCACCTGATGGCCCGGTCCCTGCAGCGTGATATCCCTTCGCGGATGGAAGATGCGCTGCGCCGGGTCGAGGGCGCGTTCTCCGTCGTCGCCATGACCCGCACGAAGCTCATCGGTGTGCGCGACCCCTTGGGCGTGCGGCCGCTGGTTCTAGGCCGCGTGGGCGATGCCTGGGCGCTGGCCTCCGAGACCTGCGCGCTCGACATCATCGGCGCGGAATATGTGCGCGAGATCGAGCCCGGCGAAATGGTGGTCATCACCGAGAAGGAAGGCGTGCAAAGCCTGCGCCCCTTCCGCCCGCAACGCCCCCGCTTCTGTATCTTCGAGCATGTCTATTTCAGCCGTCCCGATTCGATCATCGGCAGCCGTTCGGTCTACGAGACGCGTCGCCAGATCGGTGTGGAACTGGCGAAAGAGGCGCCCGTGGAGGCAGATCTCGTCTGCCCGGTGCCCGATAGCGGCACGCCCGCGGCCATCGGCTTCGCCCATGAGAGCGGCATTCCCTACGGCATGGGCATCGTGCGCAATCAGTATATGGGCCGCACCTTCATCGAGCCGACGGAGCAGATCCGCAACATGGGCGTGCGTCTCAAGCTGAACGTCAATCGCGCGCTCATCGAGGGCAAGCGCGTGATCCTCGTGGACGACTCGGTTGTGCGCGGCACCACAAGCCGCAAGATCAAGGAGATGATCCTCGATGCGGGCGCGGCGGAGGTGCATTTCCGCATCGCCTCCCCGCCCACGGCCTGGCCCTGTTTCTACGGCGTGGATACGCCCCAGCGCGAGAAACTGCTCGCCGCCTCAATGTCCGAGGAAGAGATGCGCGAGCATCTGCAGGTCGACTCCTTGCGCTTCATCTCTCTGGACGGACTTTACCGCGCGGTCGGCGAGGCCAAGGGCCGCGACGCCGCCAGTCCGCAATATTGCGACGCGTGTTTCTCCGGCGAATACCCCGTGGAGCCGTCGGACCAGATCGAGAAGGGCTTCCAGCTCAAGACGGCGGCCGAGTGAACCCAGTGCATGATAGCTTCACGGCTTCCACAGCAATGGTTGGCGCTGCGGGCGAGCACTACGTTATGTCCCAGTTGCTTATACGCGGGTATATTGCCGCGCTCGCTCCCCAAGGCGCTCCCAATCTAGACATAATTGTTTCCTCAGCAGACGGCACCAGACAAGCGGGTATTCAAGTCAAGACCAGACGATTATCGAAAACAAAAAACTGGACAATGTCGAAAAAGAACGAAGAGTTTTGCAGCCCTTCCGTCTATTATTGTCTGGTACAACTTGCAGCAGACGCCCTAGAAAAACCTGAAGTTTTTATTGTACCGAGCAGCGTTGTCGCGGATTTGCTTTACCGCTCACATAGGTCTTGGCTGAATCTCACAAGTTTGGACGGAAAGAAACGGACAGATACAAACCGCAGATCCTTGGATTGGGATTTCTCAAGAATTTTTAGGGAAGAAGATACTGGCTTTGGGGCCGGATGGTTGGAACAATATCGAGACAATTGGGCACAACTCCATGTCTCGACTTCTTAATCTCGATGCCCGCTGGCAGCGTCTGAACGACCCGGATTATGCCTGCCCCTGTTGTGGCCGCAGCTTCGGCGGCCTGATCGATATCGGCTACGACGCGCCCGAGGATTGGCCGCACGCCCTGCCCGAGCCGGGCGCGGTGATCGAGGCCGGAGAAGACCGCCTGTCGTCCGAACTCTGCCGTCTCGGCGATCGCCGGTTTCTGCGGGCGCATCTGGCCCTTCCGGTGCGTGGCAGCGAGGATGCGGTGCATCTGGCCCCCTGGGTCGAGGTCGCGCCCGCGGATTTCTACGCAGCCCTCGACCGGCTCGAGGCAGGCGATGCCGCCCCGACCGAGATGGCCGCCATGCTGGCCAATACCCTGCCCGGCCCGCTTGCGGATATGGGCGCCGGACAGCTGCGCGATGTCGCCGCGGAAGCGCGGCCGGAATTTCTGCCGGCACCTGGCCCTGCCGCCGATCTCGTGAGCGAAGGTCTCTCCTTCGATGCCGTGCTCGATCTTTATGCCGAGATCGGGGAGGACATTCGGCCGCACCTCACCGGGCGCGCATAGGCCATCTACCGCCGCTGCCTCGGCGGCATTCTGCAGATGCGAAATCGCCCCGCTTGCGCTGTCGCGACCCGGTTCATAGATGCCGCGCGACACCAGAATTCGAGGCATCATGTCCAATCCTGAAACTCCACAGAATGTGGCCGAAACGGCCACACAGCATGCAGATATCGACCTGTCGGACATCGCGCTGCTGGGCGTGATGGGCACCGAGGAAGAGCCCACGGCGCTTCTGCGCCTGCCCTCGGGCAAAGTGGCCAAGGTCGCGCCGGGCACGCAGGTCGGCAACAAGGTGGTTGCCGCCATCGACCACGCGCGCCTTGCGCTGGCCGCGCGGGATGGCCGCACGACCTGGATCGAAATTCCCGGAAGCGATGGCGGGCGCAGTTGACAAGCCCCGCAGGTCGCGCGACATGCAGCGCCATGAGCAAACCTGCCGCATTGGTAACCGGGGCGTCCCGGGGTCTGGGCTTCGCATTGGCGGAGGCCCTGTCTGACACGCATCACGTCGTGGCCGTCGCCCGCACCGTGGGCGGGCTCGAGGATCTGGACGACCGGATCAAGGCCCGCGGCGGCGACGCCACGCTTGCTCCCATGGACATAACCGACCGCGATGCCATGGCGCATCTCTGCCGCTCGATCCATGACCGCTGGGGTGGTGCTGCGCTTTGGGTGCATACCGCCGTGCATGCCGGTCCGCTGACCCCGGCCGATCACATCGTCGCCAAGGATTGGTCGAAATCGGTCGATGTGAACATGACCGCGATGGGTCATCTCATTCCCTTCGTCTCGGCGCTGATCGGGCCAGAAGGACGCGCCGTGTTTTTCGACGATGCGCGCGGCGGCGAGAAGTTCTTCGGCCTTTACGGGGCGACCAAGGCGGGGCAGATCGCGCTCGCCCGGTCCTGGGCCGCCGAGACGGAAAAGACAGGCCCCGACGTGCGCATCCTGACGCCCGCCCCGTTTCGAAGCGCCACCCGCGGGCGGTTCTTCCCCGGCGAGGAAAAGGACGCGCTGCCCAGCCCGCAAGAGGCTGCCGCCGCGCTTCTGCCGCAGATCCTCTGACGCGGTTTCTCGAAGACAGGCAGCATCGCGGTCGGCACGGTCGGATTGCGTTTATCGGGAAAGGTGAAGCATGGACAGGCGCGCCCTGTCCGTGACGCGCACGCTAGCGCACACGCCGATATCCACACTTGACCGAACCCGCGTGCCCCGACACCGCACACCTTTCGCGACTTGTTTTTCGTTCGCGGACCCCGCTCGCGCCGCCCGCGCGCCGGGTCCGGTCCGGGAACCGCCCCTGCCCCTTCACCTTTCCAAAAAAACGCATGGCTCCCCATCCGCCCGCCCCTGTCGCCGGGGTTGCGGCCAAAGCTCCCTTGCTCAAGCCCCCTGCCTTCCATAGGAACGAGGGGAGCAAAAACAGGCGGGATCATGCGCATTCTCATCACCAACGACGACGGTATCAACGCGCCCGGCCTCGCGGTTCTGAAAGAGATCGCGATCGAGCTTGCGGGCGATGCGGGCGAGGTCTGGACCGTGGCGCCGGCCTTCGAGCAATCGGGCGTCGGGCACACGATTTCCTATTCCAGCCCGTTCATGGTCTCCGAACTGGGCGAGCGCACCTTCGCCGCCGAGGGCAGCCCGGCCGATTGCGTGCTCGCCGCGATCCACGACGTGATGAGCGACCATCCCCCCGATCTCGTGCTGTCGGGCGTGAACCGGGGCAACAATTCCGCCGAAAACGTGCTCTATTCCGGCACGATCGGGGCCGCGATGGAGGCCGCCCTTCAGGATCTGCCCGCGATTGCGCTGTCGCAATTCCTCGGGCCGGAGAACTGGAACGCCTCGGACATGTTCGAAGCCGCGCGCGTGCACGGGGCCGATGTGATCCGCCGCGTGCTGGATCGCAAGGCCAGCGACGATCATGCCTACCGGCTCTTCTACAACATCAACTTCCCGCCCGTTCCCGCAGCCGCGGTGGCCGGGATCACGGCGGCGCCGCAGGGCAAGCGCCCCGGCACCGGCTTCTCGGTCGAGCCGCAATTGTCGCCCGCGGGGCGTCGGTTCTTCTGGATCAAGGGCGGCGATCAGCGGCGCGCGACGGCGGCCGGCTCGGATGCGGATGTGAACCTCAAGGGCTATATCTCCGTCACCCCGATGCGGGCCGATCTGACCGCGCATGATGACCTGACCGATCTGGCAGACGCGCTTTCATGACAGCCGATGCGGAACGCAAGATGCAGTTCCTTTTCGCGCTCCGCTCCCGCGGGGTGACGGATAAACGCGTGCTCTCGGCGATGGAGACCATCGATCGCGGCCCTTTCATCCGCCATTACTTCACCGATCGCGCCTATGAGGACATGCCCCTGCCCATAGCCTGCGGGCAGACGATTTCGCAGCCTTCGGTCGTGGGGCTGATGACGCAGGCGCTCGATGTGAGCCCGCGCGACAAGGTGCTCGAAGTGGGGACCGGCTCGGGCTACCAGGCGGCCGTTCTCAGCCAGCTCGCGCGCCGGGTCTACACGGTCGACCGGCACAAGCGGCTGGTGCGCGAGGCGCGCGAGGTCTTCGACGATCTGGGCCTCGTGAACATCACCGCCTTCACCGCCGATGGCAGCCACGGCCTGCCCGACCAGGCGCCCTTCGACCGCATTATCGTGACCGCCGCCGCCGAGGATCCGCCCGGGCCGCTCTTGGCGCAGCTGAAGATCGGCGGTATCATGGTTTTGCCCGTCGGCCAATCGGACGCGGTCCAGAGCCTGATCCGCGTCACCCGAAGTGAGACGGGCTTTGAGTACAGCGAATTGCGCCCGGTGCGGTTCGTGCCCCTCGTCGAGGGGCTGGGACGGGACAGCTGAGCCACAGCTGTGGCATGGACGAGATGTTGAACCGCCCCGGGACAAGGGGCAGCGACGTGAGGAAGAGCATGATGGCCGAGATTGACACGCGATACGGCGCGGCATGGCGTGCGGGCCAGGCGGGCCTTCTGGTGCTGGCGCTGGCCGCCTGCGAAGGACCGATGGATTTCGATCTGCGCCCGACAGCGGCGAACACCTCGGATGCGGCGCTGAATGCGGTGGGCGACAGGCCTGCTGCGGATGCGCGCGGCGTGATCTCCTACCCGACCTATCAGGTGGCGGTGGCCCGGCGCGGCGATACCCTTTCGGATGTGGCGACGCGGGTCGGACTGCCTGCGGGCGAGCTTGCGCGCTATAACGGCATCGAGGTGGGCGACGTGCTGCGCGAGGGCGAGATCGTCGCCCTGCCGCGCCGTGTAACCGAACCTTCGGCGAGCACGGGTGCCGTGGATATCACGGCCTTGGCCTCGAACGCCATCGACAATGCGCCCGCAACGCCAGTGCCTTCGGGCACCGTGGCCCCCGCGCCTGGCGGGGTCGAGCCGGTGCGCCACCAGGTCAGCCGCGGCGAGACGGCCTATTCCATCGCGCGGCTCTACAACGTGACGCCGCGGGCGCTCGCGGATTGGAACGGGCTCGATCAGAACTATTCTGTGCGCGAAGGCCAGTACCTGCTGATCCCGGTGGCCACCGGGACGGCCTCGGCCGCGGGCACGCAGGTCGCGGCCAATGTCACCGCGCCCGGAAGCGGATCGCCGACCCCCACACCGCCTTCGGCAGCAGAGCCGCTGCCGCCCGCCCCCGTGACCGACGGCACGGCCTTGCCGCCCGCATCCGGGGAAACCAGCGCACAGGCCCCGGCCCCGGCCACGCCCGCGCCGGATGTGGGCGAGGTCTCGGAGCCGCCCGCCTCGCAGGGCGCATTCCGCATGCCCGTCTCGGGCACGATCATTCGCGAATACGCGCCCGGCAGCAATGACGGGATCGATATTGCCGCGCCCGCGGGCACGACCGTCTCCGCGGCCGCCAGCGGCACCGTGGCCGCGATCACCACGAATACCGACGGCATCCCGATCCTCGTGATCAAGCACCCGGACAATATCCTGACGGTCTACACGCATATCGACAACATCTCGGTGGCCAAGGGCGATGCCGTGAGCCGCGGGCAATCCATCGCCAATGTGCGCGCGGGCGATCCCGCACGGATGCATTTCGAGGTGCGCGATGGCTTCGACGCGGTGGATCCGAACCTCTACCTGAACTGAGGCGCCCAGCCGCATCGCTGGCGCCCTCTTCCGAAGCCGGGGCGGGTCAAGGCTGCCGCAGGCACCGCGCGGCACGCGCGGCTCGGCCTTGACGCGGTCCGGGTTCGGATATCCTCGATGAGGCGTCTTGAGAGGCAGACTGCCTCCTCAAGCGCTTCTCAGCAAAAAGGTTGCATTGGCTGAAACACAGACCCGCCGTCGGAGTGACAGCCCCTACCTTGAACCTCGAAAAAAGCGGCGAAGCCTCGCCCGCCCCGCAGGGGCCCCGAAGGGGCAGACCTTTGCGCGGCGGAGCCGCGCCGGGGCGACCGGGCGCAGCCCGGGCGCAAATCTCACGAAACGCGGATACCGTGCCGTCCGGCGAGATCGGTGAAGAATTGCCAGGCCACGCGGCCCGAACGGGCACCGCGCGTGGCCTGCCATTCGATGGCTTCGGCGCGCAGGGTCTCGGGATCGACCGAAACCCCGTAGGCGTCGCAATAGCCGTCGATCATCGCCAGGTATTCGTCCTGGCTGCAGGGATGGAATCCCAGCCACAGCCCGAAGCGGTCGGATAGGGATACTTTTTCCTCGACCGCCTCGGACGGATTGATCGAGGAGGAGCGCTCGTTCTCGATCATGTCGCGCGGCATCAGGTGACGCCGGTTCGACGTCGCATAGAAAAGCACGTTTTCCGGCCGCCCCTCGATCCCGCCATCGAGCACCGCTTTCAGCGATTTGTAGTGCTGATCGTCATGCGAAAAGGACAGATCATCGCAGAAAAGCAGGAAGCGGAACGGTGCCGCGCGCAGGATGTTCAGAAGCCGCGCGACCGAGGGTAGATCCTCGCGCTGCAGCTCCACGATCTTGAGCGGATGGCCTTCCTCGACCACGGCCGCGTGCACGGCCTTCACGATCGAGGATTTCCCCATGCCCCGCGCGCCCCAAAGCAGTGCGTTATTCGCCGCGTGACCGGCGGCGAACTGGCGGGTGTTCTGCAGAAGCGTGTCGCGTGAGCGATCGATGCCCACGAGAAGCGACAGATCGATCCGGCTGACCACCGGGACGGGTTCAAGCCGGTCGGGCGCCGTATGCCAGACGAAGGCATCCGAATTACCGAGGTCGGGGGCGGAGAGCGGCGCAGGCGCCATGCGCTCCAGCGCGGCGGCGATGCGGCTCAGCACCTCCTCGGTCACTTGCGCGTGCCCTCGTCGCCGCGGCTGTCATCGTCGTCTTCGTCAAACTCCGCCATCAGCGGATCTTCGTCCTCGTCATCCTCTTCGAACCAGACGCCCTGCGCCTTCAGCTCCGCGATCCGCTTCTTCTCGACGCGGGCCACGAGGAAGATCGACACCTCGTAGAGGCCGTAGACCACAACGAAGAGGATGCCTTGCGTGATGACATCGGGCGGCGTCACGAGCGCGGCCAGCACGAGGATGCCGACGACGGCATATTTGCGCACATCGCCCAGGCCCTTGGCCGAAACGAGCCCGGCCTTGCCCATCAGCGTCAGCAGGACGGGCAGCTGGAAGCAGAGACCGAAGGCCACGATGAACTTGATGGTGAGGTTCAGATATTCCTGCGCGGAGCCCTGGAAGACCACCGAGAGGCCCTGGCTCACCTCTTCGCCGACCACGGCCTCGCCCTCGGCGCCGAATTGCTGGAAGCCCAGGAAGAAGTCATAGGCCAGCGGCGTCACCACGTAGAAGGCGAAGGACGCGCCCAGGAAGAACATGAAGGGCGAAGCCACGAGGAAGGGCAGGAACGCCCCCTTCTCGGACTTGTAGAGCCCCGGCGCCACGAAACGCCACATCTGGTTCGCGATGAACGGGAAGGCCAGCATGAAGCCCCCCAGAAGCGACACCTTGATCGCCACGAAGAAGCCTTCCTGCGGCGAGATGAAAATGAGGTCGCAGTCCTGACCGCGCGCCGACAGCACCTGGCAGAGCGGGTTGGTCAGGAAGTTGAAGATCGGCGTGGCGACCGTGAAGCAGATCACCATGCCGATCAGGAAATAGACGACGCAGCGAATGAGCCGCGTGCGCAGTTCGGCCAGATGCTCGATCAGCGGGGCGGCGCTGTCTTCGATCTCGTCCTTGACGCTCACGCCTTGTCTCCGTCATCGCTGCCGAGTTTTGCCTCGAGGGCATCGGCGGCCTTCATCGCCTCTTCGGCCTCGCGGGCCTTGCGTTCGGCCGCCTTGCGGGCCGTTGCGGCCTCGATCTTCTTGGCGGCTTCCGCGCGCTCCGGCGAGGGTTTCGCGACATCAGCCTTCTTGGCAGGCTTGGTGCTGTCGAGGTCGAGGTTGGTCATGTCCTTGGCCGCCGATTTCACGCCATCCATGGCGGAATTGAGCGGGTTGGAGGCGGCCTTGAAGGTCTTCTGGACGTCCTTCATGCCCGACTCGTCGGCGGCATCGTTCATCGCCTTGGAGAACTCGCGCGCCATGCCCTTCGCCTTGCCGACGAAGCGGCCGATATTGCGAAACAGCATCGGCAGGTCTTTCGGGCCGACCACGATCAACGCGACGATCCCGATGACCAGAAGCTCGGTCCAGCCAAGGTCGAACATGGGGGCGGCCTCAGACCTTGTCTTTTTCGTTCTCGGGCGTCACGTCGCGCGCCGTCTCCGACTTGCCGTCCTCGTCTTCGAGCTGCTCTTCGCTGCCATCCTTCACGCCTTTCTTGAAGGCGGTGATGCCCTTGCCGACCTCGCCCATGAGGCTGGAGATCTTGCCGCGCCCGAACAGGACAAGCACGACGACCGCGATGAGAAGAAGGCCCGGAAGGCCGATATTGTTGAGCATGATCCGTCTCCCGATAGGCAGGCCTGCCACTGGATGGGCGCGCCTGCTGCGCATGTACTCCTGTGCCCGCAATAGCGGTTTCGGCGCGCGCGTGAAAGCGTCATGGCCCCGGAAAATCACCCGAACATGGCTGGTCATGTCGCATTATTTGTCACTATCCTGTCAGTTGTCAGTTTGATGACAAACCCTGCCTGCTGACCCGGAGAATCGCCCATGCGCCGCGCCGACCGGCTTTACGCCCTGATGACCCGTCTCAAGGATGGCCGCCTGCACCGGGCAGAGGATCTGGCCCGTGCGCTTGGCGTCTCGCTGAGGACGATCTACCGCGACATGGACACGCTGGCGGCCTCGGGCGTGCCGATCGAGGGCGAGCGCGGGCGCGGCTTCACCGCGCGGGCCATGACGACGCTGCCGCCTTTGAACCTGACCGAAGACGAGCTCGAGGCGCTGCATCTGGGGCTGGCCGCCGTGGGATCGGCGGATATGGACCGGATCTCCGCCGCAGCCGAGGCGCTGTCGCAAAAGATCGAAGCCGTGCTGCCGGAAGATACCGGCATGGCTGCAAAGCGCTTCGGCTTTGCCACCTATCCTTTCGCCGAGGCGGCAGAGGGGTTCCGCCACATGCCTGCCTTCCGGGCCGCGATCCGCACCCGCCAGAAACTGCGCATCCGCATTGCCGACGAGGAAACACCGCGCGACGTGCGGCCCCTCCATCTCGATTATTGGGGACGGATCTGGACGGCGGTGGTCTGGGATGAGGGGGCCGGGGATTTCGCCACGTTCCGGATCGACCGGGTGCGGGATCTGCGGCCCCTGCCCGGCCTCTTCGTCGAAGAGCCCGGCAAGCGCTACGCCGATTACAAGGCCGCTCACCCTCACGAATGAGGCGGGCCCTCACAGGACGCATGCCCCTGAGAGGGGGCTGGGCACGCGCCCTGCAAGGTAACCCTGCACAGCGCAGGGTGGACGCCCGGTTGCAGTACTCACGAATGACAATATCGCAGGTACCGTTTACGCAACACATCCGCTTCCGGACGCCCTCCGCAGCCACGAAGAACGGACGAGGCCAGTTTCAGGGAATTCGCGCAAGACCGGCTTTCGATCCCTGCAATCAGACAGCGTCCTGCGCGGGAAAGACAAAACACCGGTCGCGGCGCACCGACAGCCACATCGGCGTGCCCACCTTGGGCAGGAAGACGTTGGGCACGGTGGCGCGCAAGACCTGCCCGTCATGGTCCATCCGGAACTCGACAAGGCTTTCGGAGCCCATGAAACGCGCGCGTTCCACCACGCCGCGGGCGGGCGTGCCCTGGATCGCGGTCGGGTTCGGTCCGCGACCCTGCCGGTCGAAATCGATGGAGACATGCTGCGGGCGAAAGACGATATCGACCCGCGCCCCGTCGGGCACGCCGGGGGCCAGGAACTGGCCGAAGGGCGTCTCCGTGAGCGCGCCCTGCACCGTGCCGGTGATCACGTTGATATCGGAGAAGAACGCCACGGCCGCCTTGTCAACGGGCGCGTTGTAGATGTTGTAGGGCGCGCCGCGCTGCACGATCCGGCCATCGCGCATGAGCGCGATCTCGTCGGCCATGCGCATCGCCTCTTCGGGCTCATGGGTAACCAGCAGGACGCTCGTGCCCTCCTCTTTCAGAAGGGCCAGCGTCTCGTCGCGGATGCCGTCGCGCAGGCGATTGTCGAGGCCCGAGAACGGCTCGTCCATCAGCATGACGCGCGGACGCGGGGCAAGCGCGCGCGCCAGGGCCACGCGCTGTTGCTCGCCGCCGGAGAGTTCGTGCGGATAGGCCTCGATAAAGTGCAACAGGCCCACGCGGTCGAGAAGCTGCTCCACCCGGGCGCGATTTTCTCGGTGCGTGCCTTTCAGGCCGAAGGAGACGTTCTTTTCCACCGACAGATGCGGGAAAAGCGCGAAATCCTGGAACATCAGCCCGATGGAGCGGCGTTCGGGCGGAATGCGGAACACCGTGTCGCAAACGAGGTTGCCATCGACATAGATGTGCCCCGAATCCTGCAAATCGACCCCGGCAATCATCCGCAACGTGGTGGATTTTCCGCAGCCCGAGGGCCCGAGAAGGCAGGTCACATGGCCGGGCATGATCGACAGCGACACATCATCCACGACGGTCTTGCCCTCGAACCGGCGGGTGAGGTGCTGGATTTCAAGTCGGGGATGCGAAGCTGCCACGCTGGGGCTCCATAACCGATGAAAAACGTCAGGCACTCGCAGCTAGCAGCCGCAGCGGGCGGGTTCAAGCCTGCCTGCCACCCTCCAGCGCTTTGGCAAGGCGCGGCAATTTGGCCTTCTTCAGAAGCGGGCGCATCTGCCAGTCCTCCCCCGAGAGGCGCCGCGCCTCTGCGAGCACGGTCTGGCAGGCCTCTTCGGTGGCATCGGGGGACGCACGGTACTGGCCCATAAGGAAGGCATCGGGATCGGCGCGCGACACGCCCTCCTCGGCCAGAGTGCCGCGCGGAAAGTCAGAGGCGTTCAGCGTCAGGATCACATCGGCAGAGCCCGCGATGGCGGCGGCAAGAACGTGGATGTCGTTCGGATCAGGCAACCAGAGCCGCGCCTCAAGCGAGGGCGGCCACGAGACCTCCGAGTCCGGCCAGCGCGCCCGCAGCGCGGCGATCTCTGCGCGGGCCTGATCTTCGCCGCCGGGTCCAAGCTTGCGCGCGGCGCGGGCCCATTCCTCAAGGATCCGCGCCGACCAAAGCGGTTTGAACGCGCCGGAAGCCGCCACGCCCAACGTCACCTCGCGCATCACCGTGGGGTAGAGAACGCAAGCGTCGATCAGGACCTTCACAGGCGGAAGAACAACGCTTTGAGATAGCCCGACTCGGCCAGCTGCGGCAGAAGCGGATGATCCGGCCCCGCCCCGCCCGTATGGATGAGTTGCGCGCGGCGACCTGCCCGGCCAATGCCCCGCAGACAGGCGCCCTGGAAGGCCGCGAGGTCCGCGGCATGCGAGCAGGAGCAGAGGACGAGATAGCCGCCCTCCTCCACCAGCGGTGCCGCGAGGCGGGCGATCCGTTCATAGGCGCGCAGACCGGGTTCGAGCGCGGGTTTGGCAGGCGCGAAGGCGGGCGGATCGCAGATCACCAGATCGAAGCGGGCCTCTTCCGCGCCCATCGCCGTCAACGTGTCGAAAGCGTCGCCCTGGCGTGTGGCGAAGCGGTCGCTCGCGCCCATGGCCGCAGCCCCCTGCTCCGCCAAGGCCAGCGCCGGGGCCGATCCGTCGACGGCCAACGCCTCTGCCGCGCCGCCCGCAAGGGCCGCGAGCGCAAAGCCCCCCACATGGGAAAAGACATCGAGCACCTTGGCACCTTTCGCCAAACGCCTCGCGAAAGCATGGTTCGGACGCTGATCGTAGAACAGGCCCGTCTTCTGGCCGCCGGTCAGGTCGGCCATGTAGGTCGCGCCGTTCATCGTCACGGGCAGCGGCCCGTCCGGCGCATCCCCACGGACGGTCGCATCGACATCGTCCAGCCCTTCGAGCTGCCGCCCGCGCCCGCCTGCATTCTTCAGGATCGTGGTAACGCGCGTGACCTCTGTTAGCGCATCGCAAAGCGTGTCGAGCAGCACGTCCGCCCAGGCGGAATTGGGCTGGATCACCGCCGTATCGCCAAAGCGGTCGATGATCACGCCGGGCAGGCCATCGGCCTCGGCATGGACGAGCCGGTAGAACGGCGCGTCGTAGAGGCGCTCACGCAATTCAAGCGCACGGGTCAGACGCGCGGCCAACCAGCCCTTGTCGACGGTGGCGCCGGGATCGCGGTCAAGCATCCGTGCGGCGATCTTCGAGCCGGGCGTGACACCGACCACGCCCAAGGGCACGCGATCATGATCCTCCAGCACGGCAATGGTGCCTGGCCCCAGCGCTTTGGAGCGGCGGTCGAGCACGAGTTCATTTGCGAAGACCCAGGGAAAGCCGCGGCGGATCGCGCGGGCATTCGCTTTGGGTTTCAGGCGGATCACGGGAAAAGAGGGCGCTGTCATGGCGCCCTCTTATCCAGTCATGATCGCGGGGGGAAGTCAGCGCGCGTAGTTCATCGCCTGAATAAGCCCGAGCTGCGCGTTCTGATGTCCGGCAGGTGCCGTCAGCTCCTGCAGAAACGTGTTGGACAGATGCGAGGTGATGCGGACGCGCTGGGTCTGGCCCGCCGCATCGGCAGCAATGGCCGCGGAGCCGCCGAACGCCTTGAGATCGGCGCGCACGGTCTTGATCGGGCGCAGAAGCTCGCCGGTCACGGCATGGAAGATCGCTACGTCGAAGACGATGTTGTGCACGCCGCCGGTGGTGTAGCGCGCCTTTTCGGTCAGAGCGTGGAAGCGGCGCACGACGATCTTGACGTTCACGGGCACACCCGTGGTCAGGCCCGCCGCACTGGCGCGCAGGCTGTCGTCGAAGATCGCCTTCACCTGTGCGTAGCGGTCGCCCTGCGGCTCACCGCGCCAGACGATGTCGCCGCGGGGGATATAGGCATTGGCCTCGGAGACCTTGAGGCTTTGCGGAACCTCGACCTCGTAGCCCACGAGCGTCACGGGGGCGAGCGCCTCGGGCGAGACGGAGAGCGCAGGTCCGGGCACGGTGCCGGCGCTCAGCCCGGTCGCGTTTCGCGATGCCGTTTCCATGCCACTACAGGCCGTCAATCCAAACAGGGCCAGGAGGGCCACGACGCGTTTCACCGTAATCATTTTTGGTCTCCCATTCAGGCAGAACGGATTTTTTGTTCGGCATTGGGTGTGACGGGCGAATCGGGCCGGATTGGGGCGCGTTAACGTTAATTTTGGTACCGAGCCCGGCTGGCGCGCCCGATTTCGCGGCCAAATTACATCAACGAACGCCCCTCGCCTGCGCCCGGCCAGCCCTCGGCATTCCAAGGAGTCGCGGTGCTTTGCCCGCGTTTCGCCCGCGTATTTGTCACTTTACCGTTAGCGCTAACTGGGTTAAATCCTGCCGCAAAGGATGCGCAGCGCGCCCTGCCCGTGCCAGCATCGTCATTCGCCACCGACATCGCCAAGGAGGCCCGCCATGACCCTGAACGCCACCATCGCCAAAGTGACCGACCGGATCGAGGAACGCTCCGAGGCGCGCCGCAGCACCTATCTCGACCGCATGCGCCGCGCGGCCGAGGAAGGCCCGCGCCGGGCGCATCTGTCCTGTGGCAACCAGGCCCATGCCTATGCGGCGATGGGCGGCGACAAGGATGCGCTCGCGGGCGCGCGCAGCCCGAATATCGGGATCGTGACCGCCTATAACGACATGCTGTCGGCGCATCAGCCCTTCGAGAAGTTTCCCGACATCATCCGTGCCGCGGCCCGCGAGGTCGGCGCCACGGCCCAGGTCGCAGGCGGCGTGCCCGCCATGTGCGACGGCGTCACGCAAGGCCAGGTCGGCATGGAGCTGTCGCTCTTCTCGCGTGACGTGATAGCGCTCGCGGCAGGCGTGGCGCTGTCGCACAACACCTTCGACAGCGCGCTTTATCTCGGGGTCTGCGACAAGATCGTGCCGGGCCTCGTGATCGCGGCGGGCACCTTCGGCTACATCCCCGGCATCTTTCTGCCTGCTGGCCCCATGACCAGCGGCCTGCCCAATGACGAAAAGGCCCGCGTGCGCCAGCAATTCGCCGCCGGTGAAGTGGGCCGCGACAAGCTGATGGAGGCCGAGATGGCGTCCTATCACGGGCCGGGCACCTGCACCTTCTACGGCACGGCGAACTCGAACCAGATGCTGATGGAATTCATGGGCCTGCACCTGCCGGGCGCGTCCTTCGTCAACCCGAACACGCCCTTGCGCGAAGCGCTGACCATCGCGGGAACCGAACGCGTGGCCGAGATCACGGCGCTTGGCAATGATTACCGCCCGGTCTGCGATATCCTCGACGCGAAGGCCTTCGTGAACGGCATTGTGGGCCTGATGGCGACGGGCGGCTCCACGAACCTCGTGCTGCACCTGCCCGCCATGGCGCGCGCGGCCGGGATCGAACTGACGCTCGAAGATTTCGACGAGATCTCGAATGTCGTGCCGCTGATGGCCAAGGTCTATCCGAACGGTCTGGCCGACGTGAACCATTTCCACGCCGCGGGCGGGCTCAGCTACATGATCGGCGAGCTTCTGAAAAACGGCCTCCTGCACGAAGACGTCAAGACGGCGGCGGGCGACGGGCTGTCGCTTTATACCCAAGAGCCGAAGCTGAAGGACAACCGCGTTGTCTACGAGGCGGGCAGCGGCACCACACAGAACGACAAGATCCTGCGCCCGGCGGATGATCCGTTCCAGAAAACCGGCGGCCTGCAGCAACTCGCGGGCAATCTCGGCCGCGGCATGATGAAGACCTCCGCCGTGGCCCCCGAGCGGCACGTGATCGAGGCCAAGGCCCGAATCTTCCAGGACCAGGAAGCCGTGAAAACCGCGTTCAAGGCCGGCGAATTCACCGAGGATACGGTTGTCGTCGTCCGCTTTCAGGGCCCCTCGGCCAATGGCATGCCGGAGCTGCATTCGCTGACGCCGACGCTGGCGGTCCTACAGGATCGCGGGCTGAAAGTGGCGCTGGTGACCGATGGCCGGATGTCCGGCGCCTCGGGCAAGGTGCCCTCCTGCATCCATGTCGCCCCCGAGGCTGCCAAGGGTGGCCCGCTTGCGCGGCTGCGCGACGGGGACATCGTGCGCGTCGATGCGGTGAAGGGCGAAATCAGCTGCCTTGCGGAGGATTTCGACAGCCGGGAGCCGGTCTCGGCCGATCTCAGCGACAATGGCCACGGCGTCGGACGTGAATTGTTCGAGGCGTTCCGCCAGAATGTCGGCCTCGCCTCCGACGGCGCGGCAGTGGTGGTCTGAGCCGACGCTCACTGTCATAACCTCCCTGAAAACCACGCAACTCCGAGCAACGAAAGCCGCAGCCCCATGATCACCCCGCAAGACGCCAGCCAAGCTTCCGAGAAACTCTGCCGCATGGCGCCGGTCATCCCGGTCCTCGTGATCGACGATCTGGCCCATGCGCGCCCGCTGGCCGAGGCGCTTGTCGCCGGTGGTCTGCCGGTCCTTGAGGTGACGCTGCGCACGCCCGTGGCGCTCGAGGCCATCGCCGAGATGGCACAGGTCGAAGGCGGTGTCGTTGGGGCCGGTACGCTCCTGACGCCTGCGGATGTGGAAAAGGCGGTAGCCGCTGGCGCGCGCTTCGGTGTCTCGCCCGGCGCAACCGATACGATCCTCGATGCCTGCGAAGCGGCCGATCTGCCGCTTCTGCCCGGTGCTGCGACATCGTCCGAGGTCATGCGGCTTCTGGAGCGCGGCTACAGCGTACAGAAATTCTTCCCCGCCGAGGCCAATGGCGGTGCCAAGGCGCTGAAAGCCATCGGTGCGCCGCTGCCGCAGGTGCGTTTCTGCCCGACGGGGGGCGTGTCACTCGCCAACGCGCCCGATTATCTCGGACTTTCCAACACGCTCTGCGTGGGCGGCTCCTGGGTGGCGCCGAAAGCCAAGATGGATGCAGGGGACTGGGAGGGGATCACCGCCCTCGCCCGCGAGGCGGCAGAGCTCTCCCGCTAAGGGGCGAGCCAGAACCGGCGTGGCGTCCCGGCCCCGACGCCCCGCAGGTCCGCTAGTGGCGCGAGCGCCAACCGCCGCGCCTGCGCGGTGCGCCGAGGGTCATCAGCCCTTCCTGCAGAACGGCCGTCATCGGATGGCCGTCCGTGCCATGCTGGGCGAGCATCTCCCGTATGGCGGTGGCGTTGTCGATCTCCAGCGGCAATCCCAACGCCCAATCGAGGAAGATCGTCCGGCAATCGGCCTCGTCGATCCCCTCGATGCGATAGGCTTCACGGATCAGGCCTTTGGGGTCGTAATTGGGCGTGGTCATTCAGGGCTCTCCTGGCCAAGCGCGCGGTCGATGATCGCTCCTGCCGCTTCTGTTCGCGCCGACATATGTGCGGCAAGATCTTCGGTCGAGGCCTCTCCGCTCAGGCGCAACAGGAAATCGACCGCGCCGCCGCCACAGGCCTCGGGATCAAGCGCGCCGTCGCTGACCAGCCGCGCCCCGATCTGCAACGCCCAGAGCCATTTGTAGGTCTCGGTCAGCGTCTCGGCATCCTCAAGCGGCATCAGACCGGCCTTCGCGCCCGCATGCAGTCCTTTCCCGACCTCCCGCGGTGCGTCACCGGACACAAGCGCGCCGGTTTGCGCCATCAATTCGATTTCCTGCAAGCGCCCGCGCCCGACCTTGGGGTCCCAACGCGCGCCGCGTCCCTTGGCGGCCGTGATCCGCGTACGCATTTCCGCCATCTCGTGCAGGATGCGGTCGGGATCGGACACATCGGTCAGGAGCGCAGAGCGGAATGCTTCGACCTCCGCGCCGAGGGCGGCATTGCCTGCGACGAACCGCGCCCGCGTCAGGGCCATATGCTCCCACACCCAGGCTTCGTTCTGCTGGTATTGCCGGAAGGCCGAAAAGGACGTGGCCACAGGCCCCTGATTGCCGGAGGGACGCAGCCGCATATCCATCTCGTACAGCCGTCCTTCGGCCATGGGTGCCGTGATCGCAGCCACCAGCGCCTGGGTGAGCCGCGCATAATAAGCCCTTGCCGTCAGGGATTTTTTCCCATTCGACGCCTCGACGCCATCGGCATCGTAGATGACGATCACATCGAGATCGGAGCGCGCATGCAGGCGTCGCCCACCGAGCGAGCCCATGCCCAGAACGACCGCCCCCTTGCCCGGCGGCGCACCGTAGCGGCGCGAAAATTCCTCAACCACGACCGGCCACAAGGCGGCGAGCGAGGCCTCGGCCACATCCGCATATTGCGCGGCGGCCTCCTCGGGCGTGGTCAGGCCGCGCAACAGGTGCACGCCTGCGCGGAAATGCCATTCCTTGCCCCATCGGCGCGCCGCATCGAGCCTGCGTTCGTAATCGTCCTCTCGGGCCAGCACCTCGGCCAGCGCGTCGCGCAGGGCGCTGCAACCGGGCCAGTCGGCGAAGAAGTCGCCCACGATGACCGCGTCGAAAACCTGCGCATTGCGTGAAAGGTAACGCGCAAGATCCTGAGACGTGGAGACAATATCGACAAGCAGTTCGATGAGCTGCGGGTTGGCCTCGAACAGCGAAAAGAGCTGAACGCCCGCGGGCAGGCCCGACAGGAACCCGTCAAATGCAACAAGCGCTTCCTCGGGACGGGCCGCCTTGTGCAGGCGCGCCAGGATGTCCGGTTTCAACCGGTCAAAGATCGCAACCGCGCGGGCCGAGCGCAGCGCCGGATAGGTCGGCCAGCGCAGCACGATCTCGGACCCGAACTCGGGATCGCAGGGTTCCAGAGCGGACTGGCTGTCGGGGCTGAAAAAGCCTTCCGTCGCTTCGTGCGTCTCTTCGAGTTTTGCATGAATATCGGAGCGCAAGCCCTTGATATCCCGCCCCATCAGGCAGGCGAGACGTTCGAAGCCATCGTCGGAATTCGGCAGCAGATGGGTCTGGGCGTCGTTGATCATCTGCACGCGATGCTCGACTTCGCGATGGGCGCGGTAATTTCGTGTGAGGGTTTCGGCCAAAGCCTCTGGAATCCAATCCTTTTCCGCGAGAACGCGGAGGCTTTCCACCGTGCCGCGGCGGCGCAGATCCGGATCGCGACCGCCGGAGATGATCTGCTGGGTCTGGGTGAAGAACTCGATCTCGCGGATGCCCCCGCGGCCGAGCTTCATGTTGTGGCCCGGCAAGGTGATCGGACCGCCGAGGCCCTTGTGCTTGCGGATGCGCAGCCGCATATCATGCGCGTCCTGGATCGCCGCGAAATCGAGATGCCTGCGCCAGACAAACGGCGTGAGCGTCTCCAGGAAGCGCTGCCCCGCCTCAAGATCACCCGCGGCAGGCCGCGCCTTGATATAGGCCGCGCGCTCCCAGGTCCGTCCGAGGCTTTCGTAATACCGCTCCGCCGCCTCCATCGCCATGCAGACAGGGGTCACGGCAGGATCGGGACGCAGGCGCAGGTCGGTGCGAAAGACGTAGCCCTCGCCCGTCATCTCGGAGAGCATGGACGACATTTTCCGCGTGGCGCGGACGAAACTCATGCGCGCATCATGATAATCGTCGGGATCGAAGCGGGACTCGTCGAAGAGACAGATGAGGTCGATATCCGACGAATAGTTCAGCTCGAAGGCGCCCATCTTGCCCATGGCGAGCGCGACCATCCCGCCCGCCTGGGGGATATCGTCCTCGGTCGCACCGGGCAGCTTGCCGCGCCGGATTTCAGCACCGATCGTGGCTTCAAGCGCCAATTGCACCGACAGGTCGGCGAAGTCCGTCAGCGTGCCGGTCACCGTTTCTAGCGGCCAGACACCGGCAAGATCCGCAAGGCCCGCAAGCAGTGCGACCCGGCGCTTGGCCTGTCGCAGATCAGCGGCGCGCGTCTCGACCGGGCGCGCGCGCAGATCCTCGAAAAGCGTCTTGATAGCGCTTTCAGGGTCGTCCAAAGCGCTTTCAAGCCACCCAGGCTCTTTCTCGATAAGCCCCTTGAGATAGGGGCTCGATCCGGCGGTACCTTCGATCAGGCGCGCGACCTCGCCTTCTGCCCAGGGCACGGCTTTGCGGGCATCGCGGCCCTGATCCTGGTCGAAGGGGCGCGGGCAACGGGTCATTCGGGATGCAAAACTCATGGTGTGATGTGGCCATGGCCGGAGGCGAAGCGCAATGGTCCGATCCGGCCAGGGCCTGCCGCAGACCTTCGAAGACCCCGCCCAAGGGCAAAAAACGCCTCCGTGGGCGGCCTCGAGCAGAAAATGTAAAAAGTATTCACATGAGCCCTTGAAAGCCGCCCGCTGCATCCCGATCTGTTGTAATGTGAAAGGCATTCACATCGAACAAAACCCGATCCCTGAAAGGAGACCCGATGAGCATCGCCGCCGAAACCCAAACCCTGCCCGCCAATGCGGGTTGGCTGAGCCGCGCCGAGGCGTGGCTGGACCAGAAAGGCAAATTCGCCTGGATCGCCGCGATGATCCTCGGCTTCGTCTTCTTCTGGCCCGCAGGCCTCGCCCTTCTTGCCTACATGATCTGGAGCAAACGCATGTTTTCCTGTTCTTCCCGCCGCAGTTCGACCTCGCGCAGCGCCTTCTCCGCGATGAAGCCCTCGGGCAACATGGCCTTCGATTCCTACAAGGCCGAGACCCTGCGTCGCCTCGAAGAGGAACAGGCTGAATTCGAAAGCTTCCTCAAGCGGCTGCGTGAGGCCCGCGACAAGGCCGAGTTCGACCAGTTCATGGACGACCGCAAAACCCGCGCGGATCACGACACGGGCGCAGAAACCGCCTGACCGGACGACACCGGGCCCCTCACCGGGCCCGGTCCCTTGCGCGAACGGCGCGCGAGACCCAAATCGTTATTACAGAGACAGCCCCGCAAGGAGCCCGCATATCATGACCGCCTTCGACACCCATCTGCCTGACCCGGTGCGCCAGCCCGAGTTCTACGACAGCGTCACGCTCAAGCGCTTCCTGGCCTGGGTGATCGACTCGATCTTCGTGGCGATCCTCGTGGTGCCCGCCATCATCTTCACCTTCGGGATCGCGCTGTTCTTCTTCCCGCTCGTCTGGATCGCGGTCAGCTTCACCTATCGCTGGGTCACGATCGCCAACGGGTCGGCGACCTGGGGCATGCGCGTCATGGCGATTGAGCTGCGCGACGCCTACGCCAACCGGCTCGATGCCAGCACCGCCTTCATGCATACGCTGGGCTACGCGCTTTCGGTGTCGACCTTCATCGTGCAATTGGGCTCGGTGCTGCTGATGCTGAACACCGAGCGCAAGCAGGGTCTGAGCGACCTCGTGCTGGGCACGGTAATGATTAACCGACGCGTCTGAGCCCGCCCCCTCCCACGCCGAACGCGAGCGGTTCCGACGAAAACCGGCGGGGCCGTTGCGCATTTCGGAAGGTCGCGTGCGATGGGGGCCTTGGCGGCCTCAGATTTCGTTGCTACCGTCCAGAGACATCACACACGGACCCGACCCATCCATGCGCCATTCGCTGCCCCTGGCACCTCAATTCTATGTCACGGCCCCGCAGCCCTGCCCGTATCTGGATGGCCGGATGGAGCGGAAGCTGTTCACGGCATTGCAGGGACCGCAAGCCGAACGGCTGAACGATTCGCTCTCGAAACAGGGCTTTCGCCGCTCGCAGAACGTGCTTTACCGCCCGTCCTGTTCGGAATGCGCGGCGTGCCTTTCGGCGCGGATCGACGTGTCGCGCTTCGAGCCGTCGAAAAGCCAGCGCCGCACCCTGAACCGCAATCGCCACCTCGTGCGCCGCGCCACCAGCCCCTGGGCCACGGAGGAGCAATACGCCCTCTTCCGGCGCTACCTCGATGCGCGGCACGCCGATGGCGGCATGGCGGATATGGATATCTTCGAGTTTGCCGCCATGGTCGAGGAGACGCCGATCCGCAGCCGCGTTGTGGAATACGTGGATGCCGAAAGCGACACCTTGATCGCGACCTGTCTCACGGACGTGCTCGATGACGGGGTGTCGATGGTCTACTCCTTCTACGAGCCGGACCTGCCGAAGCAATCGCTGGGCGCCTACATGATCCTCGATCATGTCGACCTGGCCCGGGAGGCGGGCCTGCCGTACGTCTATCTCGGCTATTGGGTGCCGGGCAGCCAGAAGATGGGCTACAAGCGCAACTTCACCGGGCTCGAGGTGTTCCGCCGCGGCGCGTGGGAGCGGCTGACCGGGCAGGAGGATTTCTCGGAGGAATTGTCGCCCGACGGGACCGATCCGATCGCCGAGCAGGTGGCGAATATCGCCCTGCCCGATCCCGTTCGCTGACGCGCAGTTCAGTTTTGACCTTGGGGAAAGCCCTGTTCCGAGGGCCAGCCCAACGATTTTCGCGTTTCAGCTTGAGGTGGATCGCTTTGCAGGCAAGACGCGACCTCCTCAGTCCTTGCCTGGAATATCTTTGCTGGGCCGCGCCCAAGGTCAGCTAGGCGGACAGATGCCGGGTTTGTCGACATTGCTGCTTTAAACTACGATAGAGGGCGAGCCTTGTGGGATGGCCTGTCATGACGATACCAAAGTTGAAGCGGATCAGAGTAGCGACTGAGCAGGAATTGAGACACGCCCTCGCGAAGGAATTCGGATCTGACCGGGAGTTGATGATCGTCACCAGCAATCCGAAGTCTCGAAACAAGCACATCAGCAGCAAACAGGTCCGAGAGGCCGCCCGAGAAAACGGCTGGCACCCTGGGCGGAGTTATACTCTATCAGGCAACCTCCTCGGACATGTCGTCAGTCACAGTTGATACCGTCGAACGCATCCGACGAAGCAGCGTCAGGACGAATTGTGGACTTCGGTCATTGCCGCAGCACCCGGTGGGTTTGGGCTCAAATCGGACGTCGCTCCGCGCCTCCTGCCAACTCAACCGAACCGCAAAATAAAAGCCCGGTCCTAAGACCGGGCTTTTTTGTGGGGCGCTCTTGGGTAAGTCCCCATCCCCGCATCAATTCGGGATCAGATCCGGCACGATGGTCACGATGCCCGGGAAGAACCATAGGATCGCGAGGCCCAGCACCTGGATCGCCACGAAAGGCGCGACGCCGCGGTAGATGTGGCCTGTGGTAACCTCCTTGGGTGCGACGCCCCGCAGGTAGAAGAGCGCAAAGCCGAAGGGCGGCGTGAGGAACGAGGTCTGCAAATTCACCGCGATCATGATCGTGACCCATTTCGGATCGAAGGAGCCGCCATAGATCACGGGGCCCACGATGGGCACGACGATGTAGATGATCTCGAGGAAATCGAGAACGAAACCCAGCACGAAGAGCACCAGCATCACGATCAGGAAGACTTTGAACTCGTTGTCGAAGCTTTGCAGGAATTGCTGGATGTAATGCTCTCCGCCGAAGGAGATCACCACGAGGTTCAGAAGCTGCGAGGCAATGAGGATGGTGAAGACCATCGAGGTGACCTTCGCCGTCTCGCGCACGGCAGGCGTCAGAACACCGCCCGCGAACAGAACCCAGCATGCATAAAGCAGCCCGAAGAAGGCAAAGAGATACATCCCGTAGCTGACGAAGAAGGCAAACCAGTTCGCGGCCGACACCTCTTCGATGTTAATGCGCAGATCAAAATTGATGCCGATCAGGATCGTGCCGATCACCGCCAGCGTCGCATAGGTGATGATCCAGGGATCGCGGTCCTGCTCCTTCAGCTTGCGATAGGCGGCGAGCATGATCGCGCCTGCCGCACCAAGTGCCGCGGCGGGTGTGGGGTTGGTGATACCGCCGAGGATCGAGCCAAGGACAGCTACGATCAGCACGAGCGGCGGGAAGACCACGCGGATGAGCTCGTTCCGGGCCATGCGCGCGGCAGCGGCCCGCACGCCCCAAAGCGCCACGATGGCCGGGATCGCGATCAGCGCCACGGTCGCCAGCGGCGAGGTCATGGGCGAGATCAGAAGGATATCGACAATGAGCACCCCGAGCGTGCCAACCGCCCCCGCGATCAGAGGCAGCGGATCGTCCAGAGGCGCAACGCCCCGGCCCACTGCCAGCATCAGACCGAAGAACAGCGCGATGAGCGCGATGCCGGTGCCGATAGGCGCGGCATTGGCAATCTGCTCGGCGCGGGCAGCCTCGATCTCCTCGGCGGTGCGGCGTTCGCTGGCAACGGCCCCGCCTGCCTCGTTGATCGCGGCCTGTTCGGCCACAGCCGCATCCCAGGCGTCCTGTCCGTGCAGCTCGATCATCGAGGCCTGGCATTCGGCGCTGACATTGGTGCGCAGCGACGCGGCCTCCCCGCTGGTGGTGAAGCTGTCGACCTGGGTGGACTGGCTGCCGACGAGGTTCACATTGGACAGGATCAGCATGCCCGCGATCAGGGCGACGGGCACCATGAGGAACCAGGTCAGCTTCTCGCCGGGGGTGATGACCTCGCCCGTGGCGCTGCCCAGTTCGACGGCGGGGGCCTTCGAGGGGTTCAGGAGTGCGTAACCGAAGGCATAGGCCGCATAGAGGAAGGCCAGAAGGATGCCCGGCAGAAGTGCGGCCTGAAACAGCGTGCCGACGGACACGACCGCAGGCTCACCCAGATAGGTCAGCGCATCGGTGCAACCTGCCAGCTGCGCGCGATTTTCCTGTGCGGCCGAATAGAGATCGCCGGCAAGCGTGCCCAGAAGAACAATGACGATGGAGGGCGGGATGATCTGGCCCAGCGTGCCGGAGGCAGCGATCACGCCGGTGGCGAGCTCGGGCGAGTAATTGTTGCGCAGCATGGTGGGCAGCGCCAGAAGGCCCATCGTTACCACGGTCGCGCCGACAATGCCGGTGGAGGCCGCAAGGAACGCGCCCACCACGACGATGGAGACCGCAAGGCCGCCCGGCAGCGGGCCAAACACGCGGGCCATGGTGGTCAGCAGGTCATTGGCGATCTTGGAGCGTTCGAGCACGATCCCCATCAGCACGAACATCAGAACGGCAAGCAGCGTCTCGATGGACTGACCCGCGAGCACGCGTTCGTTGATCCGGTTCACGATGAAGGACACGTTGCGGTCGAGCGCCACCTGCCAGCCATCGGGGAAGACGCCATAGGCCACCCGTGGCAGATCGGGATGGGTGAAGATCGAGATCGCCTTCTCGTTGGCACCTGCCGCCACCACGGCGGCAAACTCCGCCGAGTCGGTGTCGAGCGCCTGGTGGATGAGCAGCCCGGCGCTGTCGAGTGCCGCGATGATCCCGAAGGAGATGACGCCCGCTCCGCCGATGGCAAAGGCCACCGGGAAGCCCGACAGGATCGCCGAGAAGAGCGTGATGAAGACGATGATCAGGCCGATTTCGACCCCGTCCAGTCCGAATAGCATAGTCTGTCCCCTGCCCCTTAGATGTCGACGCGATCAGCGTGCACTTCGACGGGATCGTCGAGGCGGTCGATGTCGAGATATTTGTCCTCGCTCTCGGGGCCTTCCTTCCACTCCAGATAGGAGCGGTAGAAGAACGCGATGGCCTGCAGGAAGATGAGGCCCGCAATCGAGAGCAGCAGGATCTTGAAGAGAAAATAGCCGGTGAAGCCGTTGGGGCTGAAGCCGATGGTCTCCACGTTCCAGCGCAGCGCGCGGGATTTCAGCAAGAGCCGGTCGAGCGTGTCGGAGGCCGAGGGGTTCGGCACGATGAGGTGCCGCCACAGGAAGAACCACGCATAAAGCCAGATCAGCACCGCCATGGGCATCATGAAGAAGAGGCTGCCCGCCATGTCGATCACCCGCTTGGTGCGGAAGCTGACGGCGGAATAGACGAGGTCCACGCGCACATGGCCCTTCTGCACAAAGGTGTAGGTGAGGCAGAGCGCCACGACCAATGCGTTGTAAAGCTTGAGCTCCTCGGCCCACCACGAGATGTCAAAGCTGAGCGGAATGCCGAAGCCGAACGAGATGTCGGGCCGGGTGAAGATCCGCTGCATGAAGACGATCACCACCTGCTGGATGACCATCAGAAGACCTGCCCAGGCGAAGACGCGGCCCAGCACGTTGGCCAGCCCCTCGAGCCCGCGCACGGCCCCCCACATGATCGAATTCTTCCAAAGGCCCACGCCAGTAAGCACCAGGAAGGCGGTGAAGACCACGAAGAAGAACTCGGTCGAGCCGCCGTAATAGACGAAGCGCATGATCGCTTCTTTGTTCGACCAGTCGAGCCAGAGGCCGGGATGCGTGATCGCGTAGCCGAAATTGTAGAAGGCCAGCGCGATGTTCTGGATGACCCAAACAATGCCGGAGCCCATAGCCCCGAGTGCCGTGCCGAACCCGATGGCGGCGTCCTCTTCCATCTCTCCCCCTCCCCGGTCTGGTGCCGAAGCTCTTTGGTATCACCGAAGGGCCCACGCGGATGCGGGGCCCTTCGCTTTGTTTTCAGGCGCGGATCAGCCCTCGCCGAGGACGCGCACGCGCTGTGCGACGTAATAGCCGTCGGACTTGTTGATCCAGGACGCCGAGGCCGCGAGGCTCTCGTCGAAGGACGTGCGGATCTTCGCGAAGATCTCATCGTCCATGTTCTCGTCCATGACTTCCTTGGACGCAGCACCAAACGCATCCCAGACGTCGTCGGGGAATTGCAGCGTCTGCACGCCCTGGCTTTGCAGGCGAGCGAGCGCGGCACCGTTATTGGCCAGCGTTTCGGCCAGCTGGTAGTGCGTGACGGCCTGCGACGCGATGTTCAGGATGTCCTTGTGCTTCTGGCTGAGCTCGTTCCAGACATCGAGGTTCACGGAAGCGGCCAGCGCCGAGCCCGGCTCGTGGAAGCCCGCAGTGTAGTAGATCTTCGCGACTTCCTGGAAGCCCGCGCGCTCGTCCGCCATCGGGCCGACCCATTCGAGACCGTCGAGGGCGCCCGAGGACAGCGCCTGGTAAAGCTCACCGCCGGGGATGTTCTGCACGGATGCGCCGAGCTTGCCCAGCACCTGGCCGCCAAGGCCCGGCATGCGGAACTTGAGGCCGTTGAAGTCCTCGGCCGAGGTGATCTCGTTGCGGAACCAGCCGCCCGACTGCGAGCCCGAGTTACCGGCGATCAGACCCTTGAGGTTGAAGATCGAGCCCAGCTCGTCATGCAGCTCCTGGCCGCCGCCATGGTGGTACCAGTTGGTCACTTCCTGCGCGGTGCCGCCGAAGGGCACGGCGGTGAAGAAGGCGTAGCCCGGATGCTGGCCGACGAAGTAGTAATCGGCGGAATGGTACATGTCCGCCTGGCCCGAGGACACGGCGTCGAACACTTCGAGCGCGCCCACAAGCTCGCCCGGTGCCTTCTTGTCGATGGTCAGCTCGCCATCGGACAGGGCCGAGACGTATTGCTCAAGATAGGTGGCCGCATCATCCAGCACCGCGAAGCCGCGGGGCCAGGACGTGACCATGGTGAGAGTCCGCTTGCCCTGCGCATAGGCCGGTGCGGCCAGCGTCGAGGCGGCAGCGGCAGAGCCGCCAAGCGCGGATGTTCTCAGAAATGAACGACGATCCATGTGGTTCCTCCCGTTTATGGCCGGGAGAAGGCACAGGGCACAGGTCTCCTGCCCTGCGCGATGCGACGATCCTCTCCCCCGGCGGATCGTTAAGTGCAGGGACACTAGCGCCGCATTTTTACGCACGAAATACCCAATGCTACGGAGCGGCGGCAAATAAAGGTGCTTTCCCTTGCGTCGCCCGAGCGTCTTCATCCCGCCCGGCGGAGCGTCTCGCCTCGCCCCGAGCCCACAAAAACGGCGAATCCCGCAAGATGAAGGCGCGACGGAGGCGCCAGCCCTTGCAAAAGCGCCGGAGCGCGGGCGCAATTTGCAACCGGACGGACCGGGCTCGGGGCCTCTTGGCACGGCATGGGGCACAGGAGGAGGCACAGCCTGGCGCGGAGGCCGCGGACTTGCGCCAAGGGCCGCGAGCCGCTCTTATGAGCCACGTCCACATGTGGCTCTGGAAGGCGTCAAGACCTTCGGCCGGGCCGTCTGGCGAAACGAACGCGTCCCGAGAGGCGCGCATTGCAACAGGGAAACAACGATGACGACATTTACCAAACTCAAGGCATTTGCAGCCGTATCGGCAACCGCGGTCACGCTCGCGCATGCGGCCCCGGTGCTGGCACAGACCGCCTGGGACATGGCCACACCCTATCCCGACGCGGAATTCCACACTCGGAACATCGCGCAATTCGCCGAGGACATCTCTGCGGCGACGGAAGGCGGGCTCGACATCACCATCCATTCCGGCTCCTCGCTGTTCAAACATCCCGAGATCAAGCGGGCGGTGCAGAACCAGTTCGTGCCCATCGGCGAGGTGCTGATGGCGAACCTCTTCAACGAGGATCCGATCTTCGGCGCGGACAACATCCCCTTCATCGCCACCACCTACGAGGAGGCCAAAGCGCTTTGGGACGCGCAGCGCCCGCTCGTTGAGGAGAAGCTGGCAGAAGACGGCATTCGCCTGCTCTATGCGGTGCCGTGGCCGGGTCAGGGCTTCTACACCAACAAGGCGCTTGAGACGGGCAGCGACATCGAAGGCCTGCGGTTCCGCACCTACAACGCGACCACCGCACGCATGGCCGAGCTTCTGGGGGCCGCACCGACCACGATCGAGGCGGTCGAGATCCCGCAGGCCTTCTCGACAGGGATCGTGGACGCGATGGTGACCTCGGGTGCCACCGGCGCGCGCACCAAGGCGTGGGATTTCACGACCGAATTCTACGACCTGCAGGCCTGGTTGCCGAAGAACATGATCATCGTGAACGAAGCGGCCTTCTCGGGCCTGCCCGAGGATCAGCAGCAGGCCATTCTGGACGCGGCTGCGGCCGCCGAAACCCGCGGCTGGGAAATGAGTGCCGCCATTGCCGAGGAATCGGTCAGCGAGCTTGATGCCAACATGACCGTGCACATGCCGAGTGACGCGCTGAAAGCCGATCTGGGCGAGGTCGGTGAGACGATGGCCGCCGAATGGGCCGAGAGTGTCGGCGAAGAGGGTCAGACGATCCTCGACGCGCTGAACTGATCTGACGTGTCGGCCCGGGCTCGCGGCGCCTGTCGCGGGGCCGGGCCGGTCCGCCACGCTGCACCTCAAGCGTGACATCCGGCCCCATCCGCCGGGCGAACGATAGGAACAACATGCTCACACGGTCTCTTCACAGGCTCTATGACGCAGCCGGTGCGCTGGCAGGCGTCTTTCTGGTGGCGATCTGCGTCATCGTTACGGCCCAGATCGTGGCCCGCCAATTGGGCACGATCATCCCGTCGGCCGATCAATATGCGGGCTTCTGCCTGGCGGCGACATCGTTCTTGGGCCTTGCCTACAGCTTTCGCGGAGGCAGCCATATCCGCGTGACCCTGTTCGTGCAGGGCCTGCGCGGCAAGCCCGAGCGTGCATTGCTGGTTCTCGCACTCGCCACGGCGGCGGCGATCACGCTTCTTCTGGCCTGGCACACGGTTGCGATGGTGATCCAGAACTTCTCTCGCGGGGAGGTGACCTCCGGGCTGGTGCCCATGCCGCTCTGGGTGCCGCAGCTGGGCATGGCCATCGGCATCACCCTGTTCGGCATTGCCCTTCTCGAAGATCTGTTCTGCGCCATCACGGGCCGCCAACCGGCGTTCAATCAAGCGGAACGCGACCTCGCGGCCCGCCAGACGGACGGCGTAGAGCCGCCCTCCTCGTCGTGACCTCGACCCATCGGGCGGGCCTGCAATGGACCCGGCGCCTCCCCCACGCGCATCCTGAAAGATAAGCAAAGGAGACCTTGCGTCTCATGGATCCAAGCCTCGTCTCCATCATCCTGATCGGCGCCATGCTCGTCATGCTGGCGCTTGGCATCTGGGTGGCCCTGACCCTCATGATCGTGGGGTTTCTCGGGATTGCGCTCTTTTCCGGTGCGCCTGCAGGCGCGATCATGGCCACCACGATCTGGGGCCAATCCTATTCCTGGGCGCTGACTGCGTTGCCGCTCTTCATCTGGATGGGCGAGATCCTCTATCGCACGCGGCTCGCGGCCAACATGTTCACGGGGCTAGCGCCCTGGATGAACGCCCTGCCCGGTCGGCTGCTCCATGTGAACGTGGTCAGTTGCGGGCTGTTCGCGGCGGTGTCGGGATCGTCCGCGGCGACCACGGCGACGATCGGACGGATCACTATCCCGGAGCTTGAGAAGCGCGACTACGATCAGAAGATGATCGTCGGCAGTCTTGCGGGATCTGCGACGCTGGGCTTCCTGATCCCGCCCTCGATCATCCTGATCGTCTACGGGGTGGCCGCCGAGGTCTCCATCAGCCGGTTGTTCATCGCGGGCATCCTGCCTGGGCTGATGCTGATGGTGCTGTTCATGGGCTACATCATGATCTGGTCGGCGGCGCATCCCGACCGCACGCCCCCGCCCGAGCCGCGCGTGCCGTTCCTGGCGCGCATCCGCGCCACGGCGGGGCTCTTTCCGATGCTGGGGTTGATCGTGGCAGTCATCGGCTCGATCTATGCGGGCTTTGCCACCCCCACCGAAGCCGCCGCCGTCGGTGTTCTGGGCGCGCTGATCCTCTCGGCACTGTCGGGCATGCTCAGCTGGGCCTCCTTCACCGAGAGCGTGGCAGGCGCCACCCGCACGACCTGCATGATCACGCTGATCCTCGCCGGAGCAGCCTTCCTGTCGGTGTCGATGGGCTTCACCGGCATACCGCGCAACCTCGCAGCCTGGGTCGGCTCCTTCGAGCTGAGCCGGTTCGAGCTGCTTCTTGCGCTGACGCTTCTGTTCGTGGTGATGGGCTGTTTCCTCGACGGGATTTCCATCGTCGTGCTGACCGCCTCGGTCATCATGCCGATGGTCCAGGCGGCCGGGATCGATCTGATCTGGTTCGGCATCTACCTCGTGATCGTCATCGAGATGTCGCAGATCACGCCGCCCGTGGGCATCAACCTCTTCATCCTGCAATCGATGACGCGGCACGACCTGCTGTCGGTGGCGAAAATGGCCTTCCCGTTCTTCCTGGTCCTGGTGGTTGCGACGATCCTGTTGATCGTCTTTCCAGAAATCGCGACCTTCCTGCCTTCGCTCATGACGCGCGGCTGACCGCCCCGCATTCGCGTCAGGCAGAACAAAGCCCGGGCCCGCCCGAAAGGGCCGACCCGGGCCGCACGGCGCGGCTCAATTGGCAGCGCGCGTGACGGTTTGCGGGGCGCCGTCCTGCATCATCTGCAGCACCCGGTCGCGGAATGCCTGGTTCTGGCGATCGATGATCGCGATCCGGGCCTTCCGTTCGCCATCCGCCGCGTCGGCTTCGCGGATCTGAACAATCTGGTTCAGGGTGTAATTCGCCGGATTGAGACCGAGCTCCTTGGCGAAGCGCTCATGCACAGAGCTTTGGGCATGGGCGGCAAGGGCAGGCAGCGAGACGGCCAGTGCGGCGGCGGTGAGAACACGAACAAACATATCAAATCTCCTTTGCGTGGCTAAATGCGTTCCCATGATCTGCGGGAACACCCCAAGACTGCGCCGCGCCGCGCAACGCAGCGCAAATCCAGCGCAAAGGCAGCGTCAATTCGTCAGAACGGCTGCATTCGGGTAGGAATTCACGAAGAAAAGCCGCCGCCCCGACGCATCGGGAACGGCGGCTCTGGATCGTCGGAGCGCGCTGGTGCCTAGTTCCCGCCCCCTGCGAAGACGCGCGGCACATCAAGCGGCGTGCTCCGCGCGAGCAGTTCCGGGCTCGTCACCGCATCCAGCCAGTCCTGCACGGCTTTCGTGTCGATCCGCACGGCATTGCGCACGGGCTGCGTCGCGAGCACGGCATCGGTGACCTCGTCATGGCAAAGGTTTTCGGTGCCCATGCCGGAGACCACGCCCATCAGCACAAGCGCACCGTAGCCATCGGGCGCGTCCGCGGCGTACTTGAACATGCCACTGCCGCTATCGCCGGCGCAGATGGCCTTGCCCTCTTCGTGGAACAAGGCCGATTGATGCCCCTCGCAGCGGCCCGCATCATCGGTCGGTCCGTGGCAGGCGCCGAGCCCCTGAAAGGCGATCTGCATCTTCCGTTTATCAGCGCGCGCCTCCAGATCCTGCGAGCGCCCGAAGCCGATCGTGATGAACTCGTTCTGAACGCCGAGCGGGACAAGCCAATCGGTATCCTGCCGGTCACCGGGCGCAAGAGACGCCATGCTGCGCGACACGTGATCGGGATTGCGGCCCGCCGTGGTCAACATCGTCTGTACCGCATCGAGGCTGCCCGGTGGCATGCGCATGGTCGCGAGGTCTCCGCGTTCGATCCGCTCTTCGAGGGGCAATCCGCTGCTTGCACAGACGCCTGCATGGTTGAAAAACCGCACGCCATCCGGTTCGGGCGTGACCGGCGCCCAATCCTGCGCGATGCCGACGGAGATGGCGACATCGGCGCGCAATTCTCCCTGGTCGACGCGATCACACAGGCAATGGGCGGCCGTCAGCACATGGCGCGGGGAAATGAGCGTGCCCGTGCAGAACACCCCGTCGATCGAATCCGATAACCGCACGGAATAGAACGCGCAGCCGATCGTTTCGGCGGCAGGCATGTCATCGCAGGGCGGCGTGATTGGCTCCGTGAGAATTTCTACCGGTCGTTCTTTTTCGGGTTTCTTTTCAAGTAAATCGCCAAAATTGAAGACGACGAATTGACTCCTGCAACTGCTTGAGCCCGTTGCGAGCGCGTCCGGGAAATAGGCGCGCCCCGTGAACCGGGCTTCGGGGCGGAGATCCCCGCGCGGCTCCAGCAATCGCGCGCCATCGGTGACCACAAGCTGGTCGTTCAGCAGATACGTGACATAGCTGCCGCCATCCATGAACTCGATGCGCGCATGCCCTCCTCCGCAATCGAGCCCATCCCTGAGATTTTGCCAGATATCCTGGGGCACCTGATCCAGTTGCGAGAGGTCTCTTTCGGTCAGATCCGAGATCAGATCGTCGGGAATGGCGGAGGGCAGCGTCGGCATGGACTGCCAGTTCACGCTGCTCGAGGACGTGAAATCCGGTTGTCCGGATGTGAAGTCCGTCACTGTCGCGCCGGGGTCGGCGTAAGGCGCCACGTAGATGGGCCGCGCCGGTTGCTGCGCGGAGGCGAGCGACGCCAGTGACACCGCCGCGAGGCCTGCCAGGGCCGCTGTCTTAGGAAAACGTCTCATGAGGCATGCTCCCTTAAAAGGACGTCAGGTCCACGGCGCCGTAGCCATGCTCCAGCTGTTCATAGGGGACGGACTTGGTCACGTGGCCGATCAGCGCCGCGCGCAGCCCCGGACCTGTGAGCGGCAAGTCGGGCGTCTGGGAAATCTGCCGTTCCGCCAGAAGCGCGATCACACCGCCCACTTCGGCCGAGGCGGCAGAGGTCCCGCCGAAGCCCCAAATCTGCCCGGCATGGCTGGTATCGGCCATGGGATCGGAGGCGAAGCCGCCGGGGCCGCGCAGATCGGCAGTGGGCACCGGCGTGCTGCCGTCGCCTGACGCCCCATCGCAGCGATAGGGTGGATTGGTGTTCTGGTCCGAGGGCGCCAGGACGCAAAGACCGGGGCCATATTGGCTGTAGCCAGCGCGGTGATGCGCGCTCCGGTCCATTTCCGCGGGGTCGAGATCCGGCGCATCGTCGTAATTGGCAGCCCCCACGACGATGATGCCCGTATCCGCAAAGGGATCGCCCGTGTCGTAAGCGGCTTGCGTGAAGAGTGGCAGGTTCGACAGCTCATCTGAGACGAAGGTGTCGAAGGAGTCCCGCAACGCATTACGGATGTCAGCGCTGTTCTCGGCATCGGCGTAAGCCGCGTTGTAGCTGCTGATCATGTCGACCAAGAGCTCGAACACGTAAGCGCGCCCGTCCGGGTGTTTGAGCAAGGCGACAATCGCGGCGTAATCGTCTGGGCTGCCCGGATAGGCCAGCCGGTTGCCGCCGCCATTCCCGGACGGGATCACGACCGCCACCGCATTCTGCACCAGAAGGATCGCCAGCGCGAATGGATCGCAGGCGGGTCCTTCGCCATCGCTGGCCGCGTCGATCAGCTTTTCGAGCTCTCCCTTGCCCGCGGCCGTCTCGATCTGCTCGGCGGTAAGGTATTCGGCCCGCGCGTAATCCGGGCGCTGGAAGTCCAGCGACAGGACCACCGCCGCAATCCGGGCACCCACCGCGCCGTCCGTGCAATGCGGCGGCATGGCCCGGCTTCCGTTCAGACCGACGCCCAGAAGCGCCACGCCCAGTTCGAACCGGTCGTCATGGTCATCCCGCGCGAGGTTGGCGCAGCGCACCGGCAAAACCTTCGCGCCGGGTGCGACGCCCAGACGCTTGGCGTCGGTCCGGCCTGCGATCAACCCCGCCATCGCCGTGCCGTGCCCGATACCCTTGGAGCCCATGCACCACGGATCATCGAGCGGGATCGGGTAGTCTAGATTGATGAACGCATTCTCGATCGCGCCGGAAATCGCCGGATGCGCCACGTCGACGGCCGTGTCGAAAAGCCCGATCACCGTGCCGGCCCCCGTCTCGGACGGCGTTTCGGCCTGAAGCCCGAGCGCCGTCAGGTTCCAGCCAAGCGCCGGATCGGGGTCGGGCCGCGCGGGCGGCTCCGTGATCGCGCCGGGCCTGCCCAGCAGGTGGCAATTGGCCAGCGGATCGGTATTCAACTCGGCAATGGCGTCGGTGAAGACCTCATCGAGGATCAGCCGCAGGATCGGAAAGGCCGCGCTGGCGGCGAGGATCCCCGCCTCGGTATCGGAGGCATAATGCACCCCGGCATATTCGCGATTGACGCTGATCCTCTCGGCCGTATCGAAAAGGCGCGCGACCAAGGCGGAATCCTCGTAGATCTCGGCCAGGCCATGGGCGATGAGATGGGTCTGCACCGCATGTGCGCTGGGATAGGCCGAATGTGTTGGCACGGGGATCGCGGGCTTCACCCGTGGATCGAAGACATTCGGACGCAGGCGACCGAACTGGCGCTTGAAGTAATAGCCGACCACGAAGCCCGACATGTCCATGAGGTTCAGAACCCGCAGAACGCCCGACGGCGGCCCGCCGAAATCGGCGACCAGATCGAGAAACGGCGTGGCGATGTCATCGACCTCCGCGTCGATCTCGGGCAGGCGGGTGATGCGTTCCTTGCTGGTCTGCATCTCCAGCAAAACGGCGATTTCGTCCTGCGTCTCGGAGCCGCTATATTGCGGCGGCGCCAATCTGAACGCTGCGGAGGCGTCATCCTGCTGCAGCAATTCCGCGATGGTTGGCAGGCATTCGGTCACCCGGCGCCGGTAATGCGCGGTCTCTTCCTCGAACAACTTGTCGAGACGGGCCTGCGCGTTGCCGAAATCGCCAACCATGCGGTCGGGCCCGCGGCCCCTGCCCCGCCCGCGACCCCGTCCGCGACCGCGCCCCCGGCCCCTTCCACGACCACGTCCCCGTCCGACGCCGCCGATCGTTTTCGTGCTGAAGATATTCTCGGGAAAGCCGCCTGCCGGGCTGTGGCAGCCGGTCACGGGTGTGTCGATGACCGCGTTATCCGGCGCATCATGGCCGGTCACGGTCACGAAGGTAGGACCATCCGGGCCGATGCCGGTCACGAAATTCGCCGTCGGGTTGGCATAGAGGCCTGCTAGGTCCAGCCGGGGCCCGGTCTGCGGGCTGTGGCAATTCGTGATCTCGGGCACGCCAAGCATCTGCGCGCCTTTCACGGCGCTTCGCAAGGTGCCGATGAGACCGTCGTCCGATGGTGTGAAACAAGCGGCGGGTTGCGCAAAAACCGGATTGGCACGGAGCCCGACAAGGGCGGACGCCCCACAGAGCAGGACGCTGCGACGTGAAAAATTCATGATCAATTCCCCCAGATCGGGCGATTGCAAAATGACTTTCTTAAGTATGACCAAGCACCCGGAACGTCCGCCCGATGGCGTCCCGGCTGGCTGCACTCGGTAATGGGTAATTCGGGTCCTGCACGGCCTCGGCACTGAACAGGCAATCGCGGGCGCGAACCCGCTGCACCATATCCTCGGCCTGGGAAAGCTGGCCGAGCGCCGAATGGCTCGCAGCGGCGTGGCGCATCACCGCAAGAAATTCCGGCAGGCGCATCAGCACCGAATGAGAGACCTGCACCGCGGTCTCATGCTCGCCCGTGAGCGTCGCGGTAATTGCGAGCGACGAGCGGAACAATTCACGATAGGGACTGTATTGCCCGAGCTGCGCGGCCTTGCGGCTGAACCGCATCGCGTCCGGAAAGGCGCCCCGGTAGATCGCGTTCATGGCGGAAAAATCCCAGGCCTGCGGCAAGGCGGGCGCCTGGCGCCGTGCAAGCTTTGTCGCTTCCGCCCCGACCGAGAAATCGCGCAGCGCAAAGCCGAAGACATGGCCGCAAAAGGCCAGAACCAGCGGGTTCTGCATATCGAGCTCAAGCGCCCGCGTCGCGTGACGCCGCGCCTCTTCAAGATCGGCAAGCGACGGATCGCCTTCGCCCAGCGTGTTGGCGACCGACAGCGCATAACAGGCATTGGCCAGGGCCGATCCGCCCAGTTCGGGATGCCCTTCGAGATAGCGGCGCACGGAATGCTGCCCGTCCCGCGACATGCCGTATAGCTGGTGGATGACTCCGATCATGGATTGCGGCCCCCGCTCTCGAAAGGAGGGGCCTTCATGCTTGCGAAAGGCCGCCTTGAGGATCGCGTCGACGGTCTGGTTGGCAAACGCCGCGACATCGTCATGGGAAAACAGGAACGGCCCGGATTGATCGGCGGAGGTGGCATGCGCCCAGAGGATCTGGCGCCCTCGGCGCACCGAAACCGAAAGCTGCGCCATGGTCCGCACCTTCGTCAGGCTGAGCCGGAGATAAAGCTCCGGATCGGCCATGCTGGGGGCCCCTTGGGCGAAATGATCCGTCTCGAGATCGCGAAAATCGAACAGATCAAAGATTTCGTAGGCGCGCAGGCTCTCCACCACGAAGTCGAGCACCTGCGTGGCCAAGAGCGCCGCCATCGGCTCATCGAGACGCTCCTGCGTGGGTAGAATGCCAATGCAGATGCGCCGGGTCGGGCCGCGCTCCTGCGCCACAATCAACGGCAATTGCGGCTTGGCGCGATGGCGCTCGATCTGCAGCCATTCCTCGAACGCGGCACCTATATCGGTGGGTGCGTCTTCGAAAAAGGCCTCACCGTTTCCCGGAAGATGCAAATCCACCGGCCCGTTGAGCCAGATATGGGTCCGGTTTGCCCCTATCAGATCAGCATCGGCGCCAAGATCCTGACGCAGGCTCGAAAGCGCCGTGCGCATGCTGCCGGAGGCCTGCTTCTCGTCGCTGCGCGGCCAAAGCAGCGCCTTCAGCGCATCGCGGGACTTCTTGTGCCCGTCGGTCGTGGCAAGGATGGCGAGGATCGCGCGGGCGCGGCTGGCTTTGACGTTGATTTCCTGCCCGGATGCTTCGAGCTTGAAATTGCCGTCCAACGATATCGAGGTCGCCTTCGTTCGCAGCATGATCGCCTCCTCGCGTCGTGCCACTTTCGATCCACGCGCCCGGAGCAATCAATGCGGATCAGCAGAACCCGTTTCGAATTGACGTTGGATTAACGCTAGCATGAACGCTCTGATTTTTCAATTTGGAGCCGTTTGGCGGTGTTTTCTGGGTATTTTCCGCGATTTCTTGCCATTTACGGGCCCGAACGGGCTGACTCTCAGGCGCCGCGATGGTCACCCGGGCGGCGAAACCAGCCGCCAGGACATGCCAAACGAGGCCACGCGCGACATCAGACTTGCGGGCTTGCGTGCCCTCCCACTAATATCCGAGCTTTACCGCATGGGGGTGCAACATGGTTCAGCTGATCGCAGAGACCGACGAGAACGGCGGATTGCTCTGGGTCTGGATCCAGAAGGACAGACACGAACGCGCGCGACCTATCAAGGATGCCGAAGCGCACCGCGCCCTTCTGGAGCAGGCAAGTTTCTTCGGCGCCTCCGAGCGGGATTTCCGAAACTGGTTCGAGAGATACGCGCGCTGAGGCACGCAGACCAACACTCGATATCTGTGCGTTCTCGACGCCAAAAACGCACTGTGTCTGCTCTCGATTTACTTCGATTTTTGGAAGCCCTGCACTTGCTGTGGGATGATCCACAGTCTGTGTCGGGGCAAGTGTCAGCGGAGGACGCTGATCATTTTATGTGTAGAGATGCTTACAGCCGTTACTGACGCGGGCCAACGGGGCGCGTTGTTTGGTGTTGATGCTGATTTGGGTATTATTGGTTGCGGGAGTAGGATTTGAACCTACGACCTTCAGGTTATGAGCCTGACGAGCTACCGGACTGCTCCATCCCGCGACGCTTGGTGTTTTTTGCGCTGACCGTTTTGAGAGATACGATGTCTGGGTTTTGCTAGGTTTGGCGGCGACCTACTCTCCCACGTCTTAAGACGCAGTACCATTGGCGCGACGGCACTTAACGGCCGGGTTCGGAATGGAGCCGGGTGTTTTGCTCGTGCTATGACCACCAAACCAAGTAAAACCCAGGTGCTGGCACCTGGGTTTTAATTAGCGGGAGGCAGCGTATTTGCATGCAAATGCGCGTTCCCGCACCGGTGTCATTCCAGGTGCTGCAATATCAACCTTTATCGCTGTCCAAGCGTACTGTTTGTGTATGCTTTTGATTTTCATCCGGTAAGCGCAGGTTCCACCTGTCTGTTACTGGATCAAATCAAGCCTATCGGGCCATTAGTACCGGTCAACTGAACGCATTGCTGCGCTTACATCTCCGGCCTATCGACGTGGTGGTCTTCCACGGCCCTCAGGGATACCTTGTTTTGAGGGGGGCTTCCCGCTTAGATGCCTTCAGCGGTTATCCTGTCCGATCATAGCTACCCTGCACTGCTGCTGGCGCAACAACAGGTCCACCAGTGGATCGTTCACCCCGGTCCTCTCGTACTAGGGGCAACTCCTCTCAAGTATCCTACACCCACGGCAGATAGGGACCGAACTGTCTCACGACGTTCTAAACCCAGCTCACGTACCTCTTTAAACGGCGAACAGCCGTACCCTTGGGACCTGCTCCAGCCCCAGGATGAGATGAGCCGACATCGAGGTGCCAAACACTGCCGTCGATATGGACTCTTGGGCAGTATCAGCCTGTTATCCCCGGCGTACCTTTTATCCGTTGAGCGATGGCCCTCCCACTTGGGACCACCGGATCACTATGGCCGTCTTTCGACTCTGCTCGACTTGTCAGTCTCGCAGTCAGGCTGGCTTCTGCCATTGCACTCAACGAGCGATTTCCGACCGCTCTGAGCCAACCTTCGCGCGCCTCCGTTACGATTTAGGAGGCGACCGCCCCAGTCAAACTACCCGCCACAGAGGGTCCCGGAACCGGATAACGGTTCGCGGTTAGACATCAAGCAGGCGAAGGGTGGTATCTCAAGGATGGCTCCACAGAAACTGGCGTTCCTGCTTCGAAGCCTACCACCTATCCTGCACATCACATGCCTGATGCCAGTCTGAAGCTGTAGTAAAGGTGCACGGGGTCTTTCCGTCTAACCGCGGGAAGCCTGCATCTTGACAGGCAATTCAATTTCGCTGAGTCGATGTTGGAGACAGCGGGGAAGTCGTTACGCCATTCGTGCAGGTCGGAACTTACCCGACAAGGAATTTCGCTACCTTAGGACCGTTATAGTTACGGCCGCCGTTTACCTGGGCTTCAATTCAGAGCTTGCACCCCTCCTTTTAACCTTCAGGCACCGGGCAGGCGTCAGACCCTATACGTCGTCTTGCGACTTCGCAGAGCCCTGTGTTTTTAGTAAACAGTCGCCACCCCCTGGTTTGTGCCCCCAGCCCCTAGTTGCCTAGGAACCGGGCCTCCTTCTCGCGAACTTACGGAGGTATTTTGCCGAGTTCCTTCAACATCGTTCTCTCAAGCGCCTTGGTATTCTCTACCAGTCCACCTGTGTCGGTTTCGGGTACGGTCCGAAGGAGGGCTATTTCCAGGGACTGCTCAGCGGCCCATCCAATCCGATAAGGATGAACAACCTCCGCAATCCGTCACCATCTCCTGGCCCAGGAATATTAACCTGGTTCCCATCGACTACGCCTTTCGGCCTCGCCTTAGGGGCCGGCTTACCCTGCTCAGATTAGCTTTAAGCAGGAACCCTTGGACTTTCGGCGAGAGTGTCTCTCACACTCTTTGTCGCTACTCATGTCATCATTCTCGCTAGTGATCTCTCCACCGGATGGCTCACGCCCCGGCTTCACAGAAAGAACCCGTTCCTCCGCTACATCCCGAAGGATGCAAAAGAGGACAGGTCCTATGTCACACTACGCTCTGCTACCATGCCTTACGGCATCCTAAGCTTCGGCTCGTGGCTTGAGCCCCGTTACATCTTCGCCGCAGGACAACTTGTTTAGACCAGTGAGCTGTTACGCTATCTTTAAAGGATGGCTGCTTCTAAGCCAACCTCCTGGTTGTTTTGGTCGTCCCACCTGCTTTCCCACTTAGCCACGAATTGGGGGCCTTAGCTGTAGGTCAGGGTTGTTTCCCTCTCCACTACGGACGTTAGCATCCGCAGTGTGTCTGCCATCTAGTACTCCCGGGTATTCGGAGTTTGGTTAGGATCAGTAAGCCTGTGGGGCCCCATTACCCATCCAGTGCTCTACCCCCCGGGGTATTCGGATGACGCTCTACCTAAATAGATTTCGCAGAGAACCAGCTATCTCCGAGTTTGATTGGCCTTTCACCCCTAGGCACAACTCATCCCGACCTTTTTCAACAGGTGTGGGTTCGGACCTCCAGTAAGTGTTACCTTACCTTCATCCTGGTCATGCCTAGATCACTCGGTTTCGGGTCTGATCCATCTAACTCATCGCCCTATTCAGACTCGCTTTCGCTGCGCCTACACCTAACGGCTTAAGCTTGCTAGATAGACCAAGTCGATGACCCATTATACAAAAGGTACGCCGTCACAAGACTGGACACTTATAAACTCTGTCGGGAACGTTCATCGCAATGGCATGGAGACCCGGAATTGCACCGTTTCGATCCCCGGATTGTCTTCGTAGATCCCGGCGCTCGATCGATGGTCATAGCTGAGGCTCGCGCGCCAGCCATTCCGCATCTCGTAGCCGAACTCGATCCCGGATCGGAAGGCGATCGGCCCTCCAAGGTCGAATTCGTTCTCCACCCAGATGCCAGGCATCGAGTGCAGCTCGGCGTAAACCGGGCTGTTGCCGAGATTGATCGTGTAGGTCGACCCAAAGCCGATCCACGATCCCGCCTCGCCCGTCGACAGACCCAGGGCCTGGCCGAATGGCCCGCGCTTGTGTCCGAGATCGTAGCGAAGATAAACTTCCGGGCTTTCTTCGGCATTCCGTTCGATCACCGACCCGGCCGAGAAGGCCACGCGCGGTGTCGTATCGGTCTTGCCGAGGCAACCCGTTGCCGTGCCGCAATAATTGAGACCCATGTCGGTCAGACCCGCCACGAACATCAATACTGCAAACGTTCCATCAGCCATGTTAGTGCCCTACCACTTTGTTACTTGAGGGCAGAGCATCCGACAGCCCTACCACTTCGTTACTTGAGGGCTTTTGCCGCTCAACTCCTCGTGGAGGACCATGGCCTCAGAGTGTCATAAGAGTCCAGTCAAGCTCCGACTGATTGTAGGCGCTCGGTTTCAGGTACTGTTTCACTCCCCTCGTCGGGGTGCTTTTCACCTTTCCCTCACGGTACTGGTTCGCTATCGGTCAGCAAGGAGTACTTAGCCTTCGAGGGTGGTCCCCCGATCTTCAGACAGGATTTCACGTGTCCCGCCCTACTTAATACGTCCCATCACGCTTCTCATACGGGGCTGTCACCCGCTATGGCCCAGCTTTCCAACTGGTTCTGATCACGCTCAAGGCTCGGCTGGTCCCCGTTCGCTCGCCGCTACTAGGGGAGTATCAATTGATTTCCTTTCCTCCGGGTACTTAGATGTTTCAGTTCCCCGGGTTTGCTTTTATAACCCTATATATTCAGGTCATAAATACCTGGTCATGAGTGTTATTAGCTGCCCGAAGGCAATAATAACAAACATTCAGGTGGGTTGCCCCATTCGGAGATCCCTGGATCAAAGCCTATTCTCGGCTCCCCAGAGCTTATCGCAGAGTATCACGTCCTTCATCGCCTCTTGCTGCCAAGGCATCCACCAAACGCCCTTCTCGCGCTTGATTTGATCCAGTAAAAGACAGGTTAGTTCGCTACCGCTTCGCTACTTGAGCGATTGAGTAACGCGTTATCCGCTTCTACCGATCAAAAGCATACTTTCCCGCCTGACCCTGTCGGGTCAGACAATCTCATTCAAACCTTGCGGAATGAATGAGGGGTTAGTGTACTTGACTTGGACAACGATTGCTCGTTTCAGAAGGGGTATATGTTCCAGGCCGGCTAGACTTGGTTCATACCGCTCACTCGAGGTGAGACCAACTGAGGTCGCCAAACACTTATGGCAACCAAGCAATGTTGATTTGTATCTCTCTAAACGATGTCAGTGATCCGTCCGATTGGACGGCTCAACACTGAACTCAGTGCTGAGCGATCTAATCGGAAGGCTCTGTCTGTTGGTATCTGTCATGGAATATGTCAGCTCCTGGAATGGAGAGGATGCGGCTCTCATTGCTTTTGCAGGCAAAAGCAACTGCCGCCACCTTCACTGCCGACTGCGTCGCCAG